>CAYXIN010000006.1:0-27754 GCA_964465395.1 uncultured Oscillospiraceae bacterium | reverse complement strand
CTCTACCGCGCGGCGGGTGAGCCCGAGATTGCACAGAGCAGCAGCTTTGTGGATGAGAATGGTATCACGAGGCAGTGGACTTTGTTGTGGCCAACGGCCTCTTTGAGGGCGTCAGCGAGACGGCCTTCGACCCGAATGGCAAGCTGACGCGTGCAATGCTGGTCACGGTTCTCTACCGCGCGGCGGGTGAGCCCGAGATTGCACAGAGCAGCAGCTTTGTGGATGTGGACGCGGCTGGCTGGTATGCCGACGCGGTTGCCTGGGCAGAGGCGAATGGAATCGTTCTGGGCGTTGCGGAGAAGCGCTTTGCACCGGAGCAGCCCATTACCCGCGAGCAGATTGCGACGATTCTCTGGCGCGCTGCCGGCGAGCCGAAGGCGACGCAGACGTTTGCGGCCTTCACGGACGCAGTCCGCATCTCCGATTATGCGCTTGAGGCCATGTGCTGGGCCTGCCAGGAGGGAATCTTTATTGGCGACGCAGGCAGACTGGATCCTCTGGGTCATGCGACCCGCGCACAGCTTGCGCTGATTATGCTCCGCTGCATGAGCGGCAGCTATGTCTGCGACCCGGCTGCCTGAGCAGTCTGCGCCGCAAGACCTGAATAACGAATCAAAACCTCCGGCTAAGCCGGAGGTTTTGACTATTCTCAAGTGGTTTTTTGCGCACCTTCCGGCTGGGGGCGTTGGCCGGTGGGCGCAGAGACGATGCTGAGGACATATTCGACGGTCGGCTGGCTCAGCAGAACGCAGCCGGGAACCGAGAGCTGCCCATTCTGCACCACACAGACCTGGCGCGGATCCGTGCGCAGGCCGGTGCCATTATATTTGAGCAGCGCCTCCTTCGCAGTCCAGACCTGCAAAAAGCGTGTGGAATCGAGCCTGCCCTCCGGCGAGAGAAAGGCCAGCTCTGCGGCGTTGCAAACGCGCTGCGCCAGCGCCGGGCGCAATGGACGGCGCTGCTCGAGATCGATGCCGACCGGTCTGCGGTCGGTGGCGCAGGCAACGTAATATCCGGAGTGACTCAGGTTGAAGTGCAGCGCAAGACCGCAGACCTGCGGCTTTCCCAGGGCGTCCGGCCGAATCTCCAGCGCGTGCGCGGGCAGCCCGCAGTCTGCGCTGAGCAGCTCGAGTGCAAGCTGCCAGGCGCAAAGGCGGCGGACGCGATCCCCGTCGCGCCGCAGCGTGAGAATGGCCTCCTGCCGGGCGGGGGTGAGCGCGGCAAACCATGCCTGGAGTGTCTGCGCGCTGCATGTGCGAATATCCAGAATGCGGTATTGCATGTGATGCCTCATTTCTGCGCAGGGCTCTGCGCGCGTGGTGAAAAAAGCGAAAAGAGACTGCGCTTGCAGTCTCTTTTTCGACGCTGTGAGGCGCCCGCAGCCAATTGCAGCTTGCAGCCGGAAATTGACTGGCTGTATCAGTCGACGATATCGACGGTGACGCGCTTGCCGTCGCGCATGGCAACGGATTTGACGATGGTGCGGATTTCCTTCGCAATGCGTCCCTGTCTGCCGATGACCTTGCCCATATCCTCGGGGGCCACATGCAGCTCCAGAACAGTGCCGTCTCCGTCCTCTCTCTCTGTAACCGTGACTGCCTCAGGATGATCGACCAGCTTTGTTGCCACGTAGAGCAAGAGTTCCTTCATCGTGCGCTCCCTTCTCTATTAAAGGACGTTTGCCTTCTTCAGGAGAGCCTTGACGGTGTCGGTGGGCTGTGCGCCGTTCTTGATCCACTGCTGAGCCTTCTCCACATCCACATTGATGGTGGCCGGGGTGGTCAGGGGATCATAGCTGCCGATTTCCTCGATGCAGCGGCCGTCGCGGGGGCTGCGGGAGTCAGCGACAACAATGCGGTAGTAGGGAGCCTTCTTCGCGCCCATTCTTCTCAGTCTGATTTTAACCATGGGGTTTACCTCCAAAATAATAAGAATCAAATTTCATCTATCGTCAGGCGAATACATCGCCCAAGGACCCAGATCACAGGCCGGGCATTCCGGGGAAGCCGCCCAGCTTACCGAATTTTTTGCGCTTTTTGCTGCTGTTCATCTGCTTGACAAGCTGCTGCATCTGATCGAACTGCTTGAGCAGACGGTTGATATCCTCAACCTTCATGCCGCAGCCCAGCGCGATGCGGCGCTTGCGCGAGGAGTTGAGGCAGGCGGGATTCTCCCGCTCGTAGGGCGTCATGGAGAGGATGATCGCCTCTGTGCGCCCGAGCGCCTTTTCATCCACCTGCACATTCTTCATGGAGCTCATACCGGGGATCATGCCAAGAAGATCCTGCATGGAACCCATCGACTTGAGCTGCACAAGCTGGTCATAGAAATCCGCCAGCGTGAACTTGTTGGCGCGCAGCTTCTGCTCAAGCTCTGCGGCCTTTTTCTGGTCGAGGGCCTGCTCTGCCTTCTCAATCAGTGTCAGCACATCGCCCATACCCAGGATGCGCGAGGCCATGCGCTGCGGATGGAAGGGCTCAATCATATCCAGCTTTTCGCCGGTGCCAATGAACTTGATGGGCTTGCCGGTGACGGCCTTGACGGAGAGCGCAGCGCCGCCGCGGGCATCGCCGTCGAGCTTGGTCAGCATCACGCCGTCGATGTCCAGCCACTCGTGGAAGGACTGCGCGGCATTCACTGCGTCCTGACCGGTCATTGCGTCAACAACCAGAAGAATCTCGCTGGGCTGTACCTCATTCTTGATCGACTTGAGCTCATTCATCAGAGCCTCGTCGATGTGCAGACGACCGGCGGTATCCAGGAAAACCATGTCGTTGCCATGCTGCTGCGCATGGCGGATGGCGGCCTTTGCAATCTTGACGGGATTCTCCTGCCCCATCTGGAAGACGGGGATGCCAAGCTGCGCGCCGACAACCTCAAGCTGCTTGATGGCGGCGGGGCGATAAATATCGCAGGCGACAAGCAGCGGGCGCTTGCCCTGCTTTTTGAACAGACCGGCCAGCTTTGCGCCGTTGGTGGTTTTGCCTGCGCCCTGCAAGCCAACCAGCATCACGACGGTGGGAGATTTGGGAGAGATGGTGATGCGCTGATTCTCACTGCCCATGAGAGCGATCAGCTCCTCGTTGACGATCTTGACGATCATCTGGGCGGGGGTGAGGCTTTCGAGCACATCGCGGCCGACGCAGCGCTCCGAGACCGACTTGACGAAGTCCTTGACGACCTTGTAGCTGACGTCCGCCTCCAGCAGCGCCAGACGAATCTCACGCATTGCTTCCTTGATGTCAGCTTCTGTGAGGCGTCCTTTGCCACGGAGCTTTTTGAATGCTGCGTTCAGTTTCGCAGTCAGACCTTCAAATGCCATGCTTTACTCCTTTGCGGAAGAGAGCGCGGCAAGGATGGCTTGTCCATTTTGCCGCACGGATGGGTCCTGATGTTGCAGCAGGCTTTGTGCCGCAGTCTGTATCCGGGAGAAGGCCGCCTGCAACGTGCGCTCACGCGCAATGCAGCCGATGCTGCGCTCCGCATCGCGGAGAATGGCCTCGGCGCGGCTGATGGTGTCATGGACACCCTGTCGGGAGATGCCTTCCTGCTCCGCGATCTCACTCAGGGAGAGATCCTGATTGTAATAAAGGTCAAAATAGCTGCGCTGCTTTTCTGTCAACAGACCAGCGTAGTAATCAAAAAGCAGGGACATGGTGAAAGCTTCCTGTTTCAACGCATAGGTGCCTCCGTTCTCCACGATACTGCCCTATTGTACCCGACTTTGGACTGCTTGTCAAGAGAAAAAACTTGACAGGCGAAAAAAGTTGCAACCCCGGCGCAAAAAGAAGACCGCAGACAGAGAAGAAACCTGTCTGCGGCATCCATATAGAATAAGAGGGGGAAAATGAAAAAGAAAAACTCAACACTCACACCTATATAATACCCGTTAAATATTAAAAATATAACCCAAAAGAAATTAAGTTTCTATTAAGTTTACCATAAAAATCGTGTCAGCTTTTGTCGCGCGGCATAGAATGGGCTGGGAGGTGAGGAGAATGTACGATGTAATGCTTACATTTCGCTCCATTACGGCTGCAAGCCGCGCAGCGCAGCGGCTCCAGAACGCCGGGATTCAAGCGCGCCTGCTGCGGACGCCACAAGCCCTGCGGCAAAAGGGCTGCGGCTACAGTCTGCGCCTGCGGGGGCAGAGCCTTGCTGCGGCGAAGCGTCTGCTGCGCGGGGAAGGACTGATGCCGCAGGGTATCTATCGCAGTCGGCCGGATGGCCACTGGGAGGAGGTGGGAGAATGATCTATCTGGACAGCGCGGCAACCAGCTTTCAGAAGCCACCGGCGGTGGCGGCTGCGATGCAGTGGGCGCTGCGGCACTGCGCCAGCGTTGGACGCGGCGGCTATGCGCCGGCGATGCAGGCGGCGAAGCTGGTCTTTCGTTGTCGCGCCCTGGCCGCAGCGCTCTTTGACGCCCAGCCGGAGCAGGTGGTCTTTACCATGAATGCAACGCACGGCCTGAATCTTGCGCTGCATTCGCTGGTGCCACCCGGCGGGCGCGTGGTGATCTCCGGGCTGGAGCACAACGCCGTCACGCGGCCGCTTTATGCGCTCGGCGCGCAGGTGGAAACGGCGCAGGGAGCACTCTTTGCGCCGGAGGAAACGCTTGCGGCCTTCCGGCGGGCGTTGGAGCGCCCAGCGGCGGCAGTGGTCTGCACGCAGGTCTCCAATGTCTTTGGCGCGGTGCTGCCGGTGCAGGCATTGGGGACGCTCTGCCGGGAGCGGGGTGTGCCGCTGATTATTGATGCGTCGCAGGCGGCGGGCGTACTTCCGGTCTCACTTGCGGAGAGTGGTGCGGCCTTTATTGCGATGCCTGGCCACAAGGGGCTCTACGGCCCGCAGGGAACCGGCATCCTCCTTTGTGCTGCGGCAGCAAGGCCCCTGCTCTGCGGCGGTACCGGCAGCAACTCCCGGGAGCAGGATATGCCGGATTTTCTTCCGGATCGGCTGGAGGCGGGGACGCATAATGTTGTGGGCATCGCAGGGCTGTATGCAGGGCTGCAATTTGTGCAGCGGCAGGGTGTGGAGCGCATTGTGCGCCATGAGCGCGCGCTGCTGTGGCGTCTTGAGCGGAGTCTGGAGCCGCTGAAGCGGGTGCATCTGCTGCGCGGGCCGGGGCAGGTGGGGGTACTCTCCTTCACGGTGGAGGGGCTGGACTGCGAGGAGGCGGCCGCACGGCTGGCGGCGCACGGCGTGGCGGTTCGCGCGGGGCTGCATTGCGCGCCCCTGGCGCACCGTAGCGCGGGAACACTGGATACGGGCACTGTGCGCGCCAGCCTCAGCGCCTTCAACACGGCGCAGGAAATGGCGGCCTTTGCGGGGCTGTGCGGCAAACTATTTTCCTGAGCGACCGAAAAACAGCCGCAACCCTCTTGCTATTGACGGAAAAATCGGATATAATTAACTGAATAAACAGTATAGGCGGAGTATTGCTTATGGATACGATTATCAACTATATCAAGGATTTTGCGTCCATGCTCCCCACCATCAAAATCATGGATATCATCGATATTCTTCTGGTGGCCTTCCTGATTTATAAGATTATCACGGCCATCCAGTCTACCGGCGCAGCGCGCATCGCCAAGGGCATTCTGGTGCTGCTGGTTTTGACGGTGGTAACGCAGGTCATCAATATGTATCTGATGAACTATCTGCTGGATATGGTGCTGGAGGTTGGGCTGATTGCGCTCTGTATTGTCTTCCAGCCGGAGCTGCGCCGTCTGCTGGATCGACTGGGCGGCAAGAAGCTCCGCGAGCTCCTGGGAACCAAGCCGGAGCTGCGCAGCATCGACCGCGTCATTGCCCAGACCGTCAGCGCGTGTGAAATCATGTCGCGGGAGCGCACGGGTGTGCTGCTGGTTTTTGAGCGCAGCACGCCGTTGCAGGAATACCAGAAAAGCGGCACTGTCATTGATGCACAGGTTTCAAGTGAGCTGCTGCGCAACCTCTTTTTCACTAAGGCTGCGCTGCATGACGGCGCGGTGATTATCCGCAATGAGCGCATTGCTGCGGCCGGCTGCGTGCTGCCGCTGACGGAGAATCACAACATCAGCAGTGATCTTGGCACGCGCCACCGCGCGGCCATCGGCATGAGCGAGGCCTCCGACGCTGTGGTGGTGGTGGTCTCGGAGGAAACCGGCGCAATTTCCGTGGCGCTGGGCGGTATGCTCAAGCGCTACCTGGCCCCCAAGACGCTGGAAAAGCTGCTGCTTAACGGGCTTGCGCCGCAGCAGGAGCAGCAGCGCAGCCTGACCGCGCTGCTGGCCAGATTCCGCCGGAAGAAACAGGAGGATGGCAATGAAGAAAAGTAAGATTCCCGCGATGCTCCTGGCGCTGGTGGCGTCCATCTGTCTCTGGGTCTATGCCGTTACCGTGGTCAATCCGGAGGATACCTCCACGATCAATGGCATTCCCATCGTTTTTGAGGGCAGCTCAGACCTGGAGAAGCGCGGCCTGATGGTGACGGGCGGGGAGAATTCCCGCGTCAGTGTCAAGCTGAAGGGAACGCGCGCCGATCTGAAGGAGCTGGATAATGATACCCTGGTGGCTGTGGTGAATCTGAGCCGGATTACGGAGGCCGGTGAGCATGATGTGAGCTGGTCACTGGAATTTCCGGGCAGCGTGGCCTCCGGCGACATCAGCACCGAGAGCCGCAGCGGGAATATCCACCTGAATATCAGCCAGATTCGAGAGCGTAGCTTTGAGCTGGAGCTGGACTACACCGTCAGCACCGCCGAAAATTACTGGACGCGCGAGGAGCTGGCCTCCCTGACGCCGCAGAGCATCACCGTCAAGGGCCCTGCGGAGGAGGTCAGCCAGATCGAGCGGGTGCTGGTGCGGCCGCAGCAGAAGGAACCTGCGCTTGAGACGCTGGAGGAGCTTCTGACACCGGTTTATCTGGACGCCCAGGGCAATGAGCTGACCCTGAGCGGCTATTGCACCGTCTCCGCAGAGAGCGTTGAGCTGGTGCTCCCGGTTTATCACAGCCGCGAGGTGGAGCTGAAGGTGGCCTTTGAGAATGGCGGCGGCCTGACTGAAGCGGATTTGGAATGCCGCGTTTCGCCCTCCAGAATTACGGTGACGGGGGATCCGGCTGCCTTGCAGGAGCTTCCGTCTGTCATCTATATTGCAACGGTGGATCTGGCGGACTATTTTGACGATGGTGTGCCCCAGATTATGATGGAGGAGATCACGCAAATGCTGCCGGAAGGCACGACCAATCGCTCCAGCCGCACGACAGTCGATACGGTCATTGAGATTAACACCAATATTGTGATGAAAGAATTCACAATCCCGACGGATCGAATCATCCGGAAGGATTCCAATGAGAGTCTGACCCTTGCCGATGACGAAATCCGCATCACGCTCCGCGGCCGCTCGGTGCATATGAATGCCCTGAGTGCGGACAGCATCAGGCTTTATGCAGATCTGAGCCGCGACTATGACGAGACAAGCGGCCTGGTCAGACTGACGGTGGAGCTGCCGGAGAACTCGCCGCTTGGCGTGGTTATGGGGCCATATACTGCCCGCGTGATCCGCAGCACGGCGGATGGAGAGCGCTGAGTATGCGCCAGCGTGCGACGGTTGAGGCGCTCTTGCCTGACGGGAGAGTGCGGCTGTCTGTCCGCCGCGAGAGTGCGTGCAGCGGCGATTGCCACCGCTGCGCCGGCTGCGCTGCGCTTGGGCAAACCCTGACGCTGACAGCGGAGAATCGCATTCACGCGGCGCCCGGCGACCGCGTCTGGGTCGAGTCTGCCACGACTTCCGTGCTGGGTGCAGCGGCGCTGGTGTATCTGCTGCCTCTGCTGTGCTTTCTGGCGGGCTATCTGGCTGCGGCCCCGCTTGGCCCCTGGGCTGTTGCGGTGGCGGCCGCCGCACTGCTGTCCGGCTGTGTTCCGGCGCTGCTCTATAACCGCCATCTGCGGCGGCGTCCGCTGCGCTTCGCTGTTGTGGAGTTTGTGAAATAAATATGTTTGGATATGTCTTACCCCGAAAGGACAGGCTCCCGCCGGAGGCACAGGCTCGCTACCGCGCGGGCTACTGCGGGCTCTGCCGGGCGCTGAAGCGGCGCTATGGCTTCCGCGCCCGCTTTCTGGTCAGCTATGATATGACCTTCCTGTATTTTCTCCTGCAGGAAGCGCAGTGCAGCCCCACATCCTGCCGCTGCCCGGCGCACCCATTTTGCAGGAAGCCCTGTCTGCCGGATGACGCGCTGATGTGTGAGGTGGCGGATCTGAGCGTGCTGCTGATGTACTGGAAGATGCATGACGCCCTTCAGGATGGCACGCCCCTGCACCGGCTGGGTGCGCGCCTTGCGCTGGCGTTCTACCGGCGCCCCTATCAACGCGCCAGAGCGCGGCAGCCGCAGGCTGATGCCTGCTTTTCCCGGCAGTTGGAGAAGCTGCGCTGCCTGGAGAAGACCCGCTGCGCCAGCATGGACCGCGCGGCCGATGCCTTCGCGGAGATGCTGCGCTGCTGCGCAGACGGGGTGCAGGAGGAGAGAACGCGGCGGAGTCTGCAAGTTCTGCTTTACCATGTTGGGCGCTTCCTCTATCTGGTGGATGCCCTGGAGGATTTGCCTGCCGATCTGCGCGCGGCGCGCTATAACCCGTTGTGCTACCGCTTCCAACTGGAGCAGGGGGCGCTCAGTGCGGCTGACCGCGCGCTGCTGCACGACACACTGGAGGCCTCGATCAGCCTGGCAGCCTCCGCGCTGGAGCTTCTGCCGCCGAGGGCAGACCATGCACTGGTGCAGAATATCATTTACTATGGGCTGCCTGCGGTGCTGCGTGCCGTTGAGAGCGGCACATTCAGAAAAGTCAAAAAAGGAGCAACGGATGAAGGACCCCTATGAAGTCCTCGGTGTGCCGCAGGGCGCCTCTGAGGAGGAAATCAAGAAAGCATATCGTGAGCTTGCGCGCAAGTATCACCCCGACCGCTATGTGGACAACCCCCTGGCTGACCTGGCCCAGGAGAAGATGAAGGAGATCAACGAGGCCTATGACCTTCTGACCAGGGGCGGCGCAAATGCTTCCAATACAACCCGAACCCGGACAGCCTCCTATGGCGGCGCGGAGCGCGGCAGTGCGGCCTTTGCGCAGGTTCGCCGCCTGATTCAGCAGGGGGATCTTGAGGGGGCGGAGAGCTGCCTGGATGGAATCTCCGGACGCAGCGCCGAATGGTACTATCTCAGGGGCGTGATCGCCCAGCGGCGCGGCTGGATGGATGAGGCGGCTCAGAATTTCCGCATTGCGGTGCAGATGGAGCCCAATAATATTGAATATCGTTCTGCGCTCAACCAGACCTCCGGGCGCGGGGCCTATGCCTACCGCCAGGAGCACTATGCCGAGAGCGGCGACGATGCGCTGTGCAATCTCTGCGGCTCGCTGATGTGTCTGAATTGTCTGTGCCAGGGCTGCCGCTGAGCAGCGCTGCGCACATTTATATGATTTGATGATAGAAAAGGAGTGGTATCATTGATCCACAGTATGACCGGCTACGGCCGCGCCGTGCAAACCCTGCGTGGCCGGGAGATTACCGTAGAGCTCCGGTCCGTTAACAACCGCTTTCTGGACTGCAATGTCAAGCTGCCCCGCGCTTTCTCCTATGCGGAGGATGCCATCCGGCAACTGGTGAAGCAGAGCGTTTTCCGCGGTAAGGTCGATGTGTTTGTCAGTGTGCAGACGGCGACCGAGGATAATATCCACATCAATCTGAATCGTCCGCTGCTGGAGGGATATCTTGAGGCGCTGCGCACGATTGCCGGAGAGTATGGGGTGCGTGAGGACATCAGCGTGACCGCGCTGGCCCGTTTCCCGGATGTCTTTGTTGTGGAGAAGCCGGTGGAGGATGAGGTGCAGAATACGCAGGATTTGCTGACCGTGACGGCCGAGGCGCTGCGGGCCTATCAGACCATGCGCGCCACTGAGGGTGAGGCGCTGGCGGCTGATCTGCGTGCACATGCGGCGCAGGTGCTCAGCCATGTGGAGCAGATTGAGCAGCGCAGCCCCGAGACAGTCCGCGAGTATCGTGCACGGCTTGAGACAAAGCTCCGCGAGGTGCTCGAAAATACCAGCCTTGATGAGAGCCGGATTCTGACGGAGGCGGCGATCTTTGCAGACAAGGTGGCTGTGGATGAGGAGACGGTGCGCCTGCGCAGCCACCTGAGCCAGTTGGAGTCGCTGCTGGCCGAGGGCGGCGCGGTGGGCCGCAAACTGGATTTCCTCCTGCAGGAGATGAATCGTGAGGCGAATACCATCGGCTCGAAGGGGAATGACATCCGCCAGGCGCGCAGCGTGGTGGAGATCAAGGCAGAGCTGGAAAAAATCCGCGAGCAGATTCAGAATATCGAGTAGCAATGCGACTGGTTAATATCGGATTTGGGAACATGGTTTCCGCAGACCGGGTTCTGACCGTGGTGAGCCCGGAGTCAGCGCCCATCAAGCGTCTGGTGCAGGAGGCCAGGGAGAGAGCCATGCTGATTGACGCCAGCTATGGGAGAAAAACGCGCGCAGTGCTTGTGATGGACACGGATCATGTGATCCTCTCGGCCATCACCCCGGAGCAGGTCGCAAAGCGCCTGACAGACCGGGATGGAGCGCTTTATAGAGATGAGGAGGAAGTAACTTGAAGGAAAAGGGGAGAATCATTATTGTTTCCGGCCCCTCCGGAGTGGGGAAGGGGACTGTCGTACACCAGCTTATGGAAGAAGACGCGCGGCTGCAATTTTCCATTTCTGCAACCACGCGTCCCCGCCGGCTCAATGAGCTCGACGGCGTGCATTACTTTTTCGTCGATCATGCCGCCTTTGAACGCATGATCGACCAGGGCGAAATGCTGGAATACGCCCGCTACGCAGACCATTATTATGGCACTCCGCTGCGCCCGGTGAATGAGGCGCTTGAGCGTGGGAACAGTGTCATTCTGGAGATCGATGTTCAGGGCGCCCTGCAGGTCATGGCGCGCCGTCCGGACGCGATTTCCATCTTTGTTGGCCCGCCCTCGTATGCCGAGCTGCGTCGGCGCCTGCTTGGGCGCGGCGATACCCCGCAGGAAATTGCGCAGAAACGTCTGGAAATTGCAATTGAGGAATGCCGTCTGGCAGACCGCTATCAATATACTGTCATTAACGATACTATCCCCGGCACGCTGGCTGAATTCCGCGCCATTCTGACTGCCGAGGGCTGCCGGTCGCAGTATCGGCAGATTCATCTTGAGGAGGAATAAGAACTATGCTGTATCCCGCAATGAGTGAGCTGCTCAAAAATATCAACAGTCGCTATCTGATGGTCAATGTGGTGGCCCGTCGTGCGCGCCAGATTTCCATTGCCGCGCAGATTGAGCAGGAGCCGCTGGAGGAAAAGCCTGTCACCCTTGCCATCCGCGAGGTGGCAGAGGGAAAGCTGAAGGCGGAGATCCGGGACTGAGCAGACGGATGCGCGGGCAAGCCCACGTTGCAGCTTGTCCGGGGCGGAGGGAGCGGATCGAATGATTGCAAGAATTGCTGTTTCGTCGGCCGTCTTTTCGATTGACAAGCCCTATGACTATCGTGTGCCGGAGGACATGTCGCTTTCCGCCGGTATGCGCGTCCGCGTCCCATTCGGCAGGGGAAACAGGCCGTGTGAGGGGATGGTGCTGGCACTGAGTGAGGGGGACGCGGCGGGACTGAAGTCGGTGACCTGTCCACTGGATGCCGCCCCGCTCCTGGATGATCGGCTGCTGCGGCTGACCAGCTTTTTGCGCGAGCGCTATTTCTGCACCTTTTATGAGGCGCTTAAGGCGGTGCTGCCTGCGGGTGTCTGGTTTCAGCAGACGGAGCGCTATGAGATTGCGGCACCAGACTGGCAGAGCGCAATCCACCGACAGCCGGTGGCGCTTGCGGTGATGCAGAGCATCACCGCACTGGGCGGTGCAGCCGATGCCTCGGCCCTGCGCGCGCAGTTTGAGGAGGAGCCGCTGCAAAGGGCTCTGCAATATCTCCTGCACAAGCATCTGCTGTGCTGCCAGACAAGCAGTCGGCGGCGGGTCAGGGATAAAACGGAGCGCATTGCCTGCCTGTGCATCACGCCGGAGGAGGCGCTGCGCTGCGCCGCTGCCAAACGCAAAAGTGCCCCGGTGCAGGCCGCCGCGCTGGAGCTGCTGGCCGCAACGGGCGAATGCGCCGTGAAGGATCTGGCTTATTTTACCGGCGTGACCGCCGCAACCCTGCGTCGGCTGGAGCAGCTTGGCTGCCTCTGCCTTCGTGAGCAGGAGGCGCTGCGGCTGCCGCCGCAGCGGGCGGTTGCGCCGGCGGCACCCCTGACGCTCAATTCTGAGCAGGAGGAAGCCTACCGGGGACTGCGGCAACAGATGCAGCGGGAAAAGCCGGGTGTGGCGCTGCTCCATGGCGTGACCGGCAGCGGGAAAACTGCGGTCTATCTGCGCCTGATTGCCGACTGCCTTGCTCAGCAGAAATCGGCGGTGGTGCTGGTGCCGGAGATTGCTCTGACGCCGCAGCTCATGACGCGCTTTACGGCGCATTTCGGAGAGCGGGTGGCTGTGCTGCACAGCGGCCTGCGTATTACCCAGCGCTATGATACCTGGAAGCAGATTCGCGCCGGGGAGACAACGGTGGTGCTCGGAACCCGCTCGGCGGTCTTTGCACCGGTGCCCAATGCGGGCCTCTTTATCGTCGATGAGGAGCAGGAGCATACCTATCAATCAGAAAATTCACCCCGCTATCATGCCGCTGAGGTCGCGATTTACCGCGGCGTTCAGACGGGAGCGCTGGTGCTGCTGGGCTCTGCCACACCGCGTGTGGAGAGCATGTACCGCGCCAGAACGGGGGTTTATCAGCTTTATACCCTGCGCAGCCGCTACAATCAGCAGGCTTTGCCACCGGTTGAGCTTGTGGATATGAAGCGGGAGCTGAGGGCCGGGAATGCAACGGCAATCAGCGCCCCTCTGCTGCACGCGCTGCGGGAAAATCTGCGCAGTGGGCAGCAGTCTATCCTTTTTTTGAACCGGCGCGGCAGCAGCCGGATGACGCAGTGCGTCGATTGCGGGCATGTGCCGGGCTGCCCGGCCTGCACGGTCAGCCTGACCTATCATCAGGATAATCGACGTCTGATGTGCCACTATTGCGGACACACGGAGCCCCTGCCCGCGCGCTGCCCCGTCTGCGGCGGGCATCTCAAGCAGGTAGGCGTTGGAACGCAGCGCGTGCAGGAGCAGTTGGCGCAGCTTTTGCCCGACTGTGCGGTGCTGCGGATGGATGCCGATACGGTTTCGGCGGTCAACACGCACGAGAAGCTGCTCGACCACTTCCGGCAGGAGCGCGTTCCGGTGCTGCTGGGAACGCAGATGGTGGCCAAGGGTCTGGATTTTGAAAATGTGACGCTGGTGGGTGTGCTGGATGCAGATATGTCTCTCTACACGCCGGGATACCGCGCTGTGGAGACGACCTTCCATCTGATAACGCAGGTAATCGGGCGTGCCGGTCGCGGAGAGAAGCAGGGGCGCGCGCTGATTCAGACCATGACGCCGGAAAATCCGGTGATCCGTCTGGCGGCGCAGCAGGATTACGACCGTTTTTATGAAAGCGAGCTCCCGCTGCGCGTGCTGCGCGGCTGCCCGCCCTATCGGGATCTGATTACACTGACCATACATGGCCGCGAGGAGCAGGGCGTCTGGAATGTGGCGCAGGAATTTCGCGCTGTGTTGGAGGCGCAGCTTGCCTCCCCCTTCTATGCGGGTGAGGAGGTGCAGCTTCTGGGCCCGGCACCGGCGCAGATTCCGCGCGTAAATTATCAGTTTCGCTGCCGCCTGACGCTGAGCTGCCGGAATACCCGCACGCTGCGGGCGCTGCTTGCGCATCTTATGCGTCAATTCCTGAGGGAAAAGCGCGGCATTGGCATCTATGCCGACCTGAACAGTAATGAATAATAGGAGTGAACAAGCATGGCTTTGAGAAAAATTCTGACAGCCGAAGAACCTGCACTGCATAAGGTTTGCCGTCCTGTGACGGTGTTTGACCACAAGCTGCACGAGCTGCTTGATGATATGGCGGAAACGCTGGAGGATGCCGATGGCGTGGGTCTGGCTGCGCCGCAGGTGGGCATTCTGCGCCGGATTTTCCTGGTTGATACCGGGGAGTCGGTCGTGGAGATGATTAACCCGCAGATTCTCGAGCGCAGAGGCGAACAGAACGGCATGGAGGGCTGCCTCAGTGTGCCGGGTGAGTTCTGGCTGGTGAAGCGGCCGAATTATGTCCGCGCGCGTGCGCAGGACCGCAACGGTCAGTGGTTTGAGCTTGAGGGCGAGGAGCTGACCGCGCGCTGCATCTGCCATGAATATGACCATCTTGACGGGCATCTCTATACGGAGACTGCGTATCATAAGCTGACAGATGAAGAAATCGGGAAGCTGATGCGCGGGGAGGACTGAGACGATGCGTGTTGTGTTTATGGGTACGCCGGAGATTGCCGCGACCTGCCTGCGCCGTCTGGCACAGGAGGATTTTGACCTCGTCGGTGTCTATACCAAGCCGGATGCGCAGAAAAACCGTGGCATGAAGCTGAGCTTCTCTCCGGTGAAGGAGCTTGCGCTGTCGCTGGGCTGCCCCATTTATCAGCCGCCTCACTTCAAAGAGGCGGATAACGTGGAGGCCCTGCGCGCGCTGCAACCGGATGTGATCGCTGTGGTGGCCTATGGCAGACTGCTGCCGCAGGCGGTGCTGGATATTCCCCGCCTGGGCTGTGTGAATATTCATGCCAGCATTCTCCCGGCGCTGCGCGGCTCCGGTCCGGTGCAGTGGGCCATCTTGAATGGCCTGGATGAAACGGGCGTCACCGCGATGCATATGGCCGCCGAGATGGACGCGGGCGATATCATTGCAGTGCGGCGCACCGCCATTGCGCCCTACGAAAATGCGCAAAGCCTGCTCGACCGGCTGGCTGTCCTGGGCAGCGAGCTGCTGTGTGATACCCTGCACGACCTGGAACAGGGCACGGCAAGCCGGACGCCGCAGGATCATGCGCGCGCAACCTATGCGCCGATGCTGACCAAGGCGCTTTGCCCGATTGACTGGAATCGCACGCCCCGCCAGATCATTGACCAGGTGCGGGGGCTGGATCCCTGGCCTGTGGCAACCATGGAGCTGTCCGGCAGACGGCTGCGTGTCTACGCGGTGCGGCCGGTGGACAGAAGGACGGATCGCCCGGCAGGAACGCCGCTGGCGGTGACCAGAGAAGGGCTGGAAATGGCCTGTGCAGAGGGAGCGGTTGTGGTCGTCACGGAGTTGCAGGCAGACGGCGGCAGACGAATGGCTGCGCCGGACTATTTCCGCGGCCATCCGCTGGAGCCTGTCGTATGACGGCGCGGGATGCAGCCCTCAGCGCGCTGATTGCCTGCCGCAGAGACGGGGCCTGGGCAGATGGGGCGCTGAAGGAGCGTCTGACCGCGCTGGATCGCCGGGAGGCGGCTCTGGCCAGCAGACTGTGCTACGGCGTGCTGCAAAATGCCCGTCTGCTGGATTTCTGGATCGATTCCTTCTGCCGGGGGAAATTGCAGCCTGTGGTGCGGGAGATTCTGCGCCTTGCGGTCTATCAGCTCCGCTTTATGGATAAGATTCCGCCCTCCGCTGCGGTGAATGAAGCCGTGAAGCAGACCAGACGACTGGCCAATCAGCAGGCCACCCGGCTGGTCAATGGCGTTCTGCGCGCGATGCTGCGCACACCGCAGTGGCCGGAGCCGACGGAGCTGGCTGTGCGCTACAGCCATCCGGATGCGCTGGCCGCGCTTCTGACCGGGGAATTTGGCGCGCAGAAGGCGCAAATGCTGATGGCCAGCCACAATACAGCCCCGGCCACGACCCTGCAGGTCAATCGTCTGCGCGCGACCCCGGCGCAGGTGGCTGCCGCGCTGGATGCGGCGGGCGCGCAATGGGAGCCGCATCCATGGCTGTCCGGCTGCCTGACGGTGGCGGGTACCGGAAATCTGGAGCAGCTTGCGGCTTTCCGCGATGGCTGGTTCTATGTGCAGGATGCTGCCGCCCGTCTTGCGGTGGAGGCGGCAGCGCTGCGACCCGGTATGCATGTGCTCGATTGCTGCGCAGCGCCGGGCGGGAAAAGCTTCGCCGCCGCGATTGCGATGGAAAATGAGGGCAGTCTCTGCGCCTGCGATATTCATCCGCACAAGCTGAAGCTGATCGAAGCCGGTGCGCAGCGATTGGGAATCGGCATTCTGACCACACGCTTGCAGGATGCAGCGCAGCGGGTAGGCGCATGGTGCGGCGCGATGGATGCCGTGCTTGTGGATGTGCCCTGCTCCGGCCTGGGTGTTATCCGGAAAAAGCCGGATATTCGCAGCCGGGAGCTGGCGCCGCTGGAGGCACTGCCGACGCTGCAATTGCAGATTCTGGAAAACCAGGCGCAGTATGTGCGCAGCGGTGGCGTACTGATTTACAGCACATGCACAATCCTGCGGCGGGAAAATCAGGCCGTGGTGGAGGCATTTCTGAGCCGCCACCCGGAGTTTGTGCCCGAGGCAGTAGATTTTCCGCCGGATTCCGGCATTTCGTGCGGCGCCATGACGACGCTGCTGCCCTGCGACCACGGAACGGATGGCTTCTTTATCTCAAAACTCAGGAGGCAAGCGTGAAGGACATCAAATCCATGACATTGGCCGAGCTGAAGGCAGACCTGACCGCCCTGGGTGAGCCTGCCTTCCGCGCCGGGCAGATTTATACCTGGCTGCATCGCGGTGCGCGCAGCTTTGACGAGATGAGCAATCTTTCCAGAGCGCTGCGCCTGCGGCTGGCGGAGGCCTATGCGCTGACGCCACCGACGGTGGCGCGAAGGCTGGTCTCCGCGAAGGATGGAACCATCAAATACCTCTGGCGTCTTATGGATGGCAATTGTGTGGAGAGCGTTCTGATGCGCTATCACCATGGAAATACGGTCTGCATTTCTTCCGAGGTGGGCTGTCCGATGGGCTGCGCCTTCTGTGCCTCCACGCTGGGCGGGCTGGTGCGGCGGCTGACGGCGGCAGAAATGCTGGATCAGGTGCTTTTTACGCAGATGGATTCCGGCTTGCCGGTCTCCAACATCGTTCTCATGGGTATTGGCGAACCCCTGGATAACTATGACGCAGTGCGCCGCTTCCTGGAGCTGGTCAATTCCCCCGAGGGCATGAACATCGGCATGCGCCACATCAGCCTCTCAACCTGCGGACTGGCGCCGCGCATTGACCGCCTTGCGGAGGAAAATTTGCAGTTGACGCTGTCCGTTTCGCTCCACGCGCCGACGGACGAGGTGCGAAGCAGCATGATGCCGGTCAACCGGACATACAATGTGGAGACGCTGCTGGCTGCATGCAGACGTTATTTTGAAAAAACCGGGAGAAGAATCTCCTTTGAGTATGCCATGGTTCGCGATGTGAACGATACGCCGGAAATGGCGCGGATTCTCCTGCGTCGGCTCCGGGGAATTGCGGCGCATGTGAACCTGATTCCGCTGAACGAGGTGGAGGAAAGCCCCCTTAAGCCCAGCCGCCCGGAAACGGTTCGGGCCTTCCAGACGATTCTGGAGGAGGGGGGCGTCCCTGCAACGGTGCGCCGGACGCTGGGAAGCGACATCAACGCCTCCTGCGGCCAGTTGCGCAGAAAGTATGAAAAGCAGGAAAGGAAGTGAGACAGATGCAGGCATGGGGACTGACAGACGCGGGAAATATACGCACGCAGAATCAGGATTCCTACCGAATTGAGCCGCTGGGCGAGGATTTGCTTGTGCTGGTCTGCGATGGCATGGGCGGCGCCAAGTCCGGCAACGTGGCCAGCCGACTGGCCAGCGAGGTTTTTTCGGAGGAGGTCAAGCGCTCCTATGCGCCGGATATGACGCTGGAGGAAAAGAGACAAATGCTGCTGGCGGCGGCAAGTCTTGCGAACATCACCGTCTATGAGCAGTCTCAGCTCAGCGATGCATATCACGGCATGGGCACGACCCTGGTTGCCGCGCTGACCTGCGGGAGCACGGCGCTGGTGCTCAACGTGGGCGACAGCCGCGCCTATCACATCAATGCCGACGGTGTGCGCTGCATCACCATGGATCATTCTGTGGTGGAGCTCATGGTGCTGCGCGGCGAGCTGACGCCGGAGCAGGCCAAGTCGCATCCGCACAAGAATCTGATTACGCGCGCAGTCGGCACAGGCCGGCAGGTGCAGCCGGATCTGTTCTGTGCGCAGCTTGAGGAGGACGATTGCCTGCTGCTGTGCTCAGACGGCCTGTCCAATCTGCTGGCCGATCAGGAAATTCTCTTTGAGGTGGTGCATGGCGCCCGGATGGAGGACTGCTGTCAGCGCCTTCTGGAGATCGCGAAGCAGCGCGGTGCGCCGGATAATGTGACCTCTGTGCTGGTGGCTGTTTGATGAATCTGAAGAATTTCGGCACCCGTTCGCCGCTGAGAACGGACCGCGTTTGCGGATAGGAGTTGCCATGGAAACCTACATAGGAAGACTGCTGGATGGACGCTATGAGCTTCTGGAGATCATTGGTACCGGCGGAATGGCTGTGGTCTACCGTGCGCTGGATCATCGCCTCAACCGCCTGGTCGCGGTGAAGATTCTGAAGGATGAACTTTCCCGGAATCAGGAATTCCGCCGGAGATTCCACGCCGAGTCGCAGGCTGTTGCCATGCTGTCCCATCCCAATATTGTCAGTGTTTATGACGTTTCGCGCACCGATGAGCTGGATTACATCGTGATGGAGCTCATTGAGGGCGTGACGCTCAAGCACTATCTGGAGAAAAAATGTGCCCTGAACTGGCGCGAGACGCTGCATTTCTCCATGCAGATCGCCAAGGCGCTGGATCACGCACACAGCCGCGGCATCGTACACCGCGATATCAAGCCGCACAATATCATGATTTTGAAGGACGGCAGCATCAAGGTGGCCGACTTCGGCATTGCGCGTGTTGCCTCCGCGCAGAATACGCTGACGCGTGAGGCGCTTGGCTCCGTGCACTATATTTCGCCGGAGCAGGCCAAGGGCGCGCGGGTCGATAACCGCAGCGACCTGTATTCGCTTGGCATTGTGATGTATGAGATGCTCACGGGACGCCCGCCCTATGATGGCGAGACCCCGGTGGCGGTTGCGCTGCGCCACATCACAGGGGGCGCGCCGATGCCCGGCACACTGGTCAGCGGCATTCCGCGCGGCCTCGAGCAGATCACGGTTCATGCCATGGCGACCAATGTGGAGGATCGCTATGCCTCCGCTGCGGAGATGCTGCGTGACCTGGAGGAATTCCGCAAGAATCCTGCCATTACCTTTATTTTTGCGCCGGGCGGCACGACCACCGTCGGCGCAGCGGGGGCTACAACCGTGCCGCCTGTGAACAAGACGGCTCAGCCGGTGCACACGGCGATGCCGCGCTCGGAGGCGGAGCGCTATGCCGCAGCCAGAGCAGCGCAGCGCGGCACCCCGGCCGAGCGCGCTGCCGCAGAGCAGCGGCGCGCAGAGCGTGCCCGCAGAGAGGAGGAGCAGGCGGCCGCGCGGCGGCGCAATGCGGTCATCATTGTCGTGACCTCCGTGGCGGCGCTGCTGCTGATTTTGGTGATGGTGCTGAGTCTGCGCTCCTGCACTGTCTCGGATAATCCGCGTAACACGTCGAATTCCGACTCTGCGCAGGATGGCTATGTGAAGGTGCCGAATTTCCTGGGCAAATGGCTCGAGGATATCGACCCGGAGGATTACCCGGAGCTGGTGATCGATATTGAGGGTGCGACCTATGAATACAGCGACGAGTACCCCAAGGGGCAGATCATGGATCAGACGCCCGATGCCAACGAGGAGGTGCGCGGCGGACGGATGCGCACGGTGAAGCTGGTGGTCAGCCTGGGCGTGGAGTCGGATAAAATGCCGAACTTTACCGATCAGACGGCCACGGCAGCGCAGAGCCAGTTGACCGCGATGAATCTTGGCCTGAAAATTATCATCACGGAGGAGGGCAGCGAGACGGTGCCGGCCGGTTATGTGATCCGCACGGATCCCGCTGTCGGTACGCCGCTGGAAAAGGGACAGAGCGTCGTGATCTATACCAGCCTTGGCTCCAACAAAATGCCGGATCTGAAAAATCAGAGCCGCGACAATGCCGCAGCCATTTTGAAGGCAATGAGCATCAACGTGACGCCGGTCTTCCTCGAGGAGGAGAGCGACACCGTGGAGGAGGGCTATGTCATCCGCACTGAGCCGGCAAAGGACACCGTCCTCTCCAAGGGTCAGCAGGTGAAGGTCTATGTCAGCATCGGAGACGGCAAGGTGACTGTGCCGCCGGTGCTTGGCTTCAGCAAGATGGAGGCCATTCAGCTCCTGCAGGCGGCTGGCCTGAAATATGATGTCCGGGAATACTATGATCCTACGGTGGCGGCTGGCAAGGTTATCAGCCAGAGCGTGGAGCCGAACACCAAGGTCGAGGAGGGCACTGTTGTCACGATTGACATTTCGCTCGGGCCGAAGCCGACGGAATCCTCCGCGCCGACCGATTCTACCGGGGATTCCTCCGTAACAGAGCCGACTGAGCCGACCGAAACGGGCGGAGAGCCGTAAGGGATGGAAGGAACGCATTGTGGGCGCATTGTGAAAGCGCTCAGCGGCTTCTATTATGTGCGCGCGGATGACGGCAGCCTGGTGGAGTGCCGCGCGCGCGGCATATTCCGCAAGGAGCGCATCTCCCCCCTGGTGGGCGACCGCGTTTCCTTCTCCACCGAGCGCGGACGGGGGATGCTGGAGTCGATTGCCCCCCGCCGGAACAGCTTCATCCGTCCGGCGGTGAGCAATCTGGATGCACTGCTCATCCTCGCCTCCGGCGCAAATCCGGTGACGGATCCCTTCCTGATCGACCGCGTTTCGGCCATTGCGGGCGACCGCGGTGTGCCGGTGCTGCTGTGTGTCAATAAGATCGATCTGGATGCTGCGCAGGAGCTGATCGGAATTTATCGTCGCGCGGGCTTTGCCGTCTTCCCGACCAGCACCGTGACCGGTGCGGGCGTGGATGCGCTGCGCGTGGCGCTCAGCGGAAAGACGGTGGCCTTCACCGGAAATTCCGGCGTTGGCAAGAGCAGCCTGCTCAATGCGCTGGAGCCGGGCTTCCGCATTCCCACCGGCGAGGTCTCGGAGAAGCTGGGGCGCGGACGACACACAACCCGCCACGTGGAGCTGTTTTGCCTCCGGGATGGCACCTGTGTGATTGATACGCCGGGCTTCTCCTCCTTTGACACGGAGCAGATGGAGCTGGTGCTGAAGGAAAATTTGCAGTATGCTTTCCCTGATTTTGCGCCCTGGCTGGGGCAATGCCGCTATCACGACTGCGCCCATCTGCGCGAGCCGGACTGTGCGCTGCGTGCCGCACTCGAGGCCGGGAAACTGGAGCCCAGCCGCTACGCCAGCTATGTGCGCCTTTATGAGAGCGCCAAACAGCTCCCCGTCTGGGAGCATAAGCCCTGAATGACAAGCTGTGCATAATCGCCGCCCCCTGTACATAGGCTGACAGGGGACGGTGATTTTTTATGTGCAAAAAGAATGAGTGGCTTGGCACACTCCTGATGGCGCTGGGGGCGGGACTGCTGCTGTCGCTGCTGTTCAGCTCAGAGTTTGCGCTGGCGCTCATTGGAATTCTGATGCTGATTGCGGGGCTGTGGTGGGCAAGAAAGCAATGAAATCCGGCCCAGAGCAGAATATTCCTGTCCCGGCGCGCGTATATATTCACGGAAGGAAGAACAACAAGGAGTGAGATGCATGGAGCTGGTTTTTGAGGAAAGGACGCTGCGCTGCCTGAACCGCATCTGCTGCGAGCAGATTGCGCAGGAGCAGACTGCAGAGCTGATTGTGCCGGACAGCTATGCCGATGCGCAGCGCGTGGTGGATGCCTTTGGCACAGCGCTGCTGCGGACACAGGAATGTGCAAACGGCGCGGTCAGCGCAGCGGGAACGGTGCAGGCGGGTGTCCTTCTGGTCACGGAGGAGGGGCGGGTTGTGTGCCTGGATGCGCAGATTCCCTTTGCCATCCGCCATGAGCTGCCGGAGGCGGGGGAGAACGCCGTGCTGCAATGTAGCTGCGAGCTCAACTGTGTAGATGCGCGCCTTTTGAACTCGCGCAAGGTGCTTATCCGGGTCGCAGTATCCTGCCGGATGGAGGTCTATGCCCGGCAGGAGCGCAATGTGCCGGAGCTCTGCGCGCCTGCGCCCAATCTGCAACTGCGGCGCCTGCGTCTGCCGCTGCAAATGCCGCTGGCGCTGGGCGAGCGGAGCTTTACGCTGAATGAGGAGGTGGAGCTTCCGGCGGGCAAGCCGGCGCTGGCGCGGCTGCTGCGGGTGCTTTACCAGTTGCAGGTGCCGGAGCAGAAAACTGTGGGCAGCAAGGCGGTTTTCAAGGGGGCGGTGACGGCCCATGTGCTCTACGAGGATGCGGAGGGAGAATTGCAGGCCTTCGAGCAGGTGATTTCCTTCTCCCAGTATGCGGAGCTGGATTGTGAGCCGCCGGAGGGGACGGTGCAGACGGTGCTGAGTCTGACCGGCGCCGAGGCAGAGCAGGAGACGCAGAGCGATTGCCGCAGGCTCCTGCTGAGCCTGCAACTGCTGGCGCAGTGCGTTGCCTATGGCGAGCAGCAGGTTGAGCTGATCTGCGATGCCTATTGCACCGATGCGCTTCTGACGCCACAGTATGCGCAATGGGAGATGACCGGTATTCTTGATCGCCAGAGCTTCCACGACACGCTGCTGGCAACGGCGGATGTGCCAGCCAGACGGGTGGTGGATGCCTGGGTCTGCCCGGATCTGCCGCAGCAGCAGAGACATGCGCAGGAGCTTTGCGTAGAGCTGCCGCTGCATTGCAATGTGCTCTACTATGACACCGATGGTGCCTTGCAGGGAGAAAGCCTGCGACCTGTGCTGCGGGCGCAAACGCTGCTGGCGGAGCGCGGGAGCTGCCGGATTTCGCAGCTCAACACCGGTGCGCTGTTCTGCGCAGCGGGTCCCGGCGGACTGGAGCTGCGTTGCCCCCTTGGGCTGGAGCTGGAATCCTTCGCTGCCGAGTCCCTGCGCACGCTCAGCAGCGCGGAAATCACGCCGGATGAGCCCGGCGCGCGGCGTCCGTCGCTGCTTCTGCGGCGCACCACGCAGCCGGAGGAGGTTTGGGCGCTTGCCAAGGCGTGCCGCAGCGTCGCCTCGGAGATTCTGCGGGTCAATGCGCTGGAGTCGGAGACCATCCCGGCGGATACGCTGCTGCTGATTCCAATGTAAAAGCGATGCCGGTCTGCGGTGGCGTTCGTGCCATTTTGCAGACTGGCACTTTCTTTTTGCTCAATAATCTGTTATAATAAAAAGTACTGCAAAGCTAGTGCGAAAAATATCCCCGCGCTATGATAGGAACAGCAAGGAAGTGTCGCGTTGGATGTTCAGACAAAGATCCTGGGCCTGCTCAACCGCCGCTCGGAGCAGGCGCTTCGGGAAATCTATGCACACTATGGCGGGCTCTGCCGCCAGGTTGCCGGCCGCATTCTCGCCTCTCCCGAGGATGTGGAGGAGGTGGTGAACGATGCGGTTCTCGCGCTGTGGAACAATGTCCCACCGGAGCGCCCGCTTTCGCTGGTGGCCTATCTGATGCGGATTGTGCGCAACTGCGCCATGACAAGGCTGCGCAACAATTCGGCGGCCATGCGTGACGCCAGACGCTCCGTCAGCCTGACGGAGCTGGAGGCATTTCTGCCCACTCCGGACAGCACCTCCAGTGCGCTGGAATACAAGCAGCTCACGCAGAGCATCAACCGCTTTCTGCTTTCCCTGGATGAAAGAAATCGGGACCTTTTCGTCCGCCGCTTTTATTATCTGGATAAGCCCGAGGCACTCGCCGGAGCATTTGGCATGTCTGTGCTGGCGGTCAACACGCGCCTGACACGCATCCGCAATGGTCTGCGAAAGCATTTGAAGGGGGAGGGGCTGCTGCTCTGAGGCTGACAGCGCCCGTTGTGCCATAGGTTTCGGACTGTAGGCAAGGCCGGGCAGCAGACTGCTTCTGCCGTCCGGCCTTGCCGCGCTGCGCTTTCTCTCTTAGCGGCGACGTGTTACGCGGCTGTGCCCCGTGCTGTCGCTTGGTGTGACGCTGCCGGGGGGCTCCAGACCACCGATGTCGATGCCGCTGGTACCGGCTTCGCTTTCGCTGTGCGACGGACTGCCGATGCTCCCGTCGGGGTCGGTGGATATGGTGCCGTCGTTCCGGTCGTGCGTGTCCCTTGTTGGCTCGCTGTGCTGTGAGTTCTCGTGGCCGCCGGTGGTCTGTGTGCTGCCGCTGCCCGCATTGCGATTCGTGCAGGCGCTCAGCAGCAGCGCAGACAGCAGCAGCGTCAGAGCGAAGATGCGTTTCATGTCGTTCCTCCCAGTTCGTTGTTGTTACCTGCATAGTATTTGCGACTGTGGAGGAAATAAACCGCTTTTTTCAAAAAAGCCCTGCGTCTGCACTGCTGCACCGTGCAAAACGGCCGACTCCGAAAGGGAGTCGGCCGTTTTGCAGCGCCGGTGCGGGTCAGATTTTGTAGGCTGTTTCAATCGGCAGCGCGCAGATCATGCCGGCAGCCTCCGTGCGCAGCCCGAAGCTTTGATTGACGTCTGCCATAATCTGGCGGCCTGCGGCTTCCGGCGCCAGGATGAAGATGATCTCCCGCTCATCCTCAATGCTCATCTGCGCCAGCTCACGAATGCCGTCGGATTCGGCCAGACGACCGCGAACGATTGTGCCGCCGGTTGCGCCTGCCTTTTTCGCCACCTGCATGACCTGATCGGCGTAGCCGTGGTTGACGTTAATCAGAATCAGATTGTGCTTGTGCTCGTTTTTCATGGATTCCTCCGCTCCTCTCTCATTCTCCGCAGCCTGATCGTGCGTCAGGATTTCCGCCGCCAGGCGATTGATGGCAGACAGCGGCATCACGATCAGAAGACCGCCGTATTGTGTGCCGTTGCTGAAATTCTCGCTGAAATCTGCCGTCAGCCTGCGCACCTGTGCTTCGGGGGCAAAGCTGTAGATGATATCCTTATCCTTGGTGCCGAGTCCGAAAATGTCCATCATTTCCGAGGGGGCTGTGCCAAAGCCAATGCTTTGAAAATGCATGGAGATCTGCCAGGCGGACAAAGCCTGCATCAACTGCTTTCCCTTGCCGCGCTCGACGATGGAAAACAGCAGCATGATCCGGTTGGTGTTCATACGCATACCTCCTGCTCGTAATAGAGAATATCATCCTCCACCTGAATGAATTCGTCGTAGGCCTTTTTCAGCTTTCTGTGGCGGCGGAGATTGCCGCTCAGACCAAGCACCTGGATGGTAATCAGGGGGGTCATGGCAATCATGGCCACGATGCCGAAGGCATCGGTCATAACGTTGCCGCCCATGGTTTCACATGCGCCGACGGCGAAGGGCAGCATGAAGGTCGTGGTCATGGGGCCACTGGCAACGCCGCCGGAGTCGAAGGCGATGCCGGTATAAATCGGCGGGACAAAGAAGGAAATAATCAGCGACACGGCATAGCCGCCAATCAGGAAGGGCAGCAGCGGAATCCCGGTCAGCACGCGCAGCATCGAGATGCCGACGGAAACGGCCACACCGATGGAAAGCGCCAGACCGATGGAGCGCTGCGTGATGGCGCCGTTTGTGACCTCCTCGACCTGCCGCTTCAGCGAATGCACCGCAGGCTCCGCCGAGACCACAAAATAGCCCATGAGCATACCAATGGGGATGAGGCAGTATTTGTAGCTGCTGCCGGCGATGGCTGCGCCGATGAGACGTCCGGCGGGCATGAAGCCGACATTGGCGCCGGTCAGAAACAGAACCAGACCGACGAAGGTGTAGATCAGACCCACGCAGATCTTTGCGATCTGATGCTTATGGAAGCGGCGCGTGAACAACTGGAAAATCAGGAACACCGCGACAATCGGAAGGAAGGCAACGGAGACCTCCTTGAAATAGTCGGGCAGCGCATGAAGGAATTGCCCGAAGGCCTGCGTGGTCGTTTCCACCACAGGGAGAACGGTTTCGGAGGTGGTGGGCGTGGGGTCGTAGCAGATGCTCAGAATCAGCACCGAAAGAATGGGGCCGATGCTGCAAAGCGAGATCAGGCCGAAGCTGTTGTCGCGTGAATTTTTCTTGCCGCTGATGGAGGCCATACCTGCGCCCAGCGCCATGATGAAGGGTACGGTGATGGGCCCGGTTGTCACGCCGCCGGAGTCGAACGCGGTGGAAACAAAATCACGCGGCGCGAAGAAGGCAAGGACGATCACGATGGTGTAAAAAATCAGAAGCAGCTTGGGCAGCGCGGTGCTGTAGCGCGTGCGCAGAAAGGCCAGTGCCAGAAACAGGCCAACGCCCAAGGCGACGGAGAGAATCAGCACCATATTCGGAATGGAGGGCACCTGCTCCGCAAGAACCGTCAGATCCGGCTCAGCGATCGTAATCAGGACGCCCAGCACAAAGCAGAGCAGAATGGACAGCCAGACGCGCCGTGAGCGCCCGACCTGGATGCCGATGCCCTCGCCCAGCGGCTCCATGGAAATGCCGGAGCCAATGGTGAAGAAGCTCATTCCCACAATCAGCAGCAGCGTGCCAAAGAGGAAGAGTACCATGACGCCTGCGCCAAGTGGCGCGGCTGTGATGCTCAGCAGCAGCACGATTGCGGAAATCGGCAAAACGGATTGCAGGGATTCTCTTGTTGATGCTTTGATCTGATTCAATAACAACGCCTCCTTAAATATGATTGCCTGCCGGGTGCAGGAATGCGTTTGTGTTCTCCGCGATGCGTTGCAGCGCAGTTTGCAGGCTGGCGATCTCCTGCGGGGTAAAGCCGCGCAGCGCGACCTCAAGCAGAGCGTGCTGCGCGTGCTCGGCGGCCTCCACAATTTCCTGCGCCTTCACGCACAGCCGCAGATGGATAGAGCGGTGGTTGCTCTGGGTATAGTAGCCCTCAACGAAGCCGCGCTCCTCCAGCCGCCGCACGGAAAGAGAAATATAGGACTTGGCCACGCGCAGCCGATGCACAATGTCCGTTGCAGTGTTGTGCTGCGTGTTGCGGCGCAGGTGCAGCAGAACAAAGAGCTCTGTCAGCGTCAGCTCATAGCGAAGACAAATCGGGTCAAAAAAGACACTGAGCAGCGCTTTGTTGAGATGAATGTTGTCAAAATAATCATCCATGATGTCAGTTCCCCTTGGATTGTTCTATATCGAACAGTTTAATTATAGAACATTTCAAACCCGCTGTCAAGAGAAATTCCTGCCCCGCAGGAAGAATGTGCGCCTGAGCCCCTGAAGCAAAAAACAAGGCACAGCTCATAAACTGAGCTGTGCCTTGAAATGGGTGCATTACAGAAGCTCTGCGAAATGCTTGATGGTGCGAACCATCTGCGAGACATAGGAGTTCTCGTTGTCATACCAGGAGACAACCTGAACCTGGGTCTTGCCGCCCTCGAGCGGGCAAACCATGGTCTGCGTGGCATCAAAGAGGGAGCCGAAGGTCATGCCGATGATGTCGGAGGAGACGATCTCGTCCTCGTTGTAGCCATAGGACTCCGTGGCAGCGGCCTTCATAGCGGCATTGATGTCTGCAACGGAAACGCTCTTGGAAACAACGGCGTTCAGGATGGTGGTGGAGCCGGTGGGGGTGGGGACGCGCTGCGCGGCGCCGATGAGCTTGCCGTTCAGCTCGGGGATGACCAGGCCGATGGCCTTGGCAGC
>CAYXIN010000005.1:0-38683 GCA_964465395.1 uncultured Oscillospiraceae bacterium | reverse complement strand
CTTCAGCCGGTCATTGGGGATGATAATCAGCGAATCGACCTTATCGGAGAGCGTTGCGATGCCCTGCTCTGCCTGCTTCATGCGGTTTGCGCCCTCAAAGCGGAAGGGCTTCGTCACCACGCCGACGGTCAGAATGCCGGCCTCATGCGCCAGATCCGCAATGATCGGCGCCGCACCGGTGCCGGTGCCGCCGCCCATGCCAGCGGTGATAAAGACCATGTCCGTGCCCTCAAGCACCTTGGAGATTGCCGCACGGCTTTCCTCTGCGGACTTTTTGCCGATCTCGGGCTTGGAGCCTGCGCCCATGCCGCCGGTCAGCTTTTCGCCAATCTGGAGCTTATTCTCACAGTGGGACTTATTCAAATCCTGGCGGTCAGTATTGACCACCACAAAATCCACACCGCCGACACCGCTAGAAATCATGCGGTTCACAACATTATTGCCGGCGCCGCCGACGCCGATTACCTTAATCTTAACGACCTTATCTGTGTAAATTTCAGACATTGACAATCTCCTCCTATGTATACTGAGCGCTTCAGAACGTATCGTATTATGTATGGTTGTAGTCTTTTCTATTTTATCGCGAAAACCCGCGCAGGTCAATAGAATTTCAGGATTTTGGGGAAATTTTTGCGCCTATGTGTCACTGGCGGTAAAGCGCGCTTCACTCCCTTCGCTGAAGCTCAGGTCAATCGTACCGCTGCGATAGTCCTCCAGTCTGGCCACGACCTCCTTGAGATATTCCAGCTTGTAGTCCAGGTCTGCGCTGTCGCCCAGCTCGACACGGTACTGCGAGCCATACCAGAGGCTCAAATCCAGCGCGTTCGGCACGCTGACGGAGACGACCTTTTCTGTCAGCTCTGCCGCCTCCAACTGGCTGAGCAGTGCCAGAAGCGCAGTCTCCTTTGCCTCGGAGACCGCAGCCGACTCCGTTACCGCAACACGAATCTCGCCGCCGACCTTGGGCGGCGCAATCGTCAGCTCCTGAATCTGAATATACTCCGCGGCCTCAGCCGCAGAAACAGCATCCGTCACCTTGCCCGTTGAGGTCATCAGGTACCAGTCTCCCTGTGTATCCTGCACTGCATAGGTCACATCAAATTCGCTGACCGTTATCATCACTGTATTTGGCAGCTTGCGCGACACCTGCACCGATGAAATCAGGCGCAGCTTTGCCAGAATGTTGCCCGACACCTTCGCGCGTGAGAGGGTCAGAAGATTATCCCCCTTCGAGAGACCGGAGGCTGCAACAATTTCCTCCCGGGTGTAGTATTGGTTCCCAACGACGGAAATATGCTCCTCACCGCCGCCGATTCGGAAGAAAAGCAGCATACTCAGCACAACCGCGCTGATAATGCCGGCCATAATCAGCAGTCGCTTCCAGGCTGCGCTGCTGATCCGTCTGGTGGCGCGTCGGCGCGCTCTGCGCTTCTGCTTTTCCCGCAGTCCCTCCAGCCGCGCGCGCTCCCTGCGGTCGGCGCGGCGCTGCTCCGCTGCCTGTGCCGCGCGTGAGCTGCGCTGGGGCTGCGTGCGCCGCCTGTTATGATTCTGTCTGGATTCCATAAGCATCACTCCCTGATTTCCGCACCGCAGCCGGATAAGCTCTGCACAAAATCGGCATAGCCGCGTTGGATATGCTCCGTGCTGCGCACCTCGCTTTCACCCTGCGCACACAGCGCAGCAATCACCATGGCCGCACCGCCGCGCAGGTCGGTCGCTGCCACCCGCGCTCCATAAAGCTGCGCCACGCCATGCACCAGCGCCACATGCCGGGAGGCCTGAATTCTCGCTCCCATCGCACGAAGCGCCGCCACATGCGCAAAGCGCGCAGAAAAAATCGTTTCTTCAAAAATGCTGCTTCCCTCCGCCACCGCCATGGCCGCCATGATGGGTGCCTGCGCATCTGTGGGGAAGCCGTCATAGGGTGCTGTACGGATCGGGCTCACCGCCCGCAGGCCGTCACTGCGAAGGCGCAGCAGGTCTGCATTCTGCGTAATGGTGCAGCCAGCCCTCTCCAGTATCTCCAGAACCGCCCGCAAATGCGCACGCTCCGCGCCGCGCAGCGTCACGTCGCCACGCGTTGCCGCCGCAGCCGCCAGATAGGTCGCCGCCTCCATGCGGTCCGGCATCACGCGAAACGCTGCGCCATGCAGCGTCTGCCCGCCGTTAATCCGAATCACGCTGCTGCCCGCGCCGCTGATCTGTGCGCCGCAGGCACGCAGAAACGCTGCCAGATCCACGATTTCCGGCTCTCGCGCCGCATTGCAGAGAATCGTCTCACCCCGGCAGCACAGTGCCGCCAGCATCAGGTTTTCGGTTGCGCCCACGCTTGGCAGCGGCAGCGCAATGGTACAGCCCGTGAGCTGCTCTGCCGTGCAGATATGCGTCTGTCCCGCGCCCTCCAGCCTTGCACCCATTGCGCACAGGCCGCGCAGATGCAGATCAATCGGCCGCTCGCCCAGCGGACAGCCCCCGGGCATGGAGAATTCCACCCGGCCAAAGCGCCCCAGCAGTGGCCCCAGAAAAACCACCGCCGCGCGCATCTGCCGCATCAGTGCCGCCGGGATTGCCCAGCCGCAGACCGGGCCGGTATCCACATACAGCGTTTCACCGCTGCGCTCCACCACCGCGCCAAGCGCGCGGAGAATCTGCGCCGCAGTCTCCACATCGCGAATCTGCGGACAATTATGTATGGTGCAGGGGGCGGCAACCAGCAGTGTGGCCGCCAGAATCGGCAACACACTGTTTTTTGCCCCGTGAATGGGAATCACGCCCCGAAGGGGCCGCCCCCCTGTAATCCGATATACTCCCATGGGCAAACCTCCTGATGGATGATTTGCCCCATCCTATGCCCCGACCCGGTCTAGTGTGCCTTTGCCAGTTTCAGAACAATCTGATAGATTCGCTCGGCAGAATCCACAACCGCCAGCTCCCGCAGCGCCGTGCGCATTGCCGCGCGTCTGGGCGCATCGTTCAGCAGCTCCACCGCTGTCCGGTAGAGCGTGTCTCCGTCGCATTCTTCCTCACGCAGGACGACCGCTGCGCCGCGCCGCTCCAGAATCCGCGCGTTTTTCTCCTGATGATTGTTGGTTACATTGGGAGAGGGCACAATGATGCAGGGCGTTCCCGCTGCTGCAATCTCACTGAGCGTGGAGGCGCCCGCGCGACTGATAATCAGGTCGGCTGCAGCCATCACCGTCGGCATATTATAGATATATTCCTGCATGGTGATTTCAGGGTGTGCAGCAAGCGCCACACCATGCTCCCGGACATAGTCCGGCATCCAGCGCCAGCCAAAGGAGCCCGTTGCATGAATATGCCGGAAGCGGCGCTCCCTGCACTCGAGCTCCATGAAGCGCACAATCTTTTTATTCATCTCGCGCGCGCCGAGGCTGCCCCAGGCCGAAACAATCAGGGGCTCGTCGCCCAGACCGAGCGCCCTGCGGGCATCCTCACGTCTGGTGAAAACAAATTCCTCCTTCACGGGCATACCAACCGGAATGACGCGCTCCTGATGCCGGTATTCGCCGCGGCTTTCCGCATAGCTGACCAGAATCTGATCGACCTTATCCGCCACCAGACGGGTGGCCAGCCCGGGAACCGCGTTGGATTCATGCACCGCTGTCGGAATGCCGCGCTTTGCCCCACGCTCCAGCATGGGATAGCTGGCGTAGCCGCCAGTGCCAAGAATCACATCCGGCTGAAATTCCCGGATAATCTCGTCTGCGCGGCGCAGCGCGCGGCGGATTCCCACCACGGTTCGGATGTTGTGCCAGATTGCCGAGGGGGTAAAGCTGCGCAGATAATTGGAAATGGTGAGCTGCTCCAGCCGGAAGCCCTCACGCGGCACCAGATCCGCCTCCATGCTGTCGGAGCCGACAAAGAGGATGTTGCTCTCCGGTCTGCGCTCGCGGACGATTTTTGCCACCGCCAGCGCGGGATTGATATGCCCGCCGGTGCCTCCACAGGTAAAAATCACATTCATATTCCCGGCTCCTTTACTCCTGCCTGTAGGAAATACTGCGCGAGATATTGAGCACGATGCCGCATTCGCCAAGCTGCATCATCAGCGCTGAGCCGCCCGAGGAAAAGAAGGGCAGCGAAATGCCGGTCGCCGGCAGCAGATTGGTCACGACCGCCACATTCAAAACGACCTGCACCAGCAGCAGGGTTGTCAGTCCCGCCGCCAGCAGCTTGGGGAAGCGGTCGCGCGCGTAATAGGCAATCCAGTAGCCCCGGATAATCAGCAGCGCAAACAGCAGCAGAATACCCATCGCGCCGATAAAGCCCAGTTCCTCGCAGGCAATGGCAAAAATATAGTCGTTATGCTCCTCAGGAAGATAAAGATACTTCTGGCGGCTCTTTCCGAAGCCCAGACCAAGCAGTCCACCCGAGCCGATGGCATACTCGGATTGCAGAATTTGCAGGCCGCTGTCGAGCGGATCCTCCTCCGGATGCTGCCAGGCGCTCAGCCGCTCACTGGTATAGCCGCCGCTGAGCAGCAGGAGCAGCAGCGCCGCGCTTCCCGCCAGCAGGAGCGTTGTCAGAATTTTTTTGTTCACACCGCCAATATACATCATAATGCCCGCAACCAGGCACATGATGATCGTTGCGGAGAAGTGCGGCTCCAGAATCAGGAGCAGTGCAAAGATGCCAACCACTGCGCCGCACAGGAGCAGCGTTTTGACGCTGCGGATTTCATCCCGCAGCCCGCTCATTACCGCTGCCAGCATCAGAATCATGGAGAACTTGGCAATCTCCGAGGGCTGCAGGTTGGTGAAGCCGAGATTGATCCAGCGGCGCGCGCCATTGACCTTCACGCCAATGCCGGGAATCAGAACCACCAGCAGAAGCAGCACGCTGACCGCATAAATCAGCACGCACCATCTGCGATACCAGGCATAGGGAACGCGGCTGATAAACAGCATCGCCGCGACGCCCACCACAGCAAAGAGAAGCTGATTGATAAAGTAGCTGGCCGAGTTGCCTGTCAGATAATACGCGCGGGCATAGCTGGCCGAGAACAGCATCAGCAGACCCAGCACAACCAGAATCAGCGTCAGAATCAGGTAGGGCTGATCCATCATACCCAGGTCATTCTCCACAAGTTTCTGCGACGGGCGTTCGCTCGCAGTGCGTTTTTTCCCACCGTGCAACAGGGTCAACCTCCTTCCGCAATGCTGCGCTTTGCGCCGCTATGGTGCGTCAAAACCAGATGCGCACGCCCAGATAAGCCAGCGCGCACATCACAACCGTCACGCCGACAAAGACCCCCCAGATTTTCTTTTCCGACCAGCCGCACTTCTCAAAATGGTGATGAATCGGCGCCATCTTGAAGAAGCGCTTGCCGTGTGTCAGCTTGAAATAAGTCACCTGAATGATATCCGACAGGGTTTCCATCAGATAAACAAGGCCCACCAGAATCAGAATCAGGGGCATATCCATCGCAAAGGCAAGGCCCACCACCGCGCCGCCCAGATAGAGGGAGCCCGTGTCGCCCATAAACACCTTTGCCGGATAGAAGTTATAGCACAGGAAGCCCAGCAGTCCACCCGCGATCGCAGCCGGCAGGGTTGCCAGCCCATGCTTTCCCAGTCCCAGCGCAGCCAGCGTAAAGAACACCATCACCGGTGTGGTCACGCCGGAGGCCAGGCCATCGATGCCATCGGTCAGATTGACCGCGTTGATGCAGCCAACAATAATGAACACCGCAAGCACCAGATAGAGCGCGGTCGGAATCGTGCAGAGCGGCTGCGCCACAAAGGGAATGCGCAGCTCATAGCTGAGGCTGCCCGTCAGGTGCATCGCTGCCAGGAAGATCGCCGCAGCCAAAATCTGAAGCAGCAGCTTTTGCAGGCTCGTCAGGCCAAGATTGCGCTTCTTTCTGACCTTGATATAATCATCCAGAAAGCCAATCAGTCCAGACATCAGTGCCAGCGCCATCACCAGCAGATGCGAATAATCGCCAGCGCGCATAGCGCTCCAGCCGGTCGCAATACAGAGCAACGCAGCGGCGATGAACATCAGGCCGCCCATGGTCGGCGTGCCGGATTTGTTGTTATGCCAGGTGGGGCCGACCTCGCGGATGGACTGCCCCGCCTTCAGCGCCCGCAGCGCCGGAATGAGCAGCTTGCCCAAAAGGGCGGAGAGCACAAAGCCTCCCACCAGTGAAATAAGAATCATCCAGATTTCCATATGTATCTCCTCCGTTATTTCAAGCGAACAGGGCATCCAGCACGCGCTCCATGCGCATCCCGCGGCTGCCCTTGACCAGCAGAACATCGCCCGGCCGCAGCACCGCCCGCAGCGCGGCTGTAAGCGCCTCGTGGCTCTCAAAGCGTTCCGCGCAGGTCATACCGTTTTGCCTGGCCGCCGCAACACAGTGCTCCGTCCCCGCGCCATAGCAGAACAGGAGCTGCGCCGTTTTTGCAGCCTGCTCCCCCACCGCGCGGTGCGCCGCAGGTGCATAGTCCCCCAGCTCCAGCATACCACCCAGAACGGCAATCCGGCGTCCCGGATAGCGCTCGAGCACACGCAGCGCCGCCGCCATCGACTCCGGACCGGCATTATAGCAGTCCTCGATCACCGTGACCCCGCTGCGGCTCCAGATGTGCTGGCGCATTCCTGTATTTTGGAACTGCCGCAGTCCCTCCAGCATATCCGGCAGGGCAACGCCCAGCTCCAGCCCCACAGCCAGCGCTGCAAGTGCATCCAAAACATGATGCTCACCCACCACGGGAAGCTCCACCTCTGCACTCTGACCATACAGCAGCGCTGTGAAGCAGAGTCCCTCCTGTGTGGCGCGCACATGCTGCGCGCGCACCTGGCAGTGCGCACCGAAGCCAAAGAACACCGTTCTGCATGGAAGCTGCACCTGGCTGAGCAGCGCATCATCACCATTGAGCACCGCCAGTCCGTCGGGGCGCAGCCCCTCCAGAATCTCCAGCTTTGCCTGAAGGATACCCTCCCGCGAGCCAAGATTCTCAATATGCATACTTCCAATATTGGTAATCACCGCCACATCCGGCTGCGCGATTGAGGTCAGGCGCGCAATCTCGCCGCGGTGATTCATACCCATTTCCAGCACCAGCGCTTCACAGCCTGGCGACGCAGCCAGAATCGTCACCGGCAGACCGAGACCGTTGTTGAAATTCTCGGCTGTTTTTTCCGTCCGCAGGGTCGTGCCCAGTACGGCCGCCACCATCTCTTTGGTGGTCGTTTTGCCCACGCTGCCGGTAATCCCCACGCAGCGCATATGCAGCGACTCCCGGTAGCCCCGCGCAATGCTTTGCAGCGCCTCCAGCGTATCCTCCACATAAATGACGGGCGCCTGCACCGGGCGGCTTGCCAGAACAGCAGCCGCGCCCCGCTCCATCGCAGCTTCCACGAAATCGTGGCCGTCGCGCGCGCCGCGCAGCGCAACAAAGAGCTCACCGCGCGCCAGGCGCCGCGTATCAAAATTTGCACCGCAGAAGGTCAGCGTCTCATACTCCGGCGCAACCCTTCCGCCGCACCAGCACGCCGCCTGTCTCAGTGTGATGCCTTCATCTCGCATAATGCACATGCGACCTCCTCGCGCTCATCCAGATGAACCTTTTGCGTACCAAGGATCTGGTATGTTTCGTGTCCCTTTCCGGCGAGTACAATCATATCATTTTTCTCCGCGCAGCGCAAGGCCGTTCGAATGGCAGCGCGCCGGTTTTCCTCAACAATATATGGTATTGTGCAGTCCTTCATGCCTGACAGGATATCGCGGATAATATCCATCGGCGGCTCTGTCCGGGGGTTATCCGAGGTCACGATGGCAAAATCTGCATACTTTGCGGCAATCTCACCCATCAGCGGGCGCTTCGTGCGGTCGCGGTCGCCGCCACAGCCAAAAAGTACAATCAGCCGTCCCCGGCAGAAATCACGCACGGAGCGCAGAATCTTCTCCAGGCCGTCCGGCGTATGCGCATAATCAATCAGCACCGTAAAATCGCAGCCCGGCGTCGGCACAACCTCAATGCGACCCTTGACACCGCCTGCGCAGGAAAGTGCCTGCACTGCCGTCTCCAGTCCGATTCCCAGCCGCAGCGCAATTCCAAGCGCCAGCAGCGCGTTGCTGACCGTAAAGCGCCCGGGGATACCCAGGCGCAGGCGCGCCTGTCTCCCCTCCCAGCACAGCGTCATGGCCACATGGTCTGACCCCAGCTCAATTTCCCGGGCACGCAGCGCACCATCCGCGCCGACGGTCAGGCAGTCGCATTCCGCCCGGGCCATCATTGTCGCTGCCGCCGGGTCATCTACATTGAAAACGCCATGTCTGCACTGCCGGAACAGCAGTGCCTTTGCCTGTGCATAGGCAGCCATCGTGCCGTGAAAATCCAGATGATCCTCTGTCAGATTGGTGAAGGCACCCACGTCAAAGCAGATGCCCGCCACGCGGTGCAGGCACAGCGCGTGAGAGGAAACCTCCATCACCACATGGGTGCAGCCCGCGTCACTCATCTGCGCCAGAATGCCCTGCAAGGCAAAGCTCTCCGGCGTGGTGCGCTCTGTTTCCAGTACGGTGTCACCGATCATGTTGCAGATTGTGCCGATCACTCCGACCCTGGCACCCAGCGCCCGCTCAAGCAGCGCCTTGAGCAAATAGGTCACCGAGGTTTTGCCGTTGGTGCCCGTCACACCAATCAGGCACATGGCGTCTGCCGGGTGGCCATACCAATTGATGCCAAGCTGCGCCAGGGCACGCCGACTGGACGCGACCCGAACCCAGGGAAGCTCTGCCGGCATGTCGCGCTCGCACAGCACAACCGCCGCCCCCCGCGCTGCCGCGTCGGGAATATAGCGATGTCCATCCGTGGCGTAGCCCGGAACCGCCACAAAGAGCGCACCGGGCTGCACCTCCCGCGAGCTGTAGCACACCGCGGGGATCTCCATATCCAGATCCGCGTTGCATTCCAGCACTTCAATCTGCTCAAGCAGTGTTCTCAGCGTCATAATTCAGCTCCTGTATCAGTCCATTGCCGTTGTATCGGCAAAAATGACGGTAATGGTCGTGCCGCGTGACACCTTGGTTCCGGCGGCAATATCCTGACTTGTAACCTGCACATGCCAGGCGGTGGAATCCGTACCCTTGGCCTGCAAATACAGCCCGCGCGCACTGAGCTCCTGGGTGGCCTGGCTGACTGTCATGCCCTGCAAATTCGGCACCTCCACCTGGTCTGTCGGCATCGAATGATCCGTGTAGAGCAGCACCGTGGAGTAGCCGGGCACGGACTTGCCGCTGGCGGGAATCTGGCTGACAATCGTGTCGCCATCGCCAATAAGTTTATAATCCAGATAGTATTTTTTCAGTTCTTCCGCCGCCTCATGCTCTGTCATCCCCACCACACTGGGCATTGTAATATTAACGCGGTGCATGTCATCGACAGAATAGTTGGCCTCCACGCCAAGATAGGGCAGAATTTCCTCAAAGACCGCCGCAACCGTTGGCGCAGCCATGATGCCGCCGGAGACATAGAGCCCCGTCGCAGGATTGGGCGTGTCCAGCGCGATGAGCACCACATACTGCGGGTTCTCCATCGGCGCAACACCGACAAAGGAGACGATCCTGTCATCCGTTGCGTTGCCATTCTCGTCCACCTGGTCCAGCTTTTCTGCGGTGCCGGTCTTGCCGCCAATGCTGAAGCCAACCACCTTGGCATTGCCTGCCGTTCCCTTTGTCACTACGGATTCCAGCAGCTCACACATTTTTGCGGAGGTTTCCTCGGAAATCACCTGACGCAGCACCGTTCTGGTGTTCTTCTGCACGATGTTTCCATTCTCATCCAACACCTGCGACACCACATAGGGCTCCAGCAGATAGCCGCCATTGACGACCGCAGCTACCGCGCGCGCCATCTGAATCGGTGTGGGCTTGATGCTCTGACCAAAGGAGGTGGAAATCAGATAGCTGGTGCCATATCTTGCCGTGTTTGCAAGACGCTCCCGGCTGTGGAAAACGCCGCTTGCCTCGCCCGTCAGGCCAATCCCCGTGCTTTCCATCAGGCCAAAGGCCTGACAATAATCATAGAGCGTGTCGCCGCCAATCATCAGCGCGATATGACCAAAGGCAATATTGCAGGAATTTTGCAGCGTGCCGGCCGTACTCTGGCTGCCATGACCCGCTGTCTTCCAGCAGTGAAGCACCTGCTCACGACCCTCAAACTTCTCCGTTCCGCCGCAATAAAAGCTGTCCTCCAGCGTAACCGCGCCGGAATCCAGTGCCGCCGCAAGCGTCAGCACCTTAAAGGTTGAGCCCGGCTCATAGCCATCGGAAACGCAGCGATTGCGCCATTGTGCCAGACGTGCAGAGGCCACCGCCTGATTATAGGCGTTGAAGGCCGCCGTGCGCTCCTCGCTGCCCTCCGGCAGGAGGATTGCCTTTTCATAAAGCTCCTCCGTTTGCAGCAGGAGGGCCTCGTCATTAATTTCAAGATAATTGTTGGGATCAAAGCCGCCCAGCGTTGCCATTGCCAGCACCTCGCCGGTGTTGACATCCATCACAATGCCAAAGGCTCCATTGAGCACATCGTAGCGGTCAATGGCGTCCTGCATTTCCTTCTCCAGAATCCGCTGGACGGTTGTGTCAATGGTCAGCACCAGCGAATCGCCGTTTGATGCCTCATAATAGGTTTCATAGGAATAGAGCATCTGTGTCTCATAGTTGCCCTTGGTGGTGATGACCGCGCCCGCCGTTCCCTCCAGCGCATCGTTATAGTAAGCCTCCAGCCCCTCGGAGCCGACATTCTCGCTGTTGGTAAAGCCCAGAATCTGCGAAGCCAGCGTGCTGTAGGGATAATAGCGGCGCGAATCCGGCTCCAGATGGATTCCGACAATATGGTTCTCGCTGATATAGGTGCGCAGCGCATCGCAGACCTCTTTCTCCTGGCGGCGCTTGATTACCTTATAGCGCATTTTGGTATCCGCCGCCTGCTCCCGGATCCAGTCCGCATCCAAATCCAGCATGACCGCCAGATCGTTGGCCATCCGGTCGATATCCACATCGTAGTCATCCAGTTCCAGCGGGTCGAGAAAAATATTCTCTACGCTGGCCGAGGCCGCCAGGACATTCATGTTGCAGTCATAGATACTGCCGCGGCTGGCCGCCACACTGGTGCTGCGGGTCTGATTGCTGATTGCCTTCTCCGCATAATAGTCATGATCGATCAGCATCAGCTTCACCAGCCGCCCCGCCAGAATCAGGAAGGCCGTGATCACAAGGCCATAGGAAAGAAACATCAGCCATCTCTGCACGCTCAGATCCGACACCGACTGATCGCGACGTTTTCTGCGCCCACCTGCATATTTTCTCCGCTTCATGGAAACCTCCTGTCCGGGAATACAACATGGCCGGCAAACAGGATTCACCGCCCATGCTCTGCTTGTTTACTATATATGAACGCTCAGGAAAAGTATTCCATCGCGTCGCGGAAGGCGCTGCGAAATGCGTCGAAAACGCGCGTGAAGAAGCTCTCCTCCTGCGGTGCGGCATAGAGCTGCGTTGTGTCGCCGGTCTCCACGCGCACATAAACAATCTGGTCGGGATTCGGCTCCTTCATGCCCAGATCCCGCGCGCGCTGCTCAACCGCCTCCAAATCCAGCGCGGCCTCATACTTGGCCTCCAGATGTGCCTGCTGCTCGTTGAGCACCTCCAGCGTGTTTTCCAGCTCTGCCACATCTGTCTGCGTTTCATAGAGGCTGACGTAGCTGAATATCACCAGGAACAGCAGCGCAAACACAACGACCGTTCCCAGCAGCGCGAGGGGCGCCACCGCCACCTTTGCGCGCACCCGTTTTGCCGGCTGCTTTCTGACCGGGCTTTCGGGAAGCCGCTGCGGGCGTTCAAGGGGGCGCGCTGTATTTTGCTGTCCCGGCGTGAAGCCCAGCTCATAGGCTGCGTTGCCGTTGCTTCTGAAGTTTTGCGCCATTGCTGCGCGCTCCTTTCCATAGAATTATTCTGATATCCGCTCAGCGACGCGGAGCTTTGCGCTCCGGGCACGCGGGTTTTCCTCCAGCTCACGCTGACCGGAAACGATAGGCTTGCGGTTCACCAGTCGCACCAGCGGCTTTTTGCCGCAGACACACACCGGGAATTCCGGCGGACAGACGCACCCCCGCGCCGCGGCCTGCATTTCCGTCTTCACAATGCGATCCTCCAGCGAGTGGAAGGTAATCACCGCCAGGCGACCGCCGGGCTTCAGGCGCTGCATTGCCGTCTGCATCATCCGGCGCACTGCGCCCAGCTCATCGTTGACCGCAATGCGAATCGCCTGAAAGCTGCGCTTGGCAGGATGCTGCTTCTCGCGAAGAGCCTGCGCAGGCATTGCGCTGCGAATAATTTCGACCAGCTCCAGCGTTGTCCTGATGGGCTGCTGCTCCCGGCGGCGAACAATCGCAGCCGCAATCTGCGGCGCATAGCGCTCCTCGCCATAGGTATATAGAATCTGGCGCAGCTCCTCATACTCCCACTGGTTCACGACCGCATAGGCAGACAGGCTGTCCTCGCGATTCATTCGCATATCCAGGGGCGCATCGGCCATGTAGGAAAAACCGCGCTGCGCGTCATCCAACTGGGGCGAGGAAACGCCCAGGTCAAAGAGCATCCCATCAATTGCAGCAAGCCCCAGCTCATCCAGAATCGAGCCAAGCTGCGCAAAGTTGGAATGCACCAGGCGCACACGCGGCCCAAAAGGCGCAAGCCGCGCCGCAGCCGCCTCAAGCGCGACTGTGTCGCGATCCACACCGATCAGGCAGCCATCGGTCAGGCGACGCGCAATTTCAAAGGAGTGTCCCGCGCCGCCGAGCGTGCCATCGAGGTAAATTCCATCCGGCCGGATGGCCAGCGCCTCAATACACTCCTGCAACAAAACAGATTGATGTACAAATTCCATATCAGAAACCCAGTTCCTCCATAACGGCTGCAAGTGCCCCGGGGGTGAGATACTTGGCTTCCTCCTCCTCATAGCGATCCACAGCCCAGATTTCGGCGCGGGTCGCCTGACCGAGGAACATGGCCTCCTGCTCAATTCCAGCATAGACGCGGAAGGGCTCCGGCAGCAGAAAGCGCCCCTGCTTGTCCACATCGCACTTCGTCACATTAGAGAAAAATACGCGCAGACCGCGCGCACGGGCGGGCGGAATCTCGCGGTAGTGCGCCAGCAAACGCTGCCACTCCTCCTCGGGATAGAGCGTCAGGCAGGGATCTGTCAGCGACTTGGCCATATAGAAGGAGTCGCCCAGCTCCTCGCGCAGCTTGGAGGGAACAAACAGTCTACTCTTGGCGTCCAGCGTATGCCGATATTTGCCGTACATTCCCTCACCTCGCTCCACTTTGTGGGATATTTACCCCACTTTGCTCCACTCTGCTATCAGTATACTCTCATCCTCTCAAAATTGCAATCCCCTTTTCCTACTTTTAGCTGGAAATTTTATGAATTTTTCGTAAAAACAGCACCGTCTTTCCAATTTTCAAACAAATGTTCGATAATTGCAAAAAAGATGCCGGGACGATTTCTCGTCCCGGCTTACTTTTAGTTGCAGGAGGTCATAGCCCCCGATTTTCGTTTATTCGCCCTCGCCAACGATGCTGAGAATATAGCGCATTATGATGGCGCAGACCTGCGCGCGCGTTGCGCTGCCGGTCGGACTCAGATAATTGACGCCATCTGTTGCGATGCCGTTAATCAGACCGGCGCCGCAGGCCCACTGAACCGCAGGCAGCGCCCAGGCACCGACCTGGTCCGCATCGGGGAAGGCATCCAGCTCTGCGCTGGCAGTGAGATCGTAGCCCTTCAGCTCGCTGTAGCGGTAGAGGATCGCCGCCAACTGCTCACGGGTGATCTGTGCATTCGGAGCGAAGGTTCCGTCGCCCATACCATTGACAACGCCCTGTTCGCTGGCCCAGGTGACAGCCTCCGTGAACCACTCGTCGGCGGGAACATCCCGGAAGGCGGGCTCACCGCTCACCTCAGGCTGACCCTCAAAGCGGTAAAGCACCGTCACCAGCATGGCGCGTGTCATCGTCAGATTCGGCTCAAAGGTCGTCTGAGAGGTGCCGTCAAAGAGGCCAAACTCCAGCATATAGTCGATGCCGCTGTGGGCCCAGTTGTCGCGGCCGGGCACATCCGTGAAGCGGCTGCTCGGGCAGCAGCTATCCTCACAGCCACCCAGCTTGGGCAGAATGGTCTCATGCATCTCGTCGCAATGCTTGCAGCAGCGCACCAGCAGGCCGGTTTCGAGCAGGGTCGGCACGCGGACAACCGTACCCTCATCCCAGTCATGACCCAGCGCGGAGACAAAGCTGTCGCGATAGGTATCGCCGCAATGCGCACAGGTGTGCAGCGTGTAGCCCAGTTCCGTGCAGGTGGGGGCGAACAGCTCCGCGCCGTAGGCATGGGCAAGCATATCGATCGACTCGGTATAGCTGTCGCCGCAATGACAGGTGTAGGTGCGCACGCCCTTTTCGGTGCAGGTCGGCTCAGTCGTCACCACGCCGCCGTCATAGTGGTGGCCGGTCGGATTGACATAGCTGTCGCGATACAGGTCGCCGCAGGCCGCACAGGTATGTTCTGTGTAGCCCAGCTCCGTGCAGGTGGGGGCGATGACCGTCTCTTGATAATCGTGCGCAATTCGAGCAATCGGCTCGGTGTGCGTTGCGCCGCAGGAGCAGGTATAGGTCATCACGCCCTCTGCGGTGCAGGTCGGCTCTGTCGTGACCGCGCCCTGGCCATAGACATGGCCAGTGGGGGCAACATAATGATCTGTGTAGGTATCCGCGCAGCGGTTGCAGGTATGCACGGTGTAGCCCGGCTCCTCGCAGGTCGGCTCCACAACCGTAACCTGGTAGTCGTGACCCAGCGGGTCAATATTCTTCAGGTCGCCATAGGCGCCGCAGTGTGAGCACTTCTCCTGCGTCATGCCGCCGGCCGTGCAGGTCGGCGCAAGCACCGTTGTACTCACCATATCATGGCCGAAGGCAGGAATCACGCTCGCCTCGGTATGCACCAGTCCGCAGCCCTCACAGTAGTCCTTGTCAGTCAGGCCATCGGTCGTACAGGTCGCTGCATAGCCCGGCACGATGGTATGGCCATGCTCACCGGTGGAGGGCAGTACCTGCTGCTTCTCAATGATCTCGCCGCAGCGGTCGCAATGGCTGCCCTCGCTCAGACCGGAGGAGGCGCAGTTCGGCTCAACCGCAGGATCAATCACGATTCTGTGACCCAGCGCAGGAATCGTTTTCTCATTCTTCACCGCGCCGCAGTCCACACAGACGAGTCTGCTCGTGCCATTCTCGCCACAGGTGGCCTCGACACGCTCCTCGAAGTAGATATGAGAATTATAGACGGTGATTTCAGTCGTCAGATGGACGCCCGTGTCGGTAATAACCTCAAGGGTATGCTTTCCGGCAGTCATCGGATTGTTCATCAACTCCAGCGTCTCCGCGGAGAGGCAGAAGCCGGAGGCCGTGGTGTTCACCATGTTGATGCCCGGTGCGTAGACCTTCATGCCACTCAGGTCGAGCATCTCGCCGCTGGCGTAGACTGTCTTGGTCGGCGGAACCAGATAAGCCTTAGGCATATAGGTTTCCTCAGTCACGTTGCGGGGTGTGGGGGGCGTAGCGCTCGGTGTCTTTAGGACATAAAACTGTGAGTCCCTTGTGGGAAGCACAAAGTTATCCTCCGGCGTAGTCCAAATCGACGCCTCATACGCACTAGCCGTTGTGATTACCTCCAGCTTCGTCAGCGCAGAGTTTTCGAGGTCGCCGCAGACTTTGCCGCCGGCCCACGGTATGAGGCCGAGGTTCACATCGGCAAAGTTACCGGTGAAGCATTCCGCGCCGCCCGAGGCCTTGCCGACTGCCTGGCCGGTGTAGGCGGTACCGGTTCGAGCGTACGCACTCAGCGGGTCATTCCAGGAGCCTGCCCAGACGTTCATCAGTGTGCCGTTAGCCAGCTCACCGACCACGCCACCGGCTGCCGCCCAACCGGAGACTGTCGAGTTGTCGCTCTTGGCGGAGACATGCTCGACCTCCACATTATAGACCTGGCAGCCTTCCACCTTTCCCGTACCGTTGGCAACGCAGGACTGGCCAGGCTCTCCCCAATAGTCAAAATAGGGCTCATAGCTGTGAATTGCGCGAACCTGCGATTGATTGATACCAATCACACCAACCAGGCCGCCCGCCGCCGCATTCCATTCGCGGATGACGGTTTCCGCATCCACAGAAACATCGCGCACAGAGCAGGAGTTGATCACGCCGGGTTCCTCGCCATTGGCGTAAGCTCCTCCGCCGATGATGCCACCGGCAAGGCCGCCGGCAAAAACATTGCCGCAGTTCGCCACATATTTTTTAACATCGTAATTTTCATTTCGCTCCACTTTCAGCTTCACGGAGCCGCCAACCACCTGGCAGCGATAGATGTTGCCGCCAATCACCACTCCCGCGATGGTGCCTGCATAGACGTTGTAGGGCTTCTCTATTGCGTTTGTTGTGTAGCTGACGTCCGGATCCTGAATGTTCAGGTTGCGCACCTTGCCATAGAGGGCGCCAAACATGCCCACGCCGCGCGTATAGATGTTATACGTTGTGAGGAAGGTGTTGTAGTCATCGTCCGCCGCAGTCCGGATTTTCAGATTGTAGATGGTGTGGCCATTGCCATCGAGCACGCCGTAGAAGGCCGGGATCGTATCAAAGGTGAAGCCTGTGACCCATTCCGCACCAAGATCCTGTCCCAGAACATAGAACGCTCTCGTGTCATATTTGATGCACTGGAGTCCTCTGTCGTTGACAATCAGATAGGGGAAATCGCGCGAACCGTCGCCATCCCAGAATCTCCGCTGACCGGTCGGGCCCCACATCTTCGTCCACTCCACATTGACCTTGATCGTGCCAACAACAACGTCTCCGGCGCAGATATTCACCAGGCGGGTCTCATTGATCGGCTCGTCGTCCGAGACATTGCCGCCGACCGTAACTCTTTTCCCGCTGATGATGAGTCCGTCTCCGGAGCCGGAGGCGTAGGTCATCAGACCAACCAGGCTGTTGCTCAGCGCGTCGCTGAAATGGGGGCTGATCAGATTCGCCGGATCCGGCAGATAGAAGTAGCTGCTGGGGATGACCTTGAAGCCATCGGCAGAGACCGTGCGGGTGTACCAATACTCTCTCTTGGCATTCTTGGTATCCCAGGTAGAGCAATAGGGCATCTCAATGCTGTCCCACGGATAATTGTTCAGCAGGGCAGTAAGGATGCTGGCCGCCGTGTCCTGCACGCTGCCAAAGAGGGTCTTGACATTCGCCGTCATCTGGCGCTCGGAGATATAGGTGCCAAAGTCCGTCTTATACTCGTTGGTAGCCTGATCTGCCATATAGCCGGACTGGTACATGGCGACCATCTCCTCATAGTAAATGCCCATGCAGTAGGCATAGTAAATATTGGCAATGGCCTCCTCGGTGTCCTGTGCCGCCAGCTTCTGGGCATCTGCCTCGCTCTTGCCCTGGTCCTTATAGGCCAGGATATAGTAGCGGCTCAGAACGTCCACAACGCTGCCGGGGTCAGAGCTCATGTACTCGCCACGCAGATACTTGCTCAGCTTATCCACCGCAGAGTGGAGGTTACCGGTGTATTCCACGTTTTGCAGATGATAGAACTGGTCAAAGAGATTCTTCATATAGGCTTCGCTGTGCTGATCCTCAACGGCGTAGCTGACCTGCTCCGAATAGAAGCTGATGCCCTCATAATACTGGTTGAAGAAGGAGAAGAATTCCGTCAGATAGGTGTAGTATCTGTCCCGCGTTGCGGTGTCCTTGATCTGAGTGCTCAGCTCATCCATCTTCTTGGAGAGGTTGTCGATGCCGTCGGTGACGGTCTCCTCGAGCTGATGGATTGCCGCGTTGTTATCCTCAATCAGCTTGCTGAGATTCTGGATTTCCGACCGGACAACGTCCAGAGAGACATCCGCAACAACCTGATCGTTGCCGTCGCCATAGTCCTCGCCAATATCCAGACCGGTGAAGTCGGCGGCGATATTGCGGAACTGGCCGAGAATGCACTTGCCAACGTTGCCGTCATAATGATCGACATTCTTGGCGGTTGCGATGCTGCCATTGATGACGGACTTGCAGAGACTCAGGCCGGTTTCAATAATCGCGCCGACCACTGCGTCCGCCTCCGGCGTGACCGCCGGAATCATGCCAGCCAGCAGACAGAGCGCCAGCAGCATACTGATGATACGCTTTTTCATGTAGCTTCCTCCTGTTCTTTCCTCATGATGATTTTGTTTTCCTGGGGGATCGCCGGGGAACTGGGGCTTGCGGTAGAGAAACACTCCGGAGCCCTGTGGCTCATGGCTGCGGAGCGGGCTGCGCGATGCTCACCTGGAATTTTTCCATGCAGAGCTGGACGCCCTGCTTGAGGATGCCCAACTGCGCCTGCAAATAGAATTCATCCTCAAAGAGCGCGAAATGCACGCAGGCGCGGATCAGAATAAAGATCAGCGGGGTCGTAATCTGGTATGGGATGCCGATCTTATCCTCAAGCTGCATTGCATACTCGGTATAGCGCCGGTTGACGCCCTCAAAGAAGCGCTTGCCATGCGCAATGTACTTCGGGTGCGTATAGATCTGATACATCAGGCGATATTTGGGTCCATGCTTTTCCGCCGTCCAGTAGGGCACCCGGTCGATGAAGCTGAGCAGCTCCGTCGGGTTGGTGGGCGCCATCTCCATGAAATCGTCCTCGACCTTGCTCATGCAGTGCGCGGTGGATTGAATGACCAGATCATCCAGATTTTCAAAATAGACATACAGGCTGCCCGATGTCAGCCCGCAGGCCTTCGCCAGTGTTTTGATGCCAACGCTGCCGAAACCATGCTCTGCGTAGCAGTCAAAGCACTTTTCCATGATTTCGATTTTTCTGGCCTCGTGTGCATCTTCTTTGGATAAAGCTGTATGCAATCGCGTTCCTCCTTTCTTCTGACTAATCGGTTAATCACATCCTATCACAGAACGCAAGAAATTACAAGCCCCTTTTGGAAGAAATGGTTATTTTTTCCCGGGAACAACGCATTGGCGCGGGTTGCGACTCTTTCCGTCCGCCGCAGTCCGCGCCATCGGAGAAGTGCCGGTTTTTGCGCCAATGCGCCGGAAAACGCAGCACTCCGCCCCCTTTCACAATGAGAAAGTATACATTTTTGTTCATTCGCCCGCGTTGGATGGCGCGCACTGCGCCTCCCGGCAGGACTCCATCGCCCGCCGCTCTGCCTGAAGCCTTCGCCAGAAGGGAATGAGGAAGCAAAGCGCCGTCAGCATAGCCACCGTGTCCGCAATCGGCGTCGCCCAGGCAATGCCGTTGACCCCAATCAGGTGGTTCATCAGGAACATGAAGGGAATGTCCAGTCCGCCCTTGCGCAGCAGCGAGAGCAGAAGGGGCTGCACCTTCTTTCCGACGGATTGAAAGAGCGTAATCACAATCATCGTCACGGAAATACACGGCCCCGTGAGGCAGATAATGCGCTGGAAAAACTGCCCATACTCCACAGTCAGGCTGTCATCGATAAAGGCCCGGACAATTGGCTCCGCGCAGGTCAGAAGGAATACCATCCCGACAACCGCAATCGTCAGGCTGACAAAAAAGGTCACGCGGACAGCCGCCATCATGCGTTTATAATTCCGGGCCGAGTAGTTGTAGGCAATCAGCGGCAGCACACCCTGGGACATGCCGGTCGCAATGGCAAAGGCCAGCATATCCACCTTTTTCGCAATGCCAAGCCCGGCCACCGCCTCATTGCAGTAGGAAACCAGCAGACGGTTCATGACCACGTTGGACAGCACAGCCAGCAGATTCATCGCGCAGCTTGGCAGACCAACCAGAAGCACCTCCGCCGGGATGCGCTCCCGCAGGGTATAGTCGCGCGGATGCAGCGAGATAACGGTCGTATTCCGCCGCTTCAGCAGCAGCACCACAAAATAGACTGCCGCAGCCAGATTGGAAAGCATGGTCGCAATCGCCGCGCCCGCAATTTCCAGCCCAAGGATGGAAATAAACAGCGGATCCAGAAGGATATTCAGAATGCCACCCAGCGCCACGCCGAAGCTGGCCTGCCGGGAGTAGCCCTCCGCGCGGATCAGGTGCGCCAGCGTCGCATTGAGCACAGTCGGCACTGCGCCCACTGTAATCGTCCAGAAGATGTATTGCAGGCAGAATTTTTCCGTCTGCGCATCGGCGCCGATCAATGGCAAAACGACATCCTGCGCCGCATAAAGCACCAGGCCATAGACCAGCGCAATGCCTGCCGCCGTCCATATGCTGAACGCCGCAACGCGCCTGGCCTTCTGCGTATCACCGACGCCCAGCGCGCGGGCGATGAGGCTTGCGCCGCCAATGCCGAACAGATTGGCCATACCGGTCAGTAAAATAAACAGACCCATGCACAGCGTGGCCGCCGCAACCTGATTGGCATCGCCTACCTGACCAACAAAAAAGGTGTCGGCCATATTGTAGATCACCGTTATGATCTGACTGATTACGGTCGGCACAACCAGGGAGAAAACCGCCTTAGGCACCGGCCAGCGCTCAAAGAGCGCCTTGTTCTCATTCATCTTCATTCCCTCCCGATTCTCTGACACTTTGTATGTTCTCCAGCGCCATTTGCAGCAGGCGGTTCAGCTCTGTCTGCTCGGCCTGCGTCATGCCGCGCAGCAGAATTCGCTCTGTCTCGATGGCCGACTGCACCAGCCGCGTTTCGAGCTCCAGCCCCTTCTGCGTCGGGGAAATGATGCTCCGCCGCCCATCCTCCGGCGAGGCTGTGCGGCAGATCAGCTCCTTGTCCTCCAGCCGCCGCAAAATGCCCGCCACGGTGGACTGCGAAAGCCGCAACGCCTGCATCAGGTCTGCCGCCACGAGGGGCTTCTCCTCGTGATGCTTCAAAATGTAGCGGATGGTCTCACTCTGCACCGCCGTCAGGCCCATCTGTCGGGTGCCCTGATTGCGCAGCCAGATAATCGCGTTGCCCAGTTGTCTGGCTCTGCTGGCAGTTTGAAACTGTGTGCGCTCTACCATGCGTCTCCCTCCTTTTATCGCAAGCGATGTATCTTATTCGATACATCGTCTACGATCTAGTATAGCACACCTTCCCCTGTTTGGCAAGCCCCTGTTGCGCAGGAAACCGCCTGTCCGACAGCGGGCAGGCGGCACAGGTCTGCATATGAAACGGATTCGGAGCGCCGCAGCATCGCCTTGACTGCGAAGCACTGCGGCTTCTTACGCCCGCTTTGAAAATCAGATGCAGGCAGGGAGCCACCGGCAAAAGCTGTGGCTCCCTGTTTGAATTGGTGCTCAGGTATTCTTAATGATGACCTGCTCGATCACGTCGGCCGCATGCTCGCACAGATCGCAGCAATTCTCCAGTCCCTCATAAATCGCCTTGGCGCCCAGCAGCGTCCGGGCCTCCGTCTCAGAAGCAAAGAGCGTATAGATCGCCTCAGCAAAGGCGGTGTCGGCCTCAATCTCAATGTCATTGACCCGAATCAGGAGCTGACGCAGCTTCTCCGGCTTTTTGAAGTTCTTCAGCTCCGCAGTTGCCTCGTGGAGCGCCTTGACGCAGCGGTTGACGATGCAGGAGAGCTCCGCAGTCCCGGCCGGAATCTGATCGACGTGGTACATATAGACGTCCAGAATCACCTCGTCGAGCGCATCGGTAATGTCGTCAATGATCTGCACCAGACGCAGGATATCCTCCTGGTCAATGGGCGTGATAAACTCCGTGGAAAGGCGGTTCAGAATATCGTGGTGGATGCCATCGGCGGTATGCTCAATGTCGTGCATCTGTTCCCGGTAGGCATTGATGCTCTCGGCGTGGAACTTGCAGAGAATCTCCTCCAGAAGATTGGACGCCTCCACACAGTAGGAGGTCTGCTGCTGAATCAGCTCAAAATAATCATTGCTTTTCTTAGCCATTTGTCTCTCTCCTTATGCAAAAATCAATAAAAACAGCTTAGCCATGCCGAAGCCCAGAAGACCGCAGCCCGGGAAGGTAAAGACCCACGTCAGCACCAGCTCCTTAACCACACTCCAGTTCACATTGCGAACTCTGCGCGCCGCACCAACGCCCATGATGGCGGTGGTCTTCGTGTGGGTCGTGCTGACCGGGATGCCGGTCAGGGAGGACAGCAGCAGACAGAGCGTCGCGGCAAAATCCGCTGCAAAGCCCTGATAGGGCTTCAGCTTGACCATGTCCATGCCGACAGACTTGATAATGCGGTAGCCGCCAATGGAGGTGCCCAGACCCATGACGGCAGAGCAGAGCACCATCAACCAGACCGGGACCACAAAGCTCGTTGCGTCTGCCTGTCCGTTGGAAAAGGCCGCGCCCAGCAGAAAGATCGCCATAAACTTCTGGCCATCCTGCGCGCCATGCATAAAGGCCATCGCCGCGCCACCGGCAACCTGCGCGCCGGAGAAGAAGCGCTCCGCCTTCAGGCGGTTGCTTCTGCGGAAGCAGAGCACCGTCAGCTTCGAGGTCAGGAAGCCAAGGACGAAGCCCAGAAGTGTGGAGAGCACAATGCCATAAATCACCTTGATCCACTCGCCGCCGTTGATGCCGGAAAAGCTGTTCTGAATTGCGACAGCCGCACCGGACAGGCCCGCGATCAACGCATGGCTTTCGCTGGTCGGAATTCCGAAATACCACGCGGCAGTTGCCCAGATGACGATGGCAGCCATTGCCGCACACAGCGCAATAAGGGAAATCTGCGCATCTCCTCCAAAATCAACCATATTATAAATGGTCATCGCAACGGAGGCATTGATGGAGGTCATTACCAGCACGCCAAGGAAATTGAAGATGGCGGCCATGATAATCGCCTTGCGCACACCGATGGCTCTGGTCGAAACGCAGGTCGCAATGGCGTTGGGCGCATCGGTCCAGCCGTTAACCAGAATCACGCCCAGTGTCAGCACGGTGGACACCATCAGCATGGGGCTGTCCAGCATTTGCCGGATGAATTCGAGCATACTCATAGGGGAGCATCTAACCTTCTTTCTGTATCATTTTCCCCCAATAGTATACACGCCATGCGGTTAAAAAGCAGCAAAGAAAGTGCACTATTCCTCCCGCTCTCCATTCATGCGGTAGCCGACGCCAAGCTCATTGGTAATGTACCAGCTCTCCCCCGGCTTCACGCCGAATTTTCTGCGGATGTTTGCCATGTTGACCTGAAGCTTTTTGATGCTGCCCTCGTCCGAGTAGCCCCAGACGCCCTTGATAATGGCAGAATAGCTCATCATTTTTCCGCAATGTGCAGATAAAAGCGCAAGAATATTGTACTCCGTCTGGGACAGGCGAATCTCCGCGCCGCGGACAAACACCTGTCTTGCGTCGTAGTCGATGGTCAGCTCACGCAGCCGGAAGGCGGCGCCGGGCAGCCGCCCGCTGTCGGCACGGTAGCGGTGATAGTTCCGCAGAACCATCCGGATACGCGCCAGCAGCTCCGCCGAGCCGAAGGGCTTGGTCACATAATCATTCGCCCCCGCGTCCAGCGCCAGCACCTTATCGTGCTCCTCATTGCGCGCAGAGAGCACAATGATCGGCGTCAGCGAGTCCCGGCGGACAAATTGGAGGAACTGCATCCCGTCCATATCCGGCAATCCCAGATCCAGAATCACCGCATCCGGCTGGTGGGACTGATACAGCGCCATGCCCAGCGCGCAGCGCTCCGCGCAGATCACCTGATAGTCCGCCGCCTCCAGCATGGCCGTCACAACAGCGCGGATTCCCGCATCATCCTCCAGCAGCAGCAGCTTGTAGCGATTATTTGCCATGTGCCGCATCCTCCTTCTCCAGCTCCAGTGTAAAGCGAACCAGTGCGCCGCCGCTTCTGCGGTTCTCGGCCGAAATACTGCCGCCATGCGCCCGGATAATACTCGTGCAGACCGACAGGCCAATGCCCGCAAAGCGCTTTTCTCCCTGCGCGGTATCGTGGCGCAGCTCCAGTCCGCCATCGAACAGTCGGCGCAGGCTGCCCTCGTCGATGCCACAGCCATCATCCAGAATTTCAAAAATCGCCTGATTTCCGAGCGTAAATACGCGAATCGTCAGCACCGTCATACCCTTGGCGTGGTCGATGGCATTTTCCAGCAGATTGAGCAAAACCTGCTCAATCAGAATCGTATCCATCGGGATAACCACAAGCTCATCCGGAAGCTGGAGCTGCACCTTCTGCCCCGGGTGACGCGCGGTGAATTTGCTGACGGCCGCGTCAATCAGCTCGTCCAGAATCGTCGGGGTCTTGGTAATGGTCATACTGCTGTTGTCAATTCTTGTAACTGTGAGCAGATTTTCCACCATCCGCGTCAGCCATTGTGCATTCTCCTGCATCGTGCGCAGCAGCGCCTCCTGCTGCGCCGGGGACAGCGCCTCACGATTGTCCAGCAGCATGGAGCTGGCACTGCAGATGGTGGTCAGCGGCGTGCGCAAGTCATGTGAGACGGCGCGCAGCAGATTGGCACGCAGCCGCTCGCGCTCGCTCTCCGCCACCGCCGCGTCATGCCGCTTGAGCTTGGCCACCAGCAGGCTGGAGATCAGCGCGACCAGCAGCATAATCACCGCGGAAACAGCACTGACCGGATTCCAGAAATCAAAGGCAAAATAAGGATAGGTAAACACAAAGCTGATGGCAACTGTCCCCAGCACGGAGGCCAGCACGCCATAGACATAGCCCCGGGTCAGAATAGAGATCAGAAATACAGCAAAGACAAACACCGTCGTAATATGCTCCTCAACATCCATGCGCTGAAGCTGCACGCTCAGCGCCCCCGCCACGCTCAGCGCCAGTATGGTAATCAGCGAATCTCTGAGAATTCCTGCTGCTTTCATCCGCATCTCCCCTGTAGCTGTCTGAATACCCGCCCTGCGGACGGTTGATTTTTCTATTATATCATATCTGCGCAGAAAAGACAGTCCAATCTGCATTTTTTCTTCTCGTCCCTGCATCCTGGCGCTGTCTGAGCGGACAGCGCTCCAAAAAACGCAATTTTAACATTTTCTTCTTGCAAATCTTTTAGCAATGCAGTAAAATAATCTCGGGATTGCTGTTCGCCGTAACGCGCTCAGTTTTCTGCATCTGGCAGCAGCCCTGTGTGTCCCGGCAGAAGGCAGCAGCCCACTCGCGTATCATTTCATTATTTGAAAGGAGAATCAACATGAAGGAGCATCCACTTTCCCGGATTCTTGCTCTGGTTCTGACGCTTGCCATGCTTGCCGGCTTTGCTCTGCCGGTCAACGCAACGCAGACGGATACCGGCTTTAGCTGGAAGGAATCCACCGGAATGGCTTCCCTTGAGGACGGCCGCATCAGCGACACCTCGGTCGAGCCCGACCACGATCCCGCAGAAATCGTTCGCGTATCCATCATTCTGGAGGACAAGCCCACCGTGCAGGCAGGCTATGCCACCAGAGATATCGCCCGCAACGACCGTGCAATGGCTTACAGCGCCAGACTGCAAGCCAAGCAGGATCAGCTTGCACAGACCATCTCCGAAACCGTCCTTGACGGCCAGGCTCTTGACGTGGTCTGGAACCTGACGCTGGTTGCAAATCTCATCTCCGCCAACGTTGCCTATGGCGAGCTGGATGAGATCCGCGCCCTCGACGGTGTCCGGAGCGTTGTGCTGGAGCGCACCTACGAGCCGCAGACCGCGCAGAAGGAAGAAACCGTCTCTCCGCAGATGGCTACCTCCTCCTACATGATCGGCTCCAACGTGGCCTGGGCCAATGGCTACACCGGCGCCGGCTCCCGTATCGCCGTGATCGACACCGGTACGGACACTGACCACCAGTCCTTCGACGGTAACGCATTCCTCTATTCTCTCGAGCGCAATGCCGAGGAAGCAGGAATGAGCTACGAGGAATATGTTGAGAGCCTGAACCTGCTGGATCTCGAGGAGATTGCGTCCGTTCTGACCAGGCTCAATGCCTACAAGCAGAACAACGCGCTGACCGCCGAGGATCTCTTCCTCAACGAGAAGCTGGCCTATGGCTACAACTATATTGACAACAATCTCGAGCTGACCCATGACCATGATGCGCAGGGCGAGCATGGCTCCCACGTTGCCGGTATCGCAACCGCCAACAGCTATGTTCCCTCCAGCAACGGCTATCAGTACGCCATTGACTATGTCAGCATGGCCGGTGTCGCGCCCGATGCGCAGCTCATCACCATGAAGGCCTTCGGCGCCAGCGGCGGCCCCAGCGACGCGGACTATTTTGCCGCCATTGAGGACGCCATTCTGCTGAACTGCGATTCCGTCAACCTCTCTCTGGGCACCTCCAGCGCCGGTGAGCCGACCGATCCGGTCTTTGCAGAGCTGCTGGACTACCTGACCGAGACGGATCTGGTTGTCGTCGGCTCCGCCGGTAATGCCGGCTCCTGGGCCTCCCACACCAGAGGCCGCTACCCCTACAGCGACGACGTCGTTTATGACACGGTCGGCGCCCCCGGCTCCTACAACAACTGGCTGACTGTTGCCTCCGTGGACAACGGCGGCACCATCGTCCGCGGCTTTACCGTCGCAGATAAGCTCTACGAATACACCGACGGCACCAACGCCAACAACGAGTCGCTCGCCTCTCTGGACAAGAGCACCGACATGAGCGGCACGGATTATGACTATATCTTCATCACCGGCTATGGCGCCGCCAGCGACTACGACGGCATGGACATCGAGGGCAAGATTCTCTTCTGCTCCCGTGGTACAAGCAGCTTCTATGAGAAGGCCAACACCGCCGCCTATCTCAAGGCTGCCGGCCTGATTATCTACAACAACACCTCCGGCAACTTTGGCATGGATCTGACCAACTATGGTTACACCATGCCCTGCGCCTCCATCGCGCAGGAGAGCGGCGCCGCAATTCTTGCCGTCTCTGAGGAGCAGACCACCGAAGCCGGTCTGACCTACTACACCGGCAAGATTCATATCTCCTCCAAGGCTGCCATCAACTTCGGGGATTCCGACTACTTTACCATGAGCAGCTTCTCCTCCTGGGGTGTCCCCGGCGATCTGAGCCTGAAGCCCGAGATCACCGCCCCCGGCGGCAAGATTTACTCCGTCTATGGCAGCACGCCCACCGCTGGCGGCTCCAACCAGTATGAGACGATGTCCGGCACCTCCATGGCTTCTCCGCAGGTTGCCGGTATGGTCGCCGTTGTTGCGCAGTATCTGCGCGAGAATGAGCTGTGCAAGACGACCGGCGTGAGCGCGCGGCATCTGGCAATCAGCCTGCTGATGTCCACGGCGGAGCCTCTCTATGAGGAAGCCTCCGGCGGCTATTACTCCCTGCTCAATCAGGGCGCCGGCATGGGCCGCGTGGATCTGGCCACCAGCGCCGAATCCTATATTCTGGTTGACGGTCAGGAGGACGGCAAGGTTAAGGTCGAGCTGGGCGACGATCCTGCGCGCACCGGTGTCTACGAATTCACCTTCTCCATCAACAACCTGACTGACAATGCGCTGACCTATGCGCTCCGCGCCGACGTGTTCCGCCAGGGCATTCTGGAGGCCACCCATCAGGAGGGCGCCTATCTGCTCGACGGCCTGACCGCCGCGCTTGAGACCACCACCGTCTTCACCTCCACAGACGCTACCATCGTAAAGACCGAGAGCGCACTGGACTGCGACCTGAATGGCGACGGCAAGACAAACGAAGCGGATGCCAGCTATCTGCTCGCATATCTCCTCGGCAATGAGGAAACCCTGCATACAGATGCCGACCTCAATGGCGACGGCACGGTCAACACCTACGATGCACATCTCCTGCTGACGATGCTCGACGGTGAATCCACCGTTGCGGTTCCCGCCAACGGCACCGTACACGTCAGCGTCCGGATCGCGCTGACCGACGCAGCCAGAGATTACCTCGAAACCTACATGCCGAAGGGTACCTACATTGAGGCCTTCATCTATGCGCAGCCTCTGGCCGACGCAGAGGGCAGCATTGGCGTGACACACTCCATCCCCCTCCTTGCCTTCTATGGCAACTGGTCGGAGCCTGCAATGTTTGACCGCGGCACCTACGGCGAGTCCATCACCGAGGCCGGCTGTCTCGAGGGCTACATGAGCAGCCTGGTCGATTACTACACCGGCGCTTACAGTTCCAACTTCCTGACGCTCAGAAGAGATGACGGCGAATACTATTTCGGTGGCAACTTCTACGCAACTGACAAGGAATTCCTGCCTGAGCGTATCGCCATGAACAACGTAAACGGCGACAAGATCGGCAGCCAGATTTACTCCCTCATCCGTAATGCCACCAGAATGAAGCTCACCATCTCCAATGTGGAGACCGGCGATGTCTATCTGGAGAAGGAGCTGGGCGAAACGCTGAGCGCCTACTACAACGAGACCTACGCCTCCTGGTATTACTCTCAGAGTGAGCTCAAGCTCAACTGGAAGGGCACCGACGCCGAGGGCGAGCCGCTTCCCGAGGGCACCACCGTCTGCGTCTCCATGGTCGCCGCCCCCAGCTATTACGGCAACTATGAATACAACGAAAACGACGCACTGGTCAACAATGTGGACTGGGATGCACTTGGCGAAGGCGCTTATCTCAACACCTACATCACGATTGACAACACCGCCCCCACCGCCAGCAGCATCACCCTCGACGCGCTTGACGGCAAGACCCTGACCGTCAGCGCCCAGGACAACGAGTACATCGCCGCCGTGAAGCTCATGAGCGCCTCCGGCAGCACGACGCTCCTGTCCGTCTCCCCCAACCAGACCGAGGCCGGTGTTCCCGTCGATGTGGAGCTGGATCTGACCGGCATCAGCGGCGACAACTTCAAGATCGCTGTGTACGACTACGCGCACAACGTCAGCTTCTATGACATCACCCTGGGTCTGCCCGAGGCTTATCGTCCCTACTTCACCGTCTGCGCCTACACGAAGTATCAGTGGGTCGGCCTTGAAGAAGACGGCCTGGCCTACACTGAAATTGCCAGCACCAGCGGCAACGTCATCCGCTCCGCTGAGTATGTGGACGGCTACGTCTTCGAGATCAACGATAATCAGGAGCTCCTCGTCGCAAAGAATGACACGCTCTATGACTTCTCCGTGATTGCCGAGCTGGATCCCAGCGGCGAGCTGGCGATTACCAACGCACTGGAGCTGCGCTACAACAAGGCCGATGGCCAGATGTATCTGCTCTTCTACTCCGAGAACAACAGCCAGGCCGCTCCCTATCTTGCCACGATGGATCTCTTCACCGGCGAGCTGACTCTGATCGCAGAGCTCCCGATGGACGTCAACAACATGGCAATTGACGGCGAGGGCAACTTCTACTCCGTCGGTTATCAGAATCCGACCCTCTACACCTATACCGTCGAAAGCATCACCGCCGACGAGCCGCATTATCTGAGCGCCGTCTCCACCGGCTGGTGGGCCACCGGCAACTCCAACTCCATGGCCTGGGATCACAACACCGACACGCTCTACTGGGCCTACCCGAACATTCTCTTTGAAGTCAACACCGAAACCGGCGAATGCTCGCAGATTGGCGGCTTCTTCCTCTTCGGCATGACCGGCCTGTTCATCGCCCCCACCACCGGCAGCACCGGCACCTTTGACCCGACCGATGAGGTCATGAGCGTCAGACTCAGCCACAATGAGGCCCGCACGCTGGTGGACAACACCATCCGCCTGAAGGCAACCGTGAATCCGTGGAACATCACGGACTCCTCCGTTGTCTGGACCAGCGCTGACGAAAGCATTGCAACCGTCGATGCCCAGGGCCGTGTCACCGGCGTTTCCGATGGCACCGTTACCATCACCGCCACCTCCGTTCTGGACGAAACCAAGTTCGACACCTGTGAAGTGACCGTCATTTCTCTGGATAAGACGCTTGACGGCCTCGTCTGGGACGAAAACGGCGACATCTGGTGGAGCGAATTCAGCAGCAGCGCGCTGCCCGACTACACCAAGCTCACCGAGCAGCCTGTTGAGGCTGCGCTGGCCTCCACCGCGATGCTGGGCGACACACTCTATGCCGCTTCTGCCAACAGCTCCGGCGGCACCTTCAAGTCCAGCCTTTACACCGTCGATCCCGAGACCTTCGAAATCGCGGAAATCGGCGCCTCCTACGATGGCTACAGCGACATCGCTCCCGCTCCGCACCTGAAGGGCGGCGCACTGGCCGCTACCTACGGCGGCTACTTCCTGGTAGTCGATCCCTCCACCGGTAACTACTACAGCGGCGAGGGCGAATACTTCCACATGTGGCAGTATAACCTCGTGGGCATCACTTACGCAGGCTCGCAGGTTTACCAGGATTGGGGCTTTGACACCGTCATTGACTGGTACTTCCTCATCGACTCCATGGGCTATGTCTACATGATGGGCTGGCTCGAGCAGGACGGCACGCTCTACTATGTCGAGAGCGACGCCACAGACGAGGGTATCTTCACCATCACCAACATTGAGGCAGGCTCGAGCTATATGTGCTCGCTGCACTATGACGGCAACTTCATCTTCTACACCTGCTATGACGGCGACAACCTCTGCACGCTCTACGCCATCGACACTGTTGGCAGCCGCGAGGTTTATGAGCTGGGCAGCTTTGCCGAGGGCGTCTGGCCCGTCGGCGGTCTGATGGAGCCCGGCACCCTCTCGACAGAGTCTGCTGCAATGAACGTCGAGGTCAGCAACGCACCCAGAGTCGCCACCGTAATCGACAGTGACAATGCGCTCGATTCCAAGAACGCCGGCAGCTTCATCGCCAATGCAGGCGGCACGCTGACGCTCACTGCAGCAGAGCCCGCTGCGCAGGCCGCTCGTGAGGAAATCAGCCTCCTCAGCAGCGGCAGCTACGAGCACATCGGCAATCAGGTTCTTGTTCAGGTAACCGCCTCCGATTTCTCCACCAATGGTCGCCTTGTCGTCAGCTATGACGCTGCTGCACTGGAGCTCGCTTCCGTCTCCGGAAAGACCGATGCATTTGCCTATGCAGAGACCGAGACCGGCCTGAGCCTTGCTTATGCCGCCAAATCGCTTCTGGCGAAGGAGGATGTGATTGCGGTTCTGACCTTCGACATCCGCGAGGATGCACCCGAGGCCGTGACGCTTACCCTTACGCAGACCGAGATCAACAACGACGCTGCCGACAGCACGGAGTACGTTGAAATTGCGCTTGGCACGTCCTGTCCCTCCGCCAACTACGTTGACATCAAGGCAGATCACTGGTTCCACAACGCCGTGGACTTTGTGATCTCCGAGGGTCTGATGATCGGTATGGACGACACGCATTTCTCCCCCGAGACCAACATGACCCGCGCGCAGCTTGTGACGGTGCTCTACCGCATCGCCGGCAAGCCCGCAACCGAGGGGATGCAGAATCCGTTCAGGGATGTTGCTGCAACCGCCTGGTACGCGGATGCTGTCATCTGGGCCGCCAACAGCGGCGTGGTCAATGGCATCGACGCCACCACCTTTGGCCCCGACATGAGCGCAACCCGCGAGCAGATTGTGACCATTCTCTATCGCTTCGATGGCGAAACGCCTGTCAGCGAGAACGCTATTGCGGATTACCGCGATGCAGATCGGATCAGCGCCTACGCAGTGGATGCCATGAACTGGGCCGTTGCAACCGGCCTGCTCCAGGGCGACGAGAATTCCCGCCTGAATCCGACCGCATTCGCAACCCGTGCCGAGATTGCAACTATTCTGATGCGCTATTGCGCTGAGTAAGCTTCCATCTCCGGCATTTTCCCGGCAGGGGCTCCGCAAGGAGCCCCCTGCTTTTTGCCGACTTGACGATTTTTCATTTTGCGGTTGACAAGCTGGCTGCGCAGAAGTATGATAAATGCAAAAGGAGGCCTCAACATGATAACCTGTAAAAGATGTGGTGCAGAGGTCATTGATTCCATGAATTTCTGCCCCAATTGCGGCGCGGCCATGCATGAGGCCGCCCATTCAGTCAAGTATGCCGAATTCTCCGAGTCAGATCAGCGCGCTGCCGCCGGTGCGGACGACAGCCGCAACCGCGCTATGGGCATTCTCGCCTACCTGGGCTGGCTTGTTCTGGTTCCCCTGATTGGTAATCGCTCAAGCTTTGTGCGTTTCCACGTTCGTCAGGGCCTGCGCCTGGCTGCTGCGGAGACTGCCTTTGCCCTGCTGCACTGGTTCGCCCGCTGGGGGCTGCACCAGCTTTTCCACATTCCGCACAGTGTGGATGCCCCGCTGATCGTCGATCTTCTTCTCTCTCCAATCTATCTTGGCTGGCTTGGGCTTTGTATCCTCGCCGTGATTGGCATTTTCAATGTGCTGCTCGGGCGGGAGAAGCCTCTGCCCTTCATCGGCTCTGTGCATATTGGCCGCTGAGTGCCTGTAAAAACATTCTGAGCTCCCGCACCAGATTGGCGCAGGAGCTCAGAATGTTTTTTTGATCTGTTTTTCACTCAATCGATATCGTTCACAATGTTGGTAATCGGCGTATCCAGAATTTCCGGATTGCGAAGCAGCTTTTGCAGATACTTGAGTACCGTTGCATAGTAGAACCCATCGCAGATTCGCTCATCGGTATTCACCACATAGTCCATATAGCGGCGCGTAACCGGCTTGCCGGCTGCATCCAGCTCCACACGGCGGTACTTCTTACCAAAGGCAATAAAGGCGGGCAGATTGCCAAAATCATAAAGATGGTGCACAATCGGCGGGATGCCCAGCGAGGCCATGGAGGTGAAGATCACCGAGCCGTGGAAGGGGCTGACCTCAAGCAGGAAGCCCGGCAGCTTGCCAAAATAATCCGCAACCTTCAGCAACCAGACAATGAATTTCAGCAGCAGCCCCGGCACACTGGCCAGCAGGCCGGCAACCTGATCGAAGGTGCTGTCCAGCGGCGTGCCTCTGACCTCGAGAAAAACCTTGTTGAATTTCTCATAGACCTCCCTGGAGGTATCGGTGCGCTCGAGATGAATTTTGACCATCGTATCGGGTGCTTCCGTGGACATTTCCTTTTTGATGGCCATAATAAACTGGATATCCTCATCGCGCTGATAGACGCGCTGACCGGAGAGGAAACGATTGCAGGCCGGGTACTTTGCGATGCAGCGCACATAGGCTGCCAGGAACACATGGGTAAAGCCGAAGTTTTCCATCCCCTCCGCACGCTTGCGGTGGATATAGCGCTCAATATTGCCAATCTCAACGGTGTCATGAATGCAATTGCTGGCGCCGTTGCGGTTCGGCATGAAGTAGTTGCCAACCACGGAGATTCCATCCAGGTTGCGCAGCCGCCGCCCATCGCAGCGGTCGCCCCAGGTCTTGTGGTACTTTCCGTCGGTGAAGGGGCGCATGGCCAGCGCCGCCAGCAGCAGCGAAAAGGTCAGCAGCACGTTGGCAAGCTTTTCCAGAAGCAGCGGCAAATGTGCCGGATGCACATGAATCAAATCATAGGCCAGAATCGCAACCGGGATCAGGCTGATAAGCTGGAAGGCCAGCGGATGCTTCGAATGTCCCGTCACCGTCAGGCGAAATGACAGATAGAACACAAAATACAGAATCCAGCAGACAACCACATAGCGCAGATACATGAACAGCGGGTAGCCGGTCTGGGACATATACTGGCTGAGGGCAACCTGTCCGAAATAGACGCAGCCCCAGAAAACGGCTGTGGAGCAGCGATAAAAGCTTTTGTGTCCACACAGCGCCAGCGTGAGCCCAAAATACAGCGCCACCGCAATGGGAAGAATCTTCTGGAACCAGAGATTCAGCGTCGAGATACGCCCCGGCTCGCTGAAGCAGAGGCTCAGAATCAGCAGCACCACCGTTGCGGCTGCGCTGAGCACCGACAGCCAGGTCAGCGGATTGCGCCGGCTGGTGTAATAGCGGGTTTGTTTGGTCATGGCATTCCTCTCTTTTCCGTCAGTTTTTGTCTGTAAATACAGAATAATGATAGCATTGCGGTGCATAAAAGTCAAGAAATATCTCCATCCTTCACCACTTTGTGCAGATATTTGACGAATTTGAAAAACCGCGGAAAAGATTTGTCAAAAACTCCGAATAATGATTGACAAGTGGCGAAATATCATATATATTTTCCTATAGAAGTAAAGTGTGTTTTCTGCGCTTTGCTTCAAAAATACAGAAGGAAATGGGGGAGGATAAATGGCCCAGGAGCTGATCCGTTTGACAGATCTCGTGATGGAGTTTGACGGGGAACGCATTTTGGATTCCATCAATCTCTACATCAACGACAAAGAATTTCTCACCTTGCTCGGCCCGAGTGGCTGCGGCAAGACCACCACGCTTCGTGTCATCGGAGGCTTTTTGACGCCGACATCCGGCGATGTCCTGTTCGACGGGAAACGAATCAACGATGTTCCCGCTTACCAACGTAAAATCAACACAGTTTTCCAGCGTTATGCGCTCTTCCCGCATCTCGACGTTTACGACAACATTGCCTTTGGCCTGCGCATTGCCAGGCTGTCGGAGGACGAGATCGATGCCCGCGTGACTGAAATGCTGGAAATTGTTTCACTCCGGGGATTTGAAAACCGCAAGGTCACCTCCCTCTCCGGCGGTCAGCAGCAGCGCGTGGCAATTGCGCGCGCACTGGTCAACCGCCCCAAGGTGCTGCTGCTGGATGAGCCGCTTGGCGCGCTGGATCTTCGTCTGCGCAAGGATATGCAGAACGAGCTGAAGCGCATTCAGCAGGCCATGGGCATCACCTTTGTCTATGTGACCCACGATCAGGAGGAGGCCCTGACCATGTCCGACACCATCGTGGTGCTGGATAAGGGCAAAATTCAGCAGATCGGCAAGCCGGAGGATATATACAACGAGCCCAAGAACGCCTTTGTCGCAGACTTCATCGGAGAGTCCAACATTCTCGATGGCGTGATGCTGGAGGATTATTCGGTCAAGTTCTTTGGCCGCACCTTCAAATGCGTGGATAAGGGCTTTGCCAAAAATGAGCCGGTGGATGTGGTCATCCGTCCGGAGGATATTGATATTGTCGCCGCCGACCAGGGCCATCTCTGCGGCACAGTCACCTCCGTCACCTTCAAGGGCGTACACTACGATACCATCGTTGACTTCAAGGGCTTCAAGTGGCTCATTCAAACCACGGATTATTGTCCGGAGGGCTCCTACATCGGCATCCGCCTCAACCCCGAGGACATCCATATCATGCACAAGAGCGAGTATTCCGGTATGTTTGGCGACTACAGCTCCTACTCCGCGGAGTATGACGAAATTGCTGATGCGGAGGAAAGCGAAGATGAAGAGTAGATTTCTTTCCGGCCCCTACATTCTCTGGATGCTGCTTTTCACCCTGATTCCGCTCGGCGTCGTGATCTACTATGCCTTCACCGACTCCGTCACCGGGCAGTTCACCTTCGCAAATCTCGCCAGCATTCTCGACTACTGGCCGATTTTCCTGCGCTCGATCTGGCTGAGCATTTTTGCCACGCTGATCTGCCTCGTAATCGGCTATCCCGTTGCCTATTATATGGCGCACTGCAAGCCGCGCACGCAGCGCTTCCTGCATATGTTTGTGATGCTCCCGATGTGCATGAGCTTCCTGCTGCGCACGCTGGCCTGGGTCGCCATGCTGGATGACACCGGCATCATCAACACCTTTGTCAGCTCCATCGGCCTGAAGCCTCTGCCGCTGATTCGCAACAACGGCGCCGTGATTATGGGCATGGTCTATAACTATCTGCCCTATATGATTCTGCCGCTGTATACCGTCATCATGAAGCTGGACACGCGCCTGATTGAAGCCGCACAGGATCTGGGCTGCAACGGGCGGCAGGTTTTCTGCAAGGTAACCCTCCCCCTGTCCGTGCCCGGCATCGTTTCGGGCATCACCATGGTTTTTGTGCCTGCGGTTTCCACCTTCTACATCTCTCAAAAGCTGGGCTCTCCCGGCACAATTCTGATCGGTGACGTAATCGAATCGCAGTTCAAGGCGGCCTACAACCCCAATCTGGGCGCCGCCATGTCGCTGATTCTGATGGTCATGATTTTTGCCTGCGTTGGGATTATGAATCGCTTCACCAGCGAGGACAGCGAAGAAAGCATGGTGACCGTATGAAGAATCTGACCCGTATCATCACCATCCTGGTTTTCGTCTTTCTCTATGTCCCGATGATCGTGCTGGCGGTAGCCTCCGTCAACGAGGGCATGGATATCGCGGTCTTTAAGGGCTTCACGCTCGACCAGTACCGTGAGCTTTTCAGTGACGAGGATCTGCTTGCCCTGCTGCGCAACTCCGCAATCATCGCAGTACTTTCGACACTGATTGCCACTGTGCTGGGCACCATGGCGGCCGTCGGCATTCATCGGATGAAGGGGCGCCTGCGCTCCGCCGTCATGACGCTGACGAACATCCCCATGACGAATCCCGAAATCGTCACCGGTGTCTCTCTTGCGCTTCTGTTTGCCTTTGTGGGCGTGGCACTGCGCATCCAGTCGGTGCTCGGCTTCTGGACGCTTCTGATCGCGCATGTGACCTTTGGTCTGCCGTATGTCATTCTGAACGTGATGCCCAAGTTGTCGCAGATGGATCCCGATATGACGGAGGCTGCGCTGGATCTTGGCTGCACGCCGGTGCAGGCCTTTTTTAAGGTCGTGCTGCCGGAAATCATGCCCGGTATCATTTCCGGCGCGCTGATGGCCTTCACCATGTCGCTTGACGACTTTGTGATCTCCTATTTCGTCACCGGCTCCGGCTTTGTCACGCTGCCGGTTGAGATTTACAGCTACACCAAAAAGCAGATTCATCCCAAGGTATATGCGCTCTTTACGCTGATGTTCCTTGCTATTCTGCTTTTGATGGTCATTATGAATCTGTTGCAGGCCAGAGACAAGCGCCGCCGCCAGAGATCCATGCTGAATCGGAGGGGCGCGCGATGAAAAAACGAATTTTGGTTCTGCTTCTGATGACCGCACTTCTGTGCGCCCTGCTGCCCAGTCAGGCTGCCGCCGCCAAAGTGACCATCAACGTTTATAACTGGGGACAGTACATCTCCGACGGAACAGACGGCTATATCGACGTCATTGAGGAGTTTGAGAAGAAATACCCGAACATCAAGGTCAACTATATGACCTTCGACAGCAACGAGAGCATGTATACCAAGCTCAAGGCCGGCGGTTCGACCTTCGATATCATCATCCCCTCGGACTACATGGTCGAGAAGCTGATTTCGGAGGATATGCTGCTGCCCCTGAATCTGGAAAATATCGAAAACTTCCGCTATGTCGATGAGGTTTTCAAAAATCCCAGCTACGATCCCGGCAATCTCTACTCCGTCCCCTACACCTGGGGCAGCGTCGGCGTTATCTACAATACCCGCTATGTCAACGAAGCGGACATTGGCTCCTGGGATCTGCTCTGGAACGCAACCTACGCCGGTAAAATCCTGATGTTCGACAATCCGCGCGATTCCTTCGCCATCGCACAGCTCCTTCTGGGCTACAATGTCAACTCCGAGGATCCGCAGGAGCAGCAGCTTGTCGCAGATAAGCTGCGCGAGCAGAAGCCTCTCGTGCAGGCCTACGTCATGGATCAGGTCTATGACAAGATGGAGCGCGGTGAGGCGTGGATTGCCCCCTACTACGCGGGTGATTATCTGATGATGGTGGAGGAAAACCCCGATCTGGGCTTCTATTTCCCGGAGGAGGGCTATAACCTCTTTGTGGACGCGATCTGCATCCCCAAGAGCAGCACGCACCCGGCAGAGGCCGAGCTGTTTATCAACTTCCTCCTTCAGCCGGATATCTGCGGCCAGAATCTGGAATATCTCGGCTATTCCGTTCCACTCGCTGCGGCGAAGGAGTATATGGACCCGGAGGTTACCTCCAGCCCCATCGCCTATCCGGATGAGGAAACGATGGCACTCGGCCAGAGCTTCAATTCTCTCTCGCTGGAAGGAACGCAGCGAATGAATGAGCACTGGCTGACCGTCAAGACCGCTGACAGCGCAACCACGGTCTATCTGATTCTGACCCTCGTCGCCATTGCACTGGTCGCATTTCTGTGGGTTTTCTTCAAGCTTCGAAAGCGCCGTCAAAAGGCCCGCCGCTGCCGCAGGTGGCGCAGCCAATAACGCATCAACGCAGCCCTCTGCATGGCAGAGGGCTGCATAATTGCACTTATTTTTCAAAGAAAAGGACTTGACAATTTCCCTCTCAGGCCTTATAATATAATTCGCGCCAAAGCTGACGCATTGCAATCTGAATGCTGGTGTGGCTCAGTCGGTAGAGCAGCTGATTCGTAATCAGCAGGTCGCCGGTTCAAGTCCGGCCACCAGCTCCAGAGCAAAGGCTGCTGCAAAACGAGTGTTTTGCAGCAGCCTTTTTAAATGTATCAATTCCTTTAAAGCCTGCGTTTTCATATGAAATTCCAAATGTTATACAGGGTGCTCCATCAAGGTATTGATACTGCTGTTCAACCGGCACCTGCAACAAACAGAATTTGTCTTTGCCGTCGTCCCACAACACAGCATCTTTTTGTGTGGTCATCTTTCCGACTCTCTTTCCATATAACATTTCGTAAAGCGCTGCTTCACGCCCCGGCGGAACATTGAGTTCAAAAAAGAGTCTTTTGTCTGTAAACTGCACCATTTTATGCAGACAGCACAAAAAAGACCTTTATGGTAGCAAAT
>CAYXIN010000004.1:0-45920 GCA_964465395.1 uncultured Oscillospiraceae bacterium | reverse complement strand
ACAGTTTTCGACCTATGCGGTACCCAAAATTGCGGGAGAGATTCGCCGCTTTCTGCGCGATGACGGGAGCATTAAGGTCAGCCGGAGTCTGAAGGAGCGCGCTGCTGCGGTACGCGCCGCGCGGCAACGTCTGTGCGCTACCCTTTGCCGGGAGCCAAGCCTGAGCGAGCTGTGCGCGCAGACCGGCCTGACTGCGGAGGAGATTGCGGCGGCAGAGACGGCAACCGGCGCAACAGAATCCATCCAGCGCCAGAGAACGGAGGATGGCTTTGCGCTGGAGGATGTTCTGAGCGGGGGAGAAATGGAGGAGGATATTTTGGAGCGCATTGCGCTGCGCGCGGCGATTGACCGCTTGCCGGAGCGGGAGCAGATGGTGATTCATCTGCGCTTCTTCCATGGACTGACGCAGGAGCGTGCAGCCAGAGTCATCGGTGTGTCACAGGTGCAGGTCTCCCGCATTGAAAAGAAGGCGCTTGCTGCGTTGCGCAATATGCTTTGAGGAGGGCGCCGCGCGCTGCGGCGCCCTCCTGCTGCATTCTGTGACTGTGTCACAGAATACAGACGCAAAGCCGGGTATACTATCTACAAAACTATAAAAAGGGAGGCGGATTTCATGGATGCTGTTTATGATATGATTGTGCTTGGAGGAGGGCCTGCGGGCTATACGGCTGCGCTTTATGCGGTTCGCGCGGGACTGCGCACGCTGGTGCTGGAGCAGCTTGCGCCGGGAGGACAGATGGCGCTGACGGCGCAGATTGACAATTATCCGGGCTTTGAGCGCGGGATTGACGGCTTCGAGCTGTCGCGCCGGATGGCGGCCGGTGCGGAGCGCTTTGGCGCGGAAAGCCGAATTGCGACGGTGCGGGCTGTGGAGCTGGAGCAGACGCCAAAGCGGATTCATACGGAGCGGGAAACGCTGCTGGCGCGGACGGTTGTGCTTGCCATGGGCGCGCAGCCGCGCCTGCTGGGACTGCCGGATGAGCAGGCCTTGACCGGACACGGTGTGCACTACTGCGCGGCCTGTGACGGGATGTTCTATCGCGGAAAGACCGTGGTGGTGGTCGGCGGTGGAAACAGCGCGGCAGAAGATGCGCTGCTGCTTTCGAGGCTGGCCCGGCGGGTCATTCTGGTGCATCGCGGGCAGACGCTGCGCGCGGCGCGGATTTATCGGGATGCCCTGGAAGCGGCTGAGCATGTGGAGTTCCGATGGAATACGGAGGTGCAGACGCTGCTGCATGATGGCGCGCTGCGCGCCCTCCGGCTGCGTAACCGCAGCAGCGGCGCACAGGAGGAGCTTGCCTGCGACGCGCTCTTTGTCAGCATCGGCAGAGTGCCGACAACACAACTGGTGGCGGGGGCGCTGGCGCTGGATGCGCAGGACTATCTGATCGCGGATGAGACGACCCGCACAGCCCTGCCGGGCGTTTATGCGGCGGGGGATATACGCGCCAAGCCGCTGCGCCAGATCGTGACGGCGGTGGCGGATGGCGCGACGGCGGCGCACTTTGCGGAGGAATATCTTGCGCTTTCGGAATAAAAATGCTATACTATATTCTATGTGCCGCAGAGCGGAACGGATGACACCGCTCCGGCGCCGATTCCAAAGAGAAAAAGAGAACCAGCAAGATGAAACAACGATATCGCGATGGCAGACTGGTGGAGCGCCGGGACAGACAGGAGCGTATGCTTTCCCATCTCTACGGCCATGCAGCCGGAAGGCTGCTGCTCAGGCCGCTGATCCGGCCCCGGCCTTCGCGCCTGATTGGGTGCTTTTTGTCCACACGTCTGTCCAGACCCCTGATCCGGCCCTTTGTTCGCATACATCGGATCGATATGCAGCAGTTTTTGCCGGAAAAATATGACAGCTACAATGCCTTCTTCTGCCGCAGAATCCGCCCCTCACTTCGCCCGATTGACACGGTACCCGGCCACCTGATTGCCCCCTGTGACAGCAAGCTGACCGCTTTGCCAATCACAAAGAGTGCGCGCTTCTCGCTGAAGCAGACAAGCTACACGCTTGACACCCTGCTGCGCGATGCGAAGCTGGCGGCTGAATTTACCGGCGGCTGGGCGCTGATCTTTCGCCTGACGGTGGAGGATTACCACCGCTACTGCTATGTAGACGGCGGAGAAAAGACGGAAAACCACGAGCTGCGCGGGAAGCTCCACACGGTGCATCCCATTGCAAACGACCATTATCCCATCTACAAGGAAAACAGCCGCTCTTACTGCCTGCTGCACAGCGAGAATTTTGGCACGATGCTGATGATGGAGGTCGGCGCACTGCTGGTGGGACGGATTGTTAACCATCATGGCGCTGCGCAGGTTACGCGCGGACAGGAAAAGGGCTATTTCCAGTTTGGCGGCTCCACTGTGGTGCTGCTGCTGAAAGCCGACAGTGTGCGCCTGGATCCGGATATCCTCGAAAACTCCGTCCAGGGAATTGAGACGGTTGTGAGAATGGGCGAGCGGATTGCGGTCGCCTGCCCCGAAAGCGAGAGATGAAACACAACGGCGCTGCTGAGGCAATCAGCAGCGCCGTTGGACTGTTCAGGATTGGATTCGCTCATAATACCAGGCGGTTAGAAGATCGACAACCTCACCATAGGATTGCACGCCGGATTCCACCGCGAACGCTTTCAGATAGTTGTCATAGAGCTGTGTTTGCATCTGACTGACCGTCTCCTGCTCCAGCGCGTCATAATGTGCAACGCAGGCGCGCAAATCGGCGCGTAATGCTTCACCGGCGCCATCCATGACAGCGGCGGCTGCCTCGCGGTCAACCTGACAGAGCGCATTATAGCAGTAGATAAAGGCGGAGTAATAGCCGGAATACTGGAACGCCGGGCGCGAATTGGAGATGCACGCCAGAAAACCGGCAAAGTTGGCCTCGTCCTCGCGGGCGAAGGCCATGCGGTGCCCGATTTCGTGGCACATGGTGAAGGGCACTGCGGCCGGGAAGGTGGTGGAGCTGACGCCGCTCTCGCCGGTGAAGGCGATAAAAATGCCGGTGGTGCCATTTGCGCCCATCAGCCTGCTGGAGAGCAGATGCTTGACGCGCGCAGTGGAGCCGTTAAAGCAGGGCATATCCTGCGCAAGAACGGTGAAGCCCTCCCCAGCGGCGACAGCCAGCGTGTCAAAATCGCCGGGCAGCATCACATTGTCGGTATCGCGTTCAACCAGCAGCGCGGTCTCATTCGCGCGGTCGCGGTAGTAAGCGGCGGCGGTTGCAAGCTCCGATACGCTGTATTGCTGCGCAGAAAAATCCAGCCGACTGGCCATGGAGGGGGCGAAATAATTCAGCCCCCACAGAGCCACAAAAAGGAAAATGCTCAGACTACAGCCCAGCAGCAGGCCGCTGAGCCATTGCAGCAGCCGGTGATGCACAAGATCCACAAAGAAGGAAATCACAAACCAGAGCAGCAGCACAATCAGCAGCAGCTCCCACACGGCGCAGGGAAGAAATGCGGTAAGCTCTGCAAGAAAGCCGAGCGCTTTGCGGGAGAGCTGCGGATAGAATGCGAAGAAAACCGGCGTGAGCTGGGTGGCAGCCAGCAGAAGCAGCCCGGTTGTGAACAGAAAGCAGACGGAAGTAATGACGCGGCGAATGGATTTCATGGTGTTTACCTCATAGCAGGGAGTAGAGCAGACGCAGACCGGTTTGCAGAACGGACTCGTCAAAATCAAAGCTTGGAGAATGCAGCGCGGGGGTGTCACCGATGCCCAGCCAGAAATAGACGCCGGGAACGCGCTGCTGGTAGGCGGAGAAATCCTCCGTGAGAAAGCTTGGCTCGGCGGGCAGAATTGGGAAGCGCGCCTGCGCAGCGCGCAAAAGCAACGGGTCGTTCGCGACGGGCGGATAGCCCTCCGAGCGGGAGAGCGCCACGGTGCAGCCGGTTTCCGCCTCGACCTGCGCAGCAATTTGACCAAGCTGCGCCCAGAGTGAGAAAAACAGCGCGTCGTCATGGCAGCGCAGGCTTCCTGCAAGCTGCGAATGCTCGCTCAGCGCGTTCTGCGCAGAGCCGCTGGTCATGGTGCCGAAGCGCAGCAGGCAGGGCTTTCCCTCAGCCAGCGCGTAGGCGCGGTCAATCAGACGCACGGCCGCGAGCAGCGCGTCGTGCCCGCTTTGCCAGCGGGCCAGATGGACGCTGCGTCCGCGGATGTCACAATGCAGCTCACAGGAGCGGGCCATCATGCCGCCGGGACAGGAGGCCACTGCACCACGCGGCAGCCCCGGCCAGAGATGCAGGCCATATATGCAGCGAACGGCGTGTGCCTCCAGAATGCCGGTGTCGCAGATGGCGCGCGCGCCGCCGGTGGTTTCCTCCGCTGGCTGGAAAATAAGCAGCACATTGTGTGCGCAGCGGTGCGTTGCCAGGTGACGGGCCAGCGCGAGAAGAATGGCCATGTGGCCGTCGTGACCGCAGGCGTGCATACAACCGGGGTGCGCAGAGGCGAAGGGCAGACCGGTCTGCTCCGTGATGGGCAATGCGTCCATATCGCTGCGAAAGGCGATGGTGTCCTCCTTCTGAAAATCAAAATAAGCGCAGACGGCGTCGGCCCAAGGGGAGAACACGCGACATGGCAGCCCGGAAAGCGCCGCACGCAGATAGGCAGCGGTTTTTGGCAAACTGCGGTCAAGCTCTGGAATGCGGTGCAGTGCGCGGCGATCGGTGGAAAGCAAGGTGTGTCACCTCCGGGAAATGAGAATTCGTTTCAGCGTGGGGTACAGCCAGTATACCGCATTCGGCCAGGCTTTGCAAGCGTGCGTTTTTGTCGCAGTTTGAAAAAAACAGAAAAAATGAAATTTCTCCTTTACAGAAGCCGCAGTTTCGGTTATACTGTAGCAGGAAAAAAGGAACGGAGCGAATGAGCGATGATTCAATTTGAAGAGTATAAAGGTAGGCTGAATGATTTAAAGCCCAAGCTGGAGGAGCTGCGCGCGGCTTTTGTGCCGCAAAGCCTGCTGGATGAGCTGGAGCGCCTTCATGCGATGGCGGAGGCTCCCGGCTTTTGGGATGATCCCGCCCGCTCTCAGAAGGCGGTTATGCGGACAAAGTCGCTGGAATCCAAGGTCGAGCGCTTCCGGAACATGACCACGGCATGGGATGACCTGATGACAATCTGCGAAATGGCGCTGGAGGAAAATGACGACTCCATGCTCGATGAGCTGACAGAGGGCTATGCGCGTCTGGAAAGCGCAATGGAGGCGGCGCGTCTGGAGACGCTCCTGCGCGGCGAGTATGACGGCAACAATGCGCTGCTGTCCTTCCAGGCGGGGGCTGGTGGCACAGAGGCGCAGGACTGGTGCCAGATGCTCTACCGGATGTATACCCGCTGGGCGGAGGCGCACGGCTTCACCTACAAAATTATGGACTATCTTGAGGGCGACGAGGCCGGCCTGAAATCGGCAAGCATTCTGGTCGAGGGCGCCAATGCCTATGGCTATCTGAAAAGCGAGAATGGGGTGCACCGCCTGGTGCGCATTTCCCCCTTTGACTCCAACGCGCGCAGGCAGACCTCCTTCGCGGCAGTGGAGGTCATTCCCGAAATCAATGAGGACTGCGATGTTGAGATTCGCCCGGAGGATATTGAAATGCAGGTTTACCGCTCCTCCGGCGCAGGTGGCCAGCATATCAACAAGACCTCCTCGGCTGTAAGACTGACGCACAAGCCGACGGGTATTGTGGTGGCCTGCCAGACCCAGCGCGATCAGTTCCAGAACCGCGAGAACTGTATGCGTATGCTGCGCTCCAAGCTGATGGAAATCAAGGAGCGTGAGCATCTGGACAAGATTTCGGATATCAAGGGTGTCCAGCAGAAAATCGAGTGGGGCAGCCAGATTCGAAACTATGTTTTCATGCCCTATACGCTTGCAAAGGATACGCGCACGGGATTTGAAACCTCGAATATCAACGCCGTGATGGATGGCGAGATTGATGGCTTCATCAATGCCTACCTGACCTGCGCCGCGACGGGAACCTGGGTCACCAAATAAACAGATTTTGTGCATTTTTTCAAAAAAGTGCTTGAAAAGTACGAGACTTTGTGGTATTATAGTTTTCACTGTGAAGATAACGTTTTCGCGACTATGATCCCGGCATGCCGCCTGCCGAAAATGCGGTATACATCTGGAGGTTTATTATGGAAGCTTTGAAAATTGTTCTCCTTGTGCTGCAACTGATTTCCTGCGCTGTGCTGACGCTTATCGTGACCCTGCAAAGCGGTAAGGAAGATGGCCTCGGCACTCTGGCAGGCAAGTCTGAGACCTATCTCGGCAAGGGCAAGTCTGCCTCGCTGGATGCAAGACTGGCTGCGCTGACCAAGTGGGTTGCGGCTGCGTTTGCGCTGCTGACGCTGTTCACGGCGATGCTCTGGACTGCATTCTGAGAATTGCTAATCCTTCTGCGCCTGTTCCGAAAGGAACAGGCGTTGTATTTTTGTCCCCTGATAGTAATGCAGCAGAATCTCGGCAAAGTCTGCGCCCTCCTGCGCCATGGCCTGCGCGCCATACTGACTCAGGCCGACGCGATGCCCAAAGCCCCAGCTTGTGATGCGTATGCCACCCGCCTCAACAGCAAAATCGAGGTCGGTGGAGCGCAGCTTGAGAAGCTGCCGTAGCTGTGTCCCGGTGAAGTGGTGTCCGCCAATCTCGGCGGTTGCGATACTTCCGCCCGGAGTCCGGGTTACGACGCCGAACCAGGAGTCCGGTGCGGCGCTCAGGTCGCAGTCCGGCGCGGCGGATTGCAGCGCGTCTGCAAATTCCTCTGCCGAGAGGTATGTGCTTTCTGTGAACCGCGGCGCGGCCTCCTCACCGGGGCTGACCACGGATTGCAGATAGGGAACGTCATTCCCCCAGACCGCGACAGCGGACTCAGTTTGGCCACCGCTGCAGGAGAAAAATGTGGCTTCGATCAGCGCATCGGCATAGGTGACTACAAGCCCGTCGGTTTGCGCAACAGCCTGGCGGTACGCGTCGATGTCGCCCGATACCTCCCGCCAGCCCTGACAGCAGGAGGCGTCTGTGCAGACGTCAGCGCCGGTGTGCTTGCCGCGCTGGGATTGTTGCAGCGCAAAGGTGCGTGATGCGACGGCCTGTGCTTTGAGCGCCTCAGGCGCAAAGTCAGCAGGTACCTCTGCCAGCAGAACGCCACACAGATAGGTGTCAAGCGGCAGCTCCAGAATGCCGCAGTCAGCGTCCAGAACGCGCAGTGTGACGGCAGCATCAAAGCCCGGCTCCGGCGATTGCGTTTCAGGAGGCGCGGATGGCGGGGCGGCTGCGCTCTTATCCTCCCGAACGCAGAGCACCAGCGGCGGCAGACAGCAGCAAAGCAGCGCCAGAATCAGAAATACTCTGTAAAACAGCTTGTCCTTCATGTGCGTTCCTCCAAGTTCCTATGCAGACAGTCGGCGGGCGAATGCCGCGCTTTCCACACTCTATGCGGAGCCGGAGAAATTCATGCCTGCACCGTATGGTGCGCCGGAGAAAAAGCGGCAACAGAAAAATGTTGAAAAAATGAAAAATAGTGCTTGACAATTCGCAAATGTCATGATATTATATCTGAGCAATCCGGTGATGAACCGATGCAAAAGACAAAATATGGGCGAGTGGTGGAATTGGTAGACTCGCTAGATTCAGGTTCTAGTGTTCACTGCGGACGTGCGGGTTCGAGTCCCGCCTCGCCCACCAAAATCGGACATCAGTTTTGATACTGCGCGTATCGAAGCGGATGTCCGGTTTTTATTTCTTTCTATTTTGCCGGGCAGAATGAAAAAGCTGGAGGTGGCTACAATGTGGAATCAGCTTTATCAGCAGGCGCGTCGGGTACAGAACAGCAGAGTGATTTCTCCCTTTATAGAAGCCGGGGGTGTGGCGGCTGCGCTTCTCACAAAGCGCGGGAATATCTATGTGGGCGTTTGCATCGACACGGCCTCCACACTCGGCATGTGCGCAGAACGCAATGCGATTGCGAACATGATTACCAACGGAGAGCATCAGATTGCAAAGCTGCTTGCAATCACGCCCGATGGCAGCCTTGGCGCGCCATGCGGCGCCTGTCGCGAATATATGATGCAGTTGGACAGGGACAGCGGTGATATTGAAATCCTGCTCGATTTGGAGAGCAGGAAAACTGTGCGTCTGAGAGAGCTGATGCCGCATTGGTGGGGCACGGCGCGATTTCGTGCGTCATTTTAAGGCCGCTCCATTCTGCAATTTCAAAGAGCTTGACAGATCCGCAGGGAGCAGGCAGGAATGCCTGCTCCTTTTGCGCGCGCAAAAGGGGAGAACCGCCGGAGGGCGGCTCTCCCCTTTGCAGGAAGCTTCCGGAATCAGACTGTTCCGGAATTGAAAGAATCAGTAGCAGAGCACCAGAACCTTGGCGGCCTGCGCGCGGGTCGTCGGGCCAAGCGGCATCAGATCGTTGTGACCCATGCCGTTGATGAGGCTATGGCCAACGGCCCAGATCATTGCCTCGCGTGCATAGTCAGAGATTCTGTTGGCATCCACATAGCTGTCCAGAACAGAAGCGTCCAGCTCAGGCGTGTAGTCCTCGTTCAGAGCGAGAACCAGACGGTAGAGCATGGTTACCATTTCTTCGCGGGTGATGGCATGGTCAGGCGCAAAGCTGGTCTCGGTCACGCCATTGACAACGCCAAGATGATACAGCAGCGCAATTGCGTCCTGATACCAGTCCGCTGTGGCATCGGTAAAGGGATGCGCAGACACAGTGTCCAGCGCCGGTTCACCGATCGCGCGGTAGAGCATCAGAGCAAATTCTGCACGCGTTACATTCTGGTTGGGACGGAAATTGCCATCCTCGTAGCCGATGACCAGGTCGTTCTGCACAGCGGAAACAATCCAGGGGAAGTACCACTTGCCGGCAGTGACATCCGGGAAAGCGGGGGTATCCAGATCGCCCAGTGTGTAGACCAGCTTGGTGACCTCGTCTGCGCTCAGGCCGATTGCCAGCAGATATTCGATCGCCTCAGCCTGGAGATTTGCGGTCTCAAGATCCGCAACGCCGAAGGCGGTGCGCAGGGTCTTGATGATGTTGCTCTCAGCGATTGCGGTGTACTTCTCGGTTCCGGGCTCAACACCATAGTAGTTATAATAGGTCAGCATGTAGTCCGTGACGACCTCATAATAGGTGGCACCCATCAGGCATTCCAGCAGCGCGGAGACGAATCCTGCGCGATCCTTGCCCTCGGTGCAGTGAACCAGATACGGGCCCTCGTTGGCGATGATGAAGCGCAGGCCGTTGGCCAGACCCTTCTGGAAGTCTGCGGCGGCAAAGTCAACACCGAGGCAGAGGTAGGTCACATTCTGCTTGCTGTAATAGGTGTCGGCAAAGCCCTCATAGCCCTCAGCGTCAGACTTGCTGTCGGCCAGGTTGATGAAGGCCTTGACACCGGCGGACTCGGCAGCCGCGTCAGCATAGGTGCTGCGGCCAAGCTCGGGGTTGATGGGGCTGGAGGAGCGGTAGAGGATGCCTTCGCCCATGCCGGTGGTTGTGATGCTGCGGAAGTTGGCGAAGTCATTGTCAGACAGGTGTGCATAGTCCTCGCGGTTGTTGGTGCGGGTCAGCTCATGCAGGAGGTACTCGGCCATATAGCCGCCCTTCTCCTTGAGCTCGAAGGTGAGCTGGATGGGGAATTCCACGCCCTCGCAGGCAGTCCAGTACCAGTTGCCGTCGGCATCGGTGCTCTTGGTGGCAATGCCGTAGGTTTCGAGGAAGTTGCCCATGTTGATGGCAAGGAAAGCAAAGCCGGTGGGATCGTCCTTCTCATTCTTGGAGATCAGCAGCGCGGCTTTGCCGGAATCAACGTAGGAATAATCAGGAACAACGGGGAGAACAAGCTCCTTGTCGAGGAACTTGACGGTGACCAGGTCGCCGTAGCTCAGGCCCAGATCCTTGGTGAAGTGCTCAGCGGAGCAGTCGGTGTAAACGTTGCCGTATTTGGTCGTCCAGAGGTTGGGCTCCAGACCGCCGATGGTAATGACGCCGTCCCAGGTGGAGCCGGAATAGCTCACCTCAATGCGGCCGGAGCCATTGACGGTGCCATAGTCGAGCTTCATCCCACTGTACTTGGCCAGCAGCGGGGAGCTGGTGGCGCCGACCACGCCGTCCTTGAAGGCAGCGACGTAGGTGGCCAGAGCCATGTAGTCCTCTTTGACGTAGTCCAGAACGTTGACAGCGCCGTCAAACATGGCAAAGCCATCGCCCAGGTCGCGGAGGGTGTAATTGTAGCCGGCAAGGTTGTACTTGGCATCCAGTTGCAGATCCTCGTAGGCGTTGGTGTCCTTGTTAAAAATCTTGATGTCATAGACGCGGTAATCCCCGGTAGGGCCGCCAATCCAGACACCCTTTTCGTCCTGCTGGACGGTGGATTTGATATCGCCATTGACCTTGTAGGTCAGACCGGCAACATGGAGGAAGCCGCCGACCTCAGCCACGGGAGTCTCTCTTGCGCCCCATTCCAGCGCGTCCTTGATCTGCTGGCCGGTGACGGTTTGCAGGCAGGCGACGTTGCCGAAGGTGTGAATGTTCTTGAGCGTCAGATAGGAAATCTCGCCGGTGACCGCCTTGTTGCGGATGCCGCCGCCATTCATGATGGCAACATCGACGTCCATATCCATGCTGTCGAACAGCCAGTAAAGGGCGTCTGCGCAGAAGTCACCGGTGTTGGTTTCGTATTTGCGAACCATACGGTCGCCTGCGGCGTCGTAGTTGTCCAGCGTCAGCTCGGTGGAGCCGATGACCTGACCAAGCTCGGTGGTGATCTGCTCAATCCAGGCGTCCTTGATTGCCTTGACTGCTGCATCCGAGCCGCTCCATTCGGTGATGAGCTCGGTGTGGATGCCGTCGGCAGAGATGGTCATCTTGCCGATTGCATTGAAATATTCACCAGTCTGGGTGAGCAGAACCTTGTTGCCGCCCTTGTCCGTGACGGGCTTTCCCTCAACGGTGGAGTGAGAGTGACCGTCAATCCAGGCATCCAGGCCGGTGGTGTTGGCGATGACCTCATCAGAGGTCCAGGGCTGGGAGGCGGGATCGTCGCCGCAGTGACCGAGCGCAATGATGTAGTCAGCACCGGCGGCTTCGGCCTCGTTGATGGCAGCCTGCACGTCGGCGTAGAGCGCCTTGCCATCCTCGCCGCCGGAGATGCCATAGATATACTCGCCGTTCTCGTCCTGGAAATAGGCGGGCGTGGACTTGGTGAAGGATTCGGGGGTGGTGACGCCGATCATGGCGATTTTGGTTTCGCCGGAGGTCAGATAGTACACGCCGTCGAACACATTTTCGCCGCGGACGCCATCCTTCTCATGATAGAAGTTAGCGGAAATGTAGGGGAAGTCCGCCATTTCAGCCAGCTCCATGGCGCGCGCCATGCCATAGTCGAATTCGTGGTTGCCGAAGGTAGCCAGATCATAGCCGGCTGCATTCATCAGCTTGATGATGGTCTCACCGTCGTCCATCGAGCCGTAGGCAGTGCCCTGGATGTGGTCGCCTGCGTCCACGAGGAAAACGGCGTCGGCCTGAGCCTCCGTCTGGGTGACCAGGTCAGCAATGCTGTCGTAGGACAGCGTCTTGTCAATGTAGGTGTGGACATCATTGGTATAATAGATGACCGTGTCGCCTGCTTTGGCAAGAACGGGCTCCTGCGAATCCTGTGCAAAGGCTGCGGGGATCATCGTCAGCAGCATGGACAGAACCAGGAGCAGGGAAAGGAAACGCTTTTTCATACCATACTCTCCTTGTTATTTTTTGTCCGGAAATGGCTTTGATACCATAAACGGACAATTTGATTATAACACCTTTTTACGATTTGTCCAGAGGAATTCCCGCACTTTTGCATTTTGTTTCCGGGGCAGGAGAAGCAATTGCGATTCAAAATCCGCATTGTATGCAAAATTCCCTGTTGAAATTGCAGACGGAATCAGTTATACTGTAGCTGTGAGAAAAGGCAAGGTGAGGTGAGGCTTCATGGGTGAGGTAATCTGCGTGCTTTCCGGCAAGGGCGGCACCGGCAAAACCACACTCTGCGCGCTGATTGCGACCTGCATGGCTGCTGAGGGGAAACGTGTGCTGTGCATCGATGCGGATGTCGGTCTGCGCAATCTGGACATTGCGCTGGGCATGGCGGCGCTTCCTGCTGTCTCATTTTCGGACGTTCTGGCCGGACATTACACACTGGCCGATGCCACGGCGCATCCGCGCCTGCCGGAACTGCGTCTGCTGACGGCGCCTCTGCGGGAGGAGCCGATTGATGCCGATTGCTTTACGCGTCTGCTGCGGCAGGTGCGGGAGACATATGACTACTGCCTGATTGATGCACCGGCGGGGCTGGGGCCAATGCTGCGCCTTGCGGCACAGTGTGCTGATCGTTGCCTGCTGCTGTGTACGCCCGATCCTGCCTCGCTGCGTGATGTGGCGCGAACGGCCGATGTGCTGAGCCTGGAGGGAAAGCAGGAACTATGGCTCATTGTGAATCGTGTGGTTCCGAAGCTTTTTTCTCAAATGTCGCTCACGGTGGACGATGTGATGGACAGCGTAGGCCTGCCGCTGCTGGGTCTGGTTCCGGAGGATAAGCAGGTGATGCTGGCTGCGGCGGAGGATGAGGCGCTGATTTTTGCCGCGCAGCATGGCGCGGTTGAGGCAGGGCTGCGCATTGCACGTCGGCTGTGTGGGCGGCCAATGCCGCTGATGAAATTATAGCGAGGTGTGAGCAATGAATATAACCCTGATGGCCAGCGATAAAAAGAAAGAGCTGATGGTTCAGTTCTGCATCGCATATAAAAGCATTCTTTCCAGACACAACCTTTTCGCAACCGCGACGACAGGTCGTCTGGTGGCGGAGGCAACGGGTCTGCCCATTTCGATGCACCTGTCCCATAATCAGGGCGGGCATCAGCAGGTCGATGCCAGAATCGCCTATAATGAGGTGGACATGGTTCTGCTTTTTACCGACCCGAATCGCCTGGATCCCTGGGAGGATCAGCAGATTGTCCATACCATCCATCTGTGCGATGCGCACAATGTGCCCATTGCAACCAACGTTGCGACAGCGGAAATGCTGATTATGGGGCTGCAACGCGGCGATCTGGACTGGCGCGAGCTGGTGCGCCGCAAACGGACAGTGAGGTGACAGAAACATGGATGCATATGAAATCATTGAGATGATCCGCCGGGCGGAGAAAAAAACACCGGTTCGCGTGACGCTTCAGGAAACAGAGCCCTGCACCTTTACGGATGTTGAGTGCTTCCGCGGAGGTAATGGCCTGTGCATTCTCTTTGGCGATTGGAAGTCCCTTGCGCCGCAGTTTGCGGCGCAGAGTGCGCGTATTTCTGCGCTGCATATTGAGAATGCGGCCTGCAATTCCGCGCTGCCGCTGCTGGATTTGAAGCAGCTCAACGCACGCGTTGAGCCCGGCGCAATCATTCGCGACGGGGTGGAGATTGGTGACAACGCGGTTATTATGATGGGCGCGATTATCAATATCGGCGCCTCAATCGGCGCAGGCACCATGATCGATATGGGCGCAACGCTTGGCGGGCGCGCGACGGTCGGCCGCCGCTGCCATATCAGTGCGGGTGCGATTCTGGCGGGTGTGATTGAGCCGCCCAGCGCAACGCCGGTCGTGATTGGGGATGACGTGGTCGTTGGCGCAAATGCGGTGATTCTGGAGGGCGTGCATGTCGGCAACCGCGCCGTGGTTGCCGCTGGCGCTGTTGTGACCCGGGATGTGCCGGAGAATGCGGTGGTGGCCGGTGCGCCGGCGCGCATTGTCAAATACCGTGACGGGAGCACCAATTCCAAAACCGTGCTGATGGATGCACTGCGAGAATTATAACTGTTTTGCCGCACCTTCTCTCCCGCAGCGAAGGTGCGGCTTTTTCGGCTGCGCCAGGCCGAAGCCGAATTCTGGGGAGGAGTTATGCTTATGAGAACGTTGCTGCTGCGCCGGATTGCTGCGCTGGTCACCTGCGATGATGCAGATCGCATCCTGCACGGCGTAGACCTTTATGCGGAGAATGGTGTGATTCGCGCCATAGGCCCACAACTGGATTGCCGCGCTGACGAGGTGATTGACGCGCAGCATATGCTCTGCTATCCGGGGCTGGTCAATGCGCACCACCATCTGTATCAGCAGTTCTCCCGTAATATGCCCCAGGTGCAGCATATGGAGCTGTTTGACTGGCTCAGGACACTTTATGAGCGCTGGAGGCATCTGGACAGAGAGGTTGTTTTTCTCTCCGCGCTGACGGGAATGGGAGAACTGATGAAAAACGGCTGCACGACCTGCTTCGATCATCACTATGTCTTTCCTGCCGGGGCGGGGAATCTGATCGAGGCCCAGCTTGAGGCGGCCGCGCTGCTGGGAATCCGGATGCACTGCTCCCGTGGCAGTATGGACCTGAGCGTGAAGGATGGCGGCCTGCCGCCGGACAGCGTTGTGCAGACGGTGGACGAGATTCTCAACGATTCCATGCGCCTGATTGAGCGCTGGCATGATCCGGCCTTTGGCTCCATGCGGCAGATCGCGCTGGCACCCTGCTCTCCCTTCTCGGTTTCGGCGGAGCTTCTGCGTCAGAGCGCGCGCCTGGCGCGGCAATATGGCGTCCGCCTGCACACGCATCTGTGCGAGACGCGCGACGAGGAGTCTTATATGCTGCAACGCGAGGGAATGCGCCCGCTGGCCTTTATGCAGTCGTTGGACTGGGTGGGGCCGGATGTCTGGTATGCTCATGGGATTCATTTCAACCGCTCGGAGCTGGAGCTTCTGGCGCAGACCGGGACGGGCGTCTGCCATTGTCCGGTTTCCAACATGAAACTGGCCTCCGGCGTGGCCCCTGTTCCGGAAATGCTGGAACTGGGGGTTCCCGTGGGGCTTGGCGTGGATGGCTCTGCCTCCAATGACGGCTCTAATCTGCTGGAGGAGCTTCGTGTGGCTTATCTGCTGCACCGCCTCCATTCCTCCGATGCGGCGCCGGATGGCTATGCGCTCCTGAAGGCCGCAACGCGCGGCGGCGCGCGCCTTCTGGGGCGCGGGGATATTGGTGCGCTCAGCGTGGGAAAATGCTGCGATCTTTTCCTGATCGATGCGCGGCGTCTGGAGCTGGCGGGGGCATGTCTGGATCCGGCCAATCTTCTGGCAACGGTTGGAGTGAAGGGCGCGGTGGATTATACAGTTGTTCATGGCCGGGTGACCGTCCGCGGTGGGCGGCTGCTTGGCATTGAGGAGGAACGCGTTGCGGCCGAGGCCAACCGCAAATGGAGGGCATATCTGGCGCAATGCTGAGAAAATAGAAAGCTGGCGCACTGCATCGTGCTTGCAGTGCGCCAGCTTTCTGCTGCTTTTGTGGATGTAGGTGTGCTATGCGCCCAGTTCCTGCTGCGCGCAGGATTCCGGTGCAGCCGGTGCAGAGCGGAGGTCTGCGCCGTAGCGACACAGCAGCGACATGACGATCAGCGCCAGACCCAGCCAGACGGAACTGGCGTCATCCAGACGCAAGGGCGTGACATCGTGCAGGAATTCAGCGAGAAGATTTTGCGTAAGCTCTGCGAGCAGCACACTGCCAAGCGGGATGGCGGCGGTGAGGATGCCCAGCCGGAGCAGTGCACGCGCGCCGCTGAGGGTGAAGGGGGTGCCATCGGCAAGCTCACTTCTGAAATAGTGCAGAGCAAAGCGCGCCAGAACCGCTTCGCCGGCACAGAGAATGAGGCCTACGCTCATGGTGGCGTAAAGCGTACCGCTGCTCAGATTGGCGCTGCTCTGGAGAATGGCTTCCATGCGCAAACCGTTGATTTCAAGTGCGCCTGTGCCCAGACAGAGCGCAATAATGCCAACTGTACAGCCACAGACACCGACCAGACAGCAGATGAAAATGACCCGGCTCGGGATTTTGCCGATTTTTGCCAATAGCTGAAGGATTTTCAGACTTTTCATTTGAACAATAACCTCCGTTTGTGATATGCCGCAGCATTGATGCATACGATGCTGCGCAAAGCATGTCGATTGTTATAAAATACACGTTGCGAAACACACGTTTTGAATTATAGCACAAACAGCGGCTTTGTCAAGCGCTTTTGATCGCCCAATATGAAATTGCGCGTAACACGCATGCAAGACGGGCGCGCAAGAAAAAGTCGGGAGCGCCTCCTGAGAAGGAGACGCTCCCGTGCATGGATAGGGGATTAGACTACCTTGTAGCCCTGTGCGGTCACAGCAGCAGCCAGTGCCTCGTCCGCAACCTCGGCAGACAGCGTGACAACAGCGCTGCCGGTTTCGTGGCTGACGGCGGCACTCTCTACGCCGGGCAGCGCTTCCAGCGCGGCCTTAACGCGGCCGGAGCAGTGCGGGCACATCATGCCCTCAATTTTTAATACTTTTTCCATTTTCTTTGCTTCCTCCTTGTTTGTTTTCGGTGTCTTACCGTAGATTTTGGCGAAATTCAGGCGCAGGGCATTCGTGACAACGCAAAAGCTGGAGAGACTCATGGCTGCGGCTCCAAACATGGGGCTCAGCTCCCAGCCAAAGAGGGGAATCCAGACGCCGGCTGCCAGCGGAATGCCAATCAGATTGTAGCAGAAGGCCCAGAACAGATTTTCGCGGATATTGCGCAGCGTGAAACGGCTCAGACGGATGGCAGCGGGGGCATCACGAAGCTGGCTGTGCATCAGAACCACGTCAGCCGCATCAATAGCAACGTCAGTACCGGCGCCGATGGCAATGCTGCAGTCGGCGCGCGTCAGGGCTGGTGCGTCGTTGATGCCGTCACCGACCATGGCAACCTTACCCTCTTTTTGCAGCTTGCGGATGACGGCTTCCTTGCCATCCGGCAGCACACCGGCAACAACCTGCGTGATGCCGGCCTGCTTTGCAATGGCCTGTGCGGTCTTTTCGTTGTCTCCTGTGAGCAGCACGACTCTGAGTCCCATTTCCCGCAGCTCTGCGACAGCGGCGGGGCTATCCTCCTTCAGGACATCCGCAACGGCGAGGACGCCCAGCAGACGGTCATCCTGCGTGAAATAGAGCGGCGTTTTTCCCAGCGCTGCAAGGGCATCCGCCTGCGCCTGCAGGGAGCCGTCGAGAGAAATTTGCAGCCAGTCGGCCTTGCCACCGCGCAGAACGCAGCCACCGCTGCGACCTTCAAGCCCCTGCCCGGCAACGACGTGAAAATCACTGAGCGCTGCGGCCCGCAGACCGCGCGCCGCAGCGCCGCGCACGATGGCGCGGGCCAGCGGATGCTCACTGCGCGCCTCCAGCGTGTAGGCAGTCTGAAGCAGCGTTTCCTCACTGACGCCGGGGGCGGGGAGAAGATCGGTCAGTTCCGGCTCCCCGCGCGTGATTGTGCCGGTTTTGTCCAGCACGACCAGACGACAGCGCCCGGCTTCCTCCAGCGCGGCAGCAGTCTTAAAAAGAATACCGTGCTTTGCGCCCATGCCGTTGCCGACCATAATGGCCACCGGGGTCGCCAGACCCAGCGCGCAGGGGCAGGAGATGACCAGCACCGAAATGCCGCGAGCCAGCGCATAGCCAAAATCGCGTCCGGCAAGCAGCCAGGCGGCCATGCTGACCAGCGCGAGTGCGATCACCACGGGCACAAAAATACCGGAGACCCGATCGGCGGTTTTGGCGATGGGGGCTTTGGTTGCGGCGGCGTCGGAAACCATGCGGATGATCTGCGAGAGCGTGGTGTCCTCTCCGACGCGGGTAGCGCGGCAGCGCAGGAAGCCGGTCTGGTTGATGGTGGCGGCGCTGACGCTGTCGCCAACGGTTTTGTCAACGGGGATGCTTTCGCCGGTCATGGCGGATTCGTTGATTGCGCCGGAGCCCTCCAGAATCACGCCGTCCACGGCAATCCGCTCGCCGGGGCGCACGACAAACAGATCACCGCACTGCACCTGTTCAACCGGGACAATGCACTCCACACCGTCGCGGAGGAGCGTTGCCGTTTTGGGCGCCAGCGCCATCAGGCCGCGCAGCGCGTTGGTGGTTTTTCCCTTGGAGCGGGCCTCCAGCAGCTTGCCGACGGTGATGAGTGCAAGAATCATCGCGGCAGACTCAAAGTAGAGATCGTGCAGCCCGTGCGCATTGGTTCCAGCTGCCATGGTGTAGAGCACGGCTGTGCTGTAGCAGAAGGCGGCAGCGGAACCGAGCGCGACCAGCGTGTCCATATTGGGTGCGCGCCGGGAGAGCGCGGTGAAGCCGCTGACAAAGAAGCGCTGGTTGATTACCATGACGGCGGCTGTGAGCAGCAGCTCCGTCAGCCCCAGAACAAGGGGCTGCGATGCCATGCAGTCAGGCAGCGGCCAGCCCCACATGATATGCCCCATGGAAAGATACATGAGCGCAAGGAGAAAGCCCAGCGACCAGAGCAGGCGGCGCAGAAGCCGCGGCGTTTCAGCATCGCGGATTTCCTCCGGCGCAGTGGTGGGCTTTGCGGCGCCCTTCGGCGTGGCGCCGTAGCCGGCCTGCTCCACTGCGGCGAGAATGGCGGCGGGTGCAGCATCGCCCTCGACGCCCATTGAGTTGGTCAGCAGATTGACGGCGCACTGCCTCACGCCGGGGACGGCGGAGACCGCCTTTTCCACCCGGGCTGCGCAGGCGGCGCAGCTCATACCGGTAACATGGTATTGTTGCATGGTAATTGTCCTTTCCTCAGCTTTTCGGTGCGCGCGCAGTTGGGGCAGACCGTGGCCTCGCCCTGCATGGCGCGCTGGTATTCCTGTCCCCAGGAAAACATTTCCCGCAGCAGGGGTTCCAGCTTTTGCGCCACAGGCGTCAATTCATAAGCGACGCCGGGTGGAGCGGTGTCCAGAATATGGCGCGTGAGAAGCTGCGCCTGCTCCATCTCGCGGAGGCTCTGCGAGAGCATCTTGTCGCTGATACCGACGATGTTTTTGCGCAGCTCGCTGTAGCGGCAGCGCGCCTGCGGAGAAAACAGCAGCTCACGCAGAATCAGGGCCTTCCAGCGGTTTCCGACAAGCGAAATGGTGGTTTCGACCGGACACTGGGGTATGATTTGCGGCATATCTTCACCTCGCAATCAGCGATTAAATAACTGTTGGTTAGTTCCTATTGTATCGCAAGCAAAGCGCACTGTCAAGTGCTTTGTGTCAAAAAGACGGGCCTTGCAGAGTGCCAAATGCATCCGGGAGGGATTGGGCAAAGGAAAGCGGTCGTCAAAAACCGGAACACGCAGCAACGCCGCAGCAATGCTGCGGCGTTGGGCTATTCGTCTGTGGTTTCGGAAAGCAGATGAAGGAACAGCGTGGCGGCAAGCAGATCCGCGCTTCCGCCGGGGGAAAGCCCCAGGGAAATGAAGCGCTGATCCAGATGCAGCAGGGTTTGGCGATCCGGCATGGCTTGCAGCAGCGGCAGCAGCTCCTCTTGCAGGGCGGCCAGCGTTTCCGCATTGCTGCGGGAGATGATGTTGGTGTCCTGCGCGACCTGTAGCAGTGCCAGCAGCGTGCAGACGGCGGCATCATTCAACGAAAGTCCCTCCGAAAGTCTGCGGCGCAGGACGGGCAGACCTGTGCCAAGCACGCTGGGTAGGCCGGCCTCCACCTCCGCGCGTGCACCGGCAACACCATGGCGCGCGCAGACGCACTCCCGTGCGGTCAGACCTTGGGTCAGCGCGGCAACGGTGGCAGCCAGGCGCGCAGGCTCCCGGCTGTTGCTGCGTCCGGCTGCCGCGCAGAGCAGACCAAGGGTAAAAATGGCGCCCTTGTGCGTGTTGACCCCGCCGGTGGCGCGCAGCATTGCGCCCTCCGCCTCACGACCGTGCAGCCGGAGGCGCGAAAAGGCTTCTGCGGGAGAAAGAACGGCAGTTTCCATGCCGATGCGGGCGAAATCCTCAAAATAGGGGGAAAGTGCGGCAGCACTGGCCATGAAGGTGAAGCGATCCATGTCGGCATGGCTGCCGCTGTTGTTGCAGTCCACCAGACCGGGCTTGGGTGTGACACAAACCTCAAAGAGAAGCGCGCGTGTGGCAAGACTGGCAAGCAGGCGAGCCTGCTGTTGGCGGACGGCCTGGAGGAGAAGCTCCTTTGTGCGCGCCTGAAGTTCCGGCAGCGCGTGCGCGCGGCTGCGGCCACATATGGCGGCGGGACGGTCGCAGAGCAGACAGGTGCGCGGCGAAGAACGGCTGACCTTCTGCCCGTCACTGTGCAGCACGTCCATATCAAACAGACGGCCGACGGGCAGACTGTCCTCCAGCGCGGTGGTCAGCGCCTTGAGTGCGTCCGGCGAAGCGGCAGCAACATAATAGCCCTCCGGCCCGGTGGGAAGAAGCTGCTCCTGCGTGTGCAGCAGCGGAATGCGCAGCGCCGTCAACTGGTCACGCAGCAGTCTGCTGCCGAGCTGAAAGCCCTTTTCGATCAACGGGCTGCACTTTTCCGGGCCGGCAATGTTCATGGTGAAGCAGATGAGAGGCTGCCCAAACCGGCGCAGCAGCGCGCGCTGCTGTGCACTGCGACGCTCACGCGCATCGAGCAGCGCGGTAAGCGAAATCAGTTCCATGCGGTTTGCTGATGGCGTACCAGCTTTTTCAGGTTTTCCTCGGATTGCTTGCCGACGCAGCCGACGAGAAGGTACTGGCGATTCAGCCGGTCATAGAGGAAATGGTCAAGCAGCCGGAAATCCTCAATCAAGCCCGTACTGCTGACGTGAATGCGCGGGCCGGTGCAGGGATGGCTGTGGCCGCCGATGGAGACATGGTGCTCGTCAATATAATCCACGGGCAAATCCTGGCGGATAAGCTCTTGTACCTTTGCCTCCAGCTCTGCGATGTCAAAGCTGGGGGCTGTGTCGGGGAAGGAAATGACAAAGCCGTGGCGGGCGTCGTCGTGGCCGCAGCGAGCCAACTCCTGCGGGGGCATACAGAATTCGCAGAGATCCTCAGCCGTGTGCGCCATCAGGCGATAGGGCAGAGAGCTGTAGGCACTTTCGCGGATATCCTGCGGATCGGGGCCGAAAAGATTCGGACGGGTGATAAAGACCTGCTCACCAACGCCGATCAGCAGATCAGATTTCATCGGCAGGAGCGGGTAAATCAGATCAAAATGCTCCACAATGACGCGCTTGCCTTCGGTGACGGCATCCGTGATGGCCTCAGCCAGCTCGGACATCTGCGTGAAGGCATTTTCAAACCGGATGTCGAGATGATAGGTGTGCGGGCTGAAAAGACCGTGGCGGGAATCCAGCAGGGGCAGCGGGCGCACATACACCCCATCGTCATCATTGGTCAGATCGACCCCGGGGAACATGCCCCGGATGAGGGCGCTTTTGCCGGAGCCTGCGTCACCAATGAAGCCGATGAGCTTATCGTAGGGAGTCAGGTAGAGCTGCGCAAGCTGCATACCGAGGGCATACATGCGCTCGTGTCCGCGCGGGGCGTAATAGGAGCTGAGAATATGGCTTTTCTGGCGGTCTTCCATCATTGCTGCTTACCTCCGTAGATTAGATTGTGTTCTTCCAGATATTGCAGGGTGCTTTCCGGCACCAGTGTGCGCAGAGCCTCCGGCTGGCCGCGCCCAAGCAGCGCGCGAACGGCGCTGGCGCTGATGGGGCCGTCCGGCCCCTCGAGACGGGGCAGCTCCCGAAGCGGAATGGGAAGCGACTGGCGCAGAATGCGGTTGTAGTCTGCGGTCAGCGCGCTGAGTGGCTCGGTGCCCACATAGCGGCAGGTGATGCCGAAGTGGGGGAGAAACCAGCGCCGGAAAATTTCAACGTCAAGCTGGCAGTGGATTGCCGGTGCGCTGTCACGGTCTTTCAAAAAGTAGGTCGGGAAAGTGGCGCTGGAGATCAGGTAGGGGCCACTTGGCAGAACGGTCACATTTGGCAGGTCTGCGGTGCCGCGTCGCACCAGCTCCAGACGATCCTGCGGCGGAAAGGGGCCGGCATCCTCGGAGAGAATAAAAAGATAGACCCAGTCGCAGGCGGCAGCGGCCTGCTCCGCAAGATAGCGGTGGCCGCGGGTGAAGGGGTTGCAGTGCATAACGGCTGCGCCAATTTCGCCGCTGGTACAGGGCATCGGCAGGGCACGCAGAAAGCTGGAGATTCCGTCGCGGCGATCCTCCATCAGCAGCACATCGCCGGTCTGCGCAACAGGGTAGAAGAAAAGTGATGCAAACATGCTGCGATTGGCGGGCTTGGTGTAGAGAAACAGATGGCGGTACCCGGCGGCAAAGGCATCCTGACGCAGATGCGTCAGCACAGTGGCGGTGAGACCCTCCCCCTGGTGCTGCGCATCAACGGCGATGCACTTGAGCAGGGACCCCTTCCGCGAGCCGGTGGCAAGCAGCCTTTCGCCCTCCCAGAGAAGGACGGTGTACTGCGTGTCGGAATCCGGCGTCAGTCCGCTCTGGCGCAGAAGCTGCTCCCAGCAGTGTGCGCGGTGGCCTGTGAGCGTGTGGTGGCATTCGATTTCCATATGATGCGCTCCTTTCTGCTGTCTCCATTATACAGAATTCGCGGCGCTTTGCAACGAAAAAAGCAGAAAAATTCGTTGCAAAGCGGCGTGGGGTGTTATACAATAGAGACGTTATGACAGAATAGTCGGCAAAACTGTAGGAAAGGTGTTGCTTCTATGAAGATAATCAAAAGTGCCGCAGCCGGCACGATGGAGTCCAGTGATGCTTATGTGGAAATCGAGCCCGCAGAGGCAGGTATAGAGCTGGAGCTGGAGTCGGTTGTGCTGGCGCAGTTTGGCGAGAGCATCCGCGCGGTTGTGCTGGAGGTGCTTGCGCAATGTGGCGTGACGGCTGCCAGAGTCCGCGTGGCAGATCGCGGCGCGCTGGAATGTGTGCTCCGCGCCCGCGTGGAGACCGCAATTCTGCGGGGAAGGGAGGATGCCTGATGCGCAGAAGTATGTTGTTCCTGCCGGGCAATACGCCCAATATGCTGATTAACGGCAACTGCCTCGGCGCGGATGCGGTGATTTTTGACCTGGAGGACGCCGTGGCGCCGGAGCAGAAGGATGCAGCGCGCATTCTGGTGCGCAATACCATGCGCTATATGGATTTCCGTGGCTGCGAGACGATTGTGCGCATCAATTCGATTGATACGCCCTACTGGAAGGCGGATCTGGAGCAGCTTCTGCCGCAGCGTCCCGACCTGATTATGCTGCCCAAGACAGGCACGGCGCAGGATGTTCTGACGGCTGACGCCTGCATCACGGCGCTGGAGGAGCGCCTGGGGCTGCCTGCAAACTCGGTGGGACTGATGCCGCTGCTGGAGACGGCGCTGGGCGTGGAGAATGCATTTTCCATTGCCGCCGCCTCGAAGCGCGTCCGCGCAATCTTCCTTGGCGCGGAGGATCTGACGGCAGATTTGCGGTGCCGCCGCACGAAGGAGGGGCGCGAGATTGAGTATGCCCGCACGCGCCTGGTGGTTGCCGCGCGCGCGGCGGGGGTCGAGGTCTATGACACGCCCTTCACGGATGTGAATGATGACGAGGGCATCCGGCAGGATGCTGCGCTGGCCAAAGCGCTTGGCTTTACCGGCAAGGCTTCGATCTCTCCGCGCCATGTGGAGGTTATCAATGAAGTGTTCAGCCCCACGCAGCGGGAAATTGACTATGCCTATGAGGTTATGGATGCCATTGCGCTGGCAAAGGAACAGGGGCGCGGCGCGATTGCCCTGCATGGCAAGATGATCGATGCACCCATCGTGGCCCGCGCACAGCAGACGATTGATATGGCCCGCGCATTGGGTCTGGAAAGGAGGGAGTGCTGATGGGCAGCAAGCTGGTTGATTCCATCCGGGAGGCAGTGCGTCTCTCCGGTCTGAAGGATGGCATGACGGTTTCCTTCCATCATCATCTGCGCAATGGTGATTTTGTGCTCAATCTGGTTATGGAGGAGATTGCCCGGCAGGGCATTCGTGATCTGACCATTAACGCAAGCTCCCTGTTTGATGCGCATATGCCGCTGATTTCACATATTGAGCAGGGCGTTGTCCGTTGCATTCAGACGGATTATATGGCGGCCGGCCTGGGCCGCGCGATTTCCGGCGGTCTGATGCAGGAGCCGGTGCAGTTCCGCACACATGGTGGCCGCCCCAGCGACATTGCGCTCGGACGCACGCCGATTGATGTTGCCTTCATCGCGGCTCCGGCAGCGGATCCGATGGGCAACTGCTCCGGCAAATATGGCCCCTCGGCCTGTGGCTCACTGGGCTATGCCTTTGCCGATGCAATGTACGCAAAAAAGGTGATTGTTATCACCGACAATCTGGTTTCCTATCCGCTGCTGGACTGGTCGATTCCCGAAAACTATGTGGACTATGTGGTCTGCGTGGACGCAATCGGCAATCCGCGCGGAATCGTTTCCGGCACAACGCAGATCACCCGCGACCCGGTTGGCCTTGTGATGGCCTCGCTTGCGGCGCAGGTGATCTGGCATTCGGGACTGCTGCGCGATGGATTCTCCTTCCAGACGGGTGCCGGCGGCGCTTCTCTGGCTGCGGCCAAATTCCTGAAGGAGATCATGCTCCGCGAAAAGATTCAGGGCAGCTTCGGCCTGGGCGGTATTACCGGCTACATGGTCGAAATGTTGCAGGCGGGCTGCTTCCAATCCCTGCTGGATGTGCAGTGCTTCGACCTGAAGGCGGTCGAGTCGATCCGCACAGACCCGCGCCATCAGGAGATTTCTGCGATGCAGTATGCCAGCCCCAGCGCAAAGAGCGCAGCGGTGGACAGCCTGGATGTGGTGATTCTCGGCGCAACGGAGATTGATACGGACTTCAATGTCAATGTACATACGGATTCCAACGGCTGCATCATGGGCGGCTCCGGCGGACACAGCGATACGGCGGCCGGTGCGAAGCTGTCGATGATTATTGCGCCGATGTTCCGCGCCCGTCTGCCCATTGTGACCGAGCGCGTGACCTGTGTCTCGACGCCGGGCAGGGATATTGATGTTCTGGTGACGCAGGGTGGCATTGCGGTCAATCCCAAAAATCAGGAATTGCTGCTGCGCCTGCGCGATGCCCGTCTCCCGGTGCTCGATATTCATGAGCTGAAGGAGAAAACCGAGGCCATCACCGGCGCGCCCCGCCGCCCGGCACATGGCGACCGCGCCGTTGCGCAGGTCATTGGCCGCGACGGAACGCAGATCGACACAATATATAACACACTGTAATTGAAGGAGAAGCTATGAGAGAGTTGTCTGCACAATGTATCACGGACGCCGTCCGGCGCCTGTGCATTGAGGCAAATTGCCATTTGCCGGAGGATGTCCGCAACTGTCTGCGGGAAAGCCACGGCGCAGAAACCTGGCCGCAGGCGCGCGAAATCCTCGAGCGGATCATGGAAAACTATGCCATTGCCGATGTGCAGGCGCAGCCGATCTGCCAGGATACGGGAATGGCGTGCGTTTTCCTCAAAATCGGGCAGGAGGTTCATATTCAGGGGGATTTGACCCAGGCTGTCAATGAGGGCGTTCGACAGGGCTACCGCGATGGTTATCTGCGCAAGAGCGTTGTGGCAGATCCCCTGGAGCGTGTGAACACGGGAGATAATACGCCGGCCATGCTCTACTGCGAGCTGGTGCCCGGCGATCAGGTCGAGCTCACAGTTGCCCCAAAGGGCTTTGGCAGCGAGAATATGAGTCAGATCAAAATGCTGCGCCCCTCGGATGGTCTGGAGGGCGTCAAGGACTTCGTCTGCCGCGTGGTGGAGGAGGCCGGCCCGAATCCCTGCCCGCCGGTGGTGGTGGGTGTTGGCATTGGCGGCACCTTTGACAAGGCGGCCTATCTCGCGAAGAAGGCGCTGCTGCGCCCGCTTGACCGGCGGAGTGAGAAGCCCTTCTATGCCAGACTGGAGCAGGAGCTCCTGGAGCGCATCAACGCCCTGGGCATTGGGCCGCAGGGCTTCGGTGGACGCACGACGGCTCTGGCGGTCAATATTGAGCAGCTTCCGACGCATATTGCGGGGCTTCCCGTGGCAGTCAATATAAACTGTCATGTTACAAGACATATAACGGAGGTGCTCTGACCATGAGTCTGCGTGTAACAACACCGCTGCGCCGCGAGGACGCCCGCGCGCTGCGGGCAGGCGACAGTTGCCTGATTTCCGGCGTGATTTATACTGCCCGCGATGCCGCGCATAAGCGCCTGTGCGAGCTGATTGCGCAGGGAAAGGCGCTCCCGCTGGAGCTGCGCGACAGCGTGATCTATTTCGTCGGGCCGACCCCGGCCAGAGAGGGACAGGCCATCGGCTCTGCAGGGCCGACCACCTCCTACAGAATGGATGCGTACAGTCCTGCGCTGATTGCCTGCGGCCTGACCGGGATGATTGGCAAGGGCAAGCGCGGCCCCGAGGTGGTGGCTGCCATGCAGGAGCATGGCGCGGTTTATTTCGGCGCGATTGGCGGCTGCGGTGCGCTGCTGAGCAAGTGCGTCAAAAAGGCAGAGATTATTGCCTATGAGGATCTCGGTGCGGAGGCAATCCGCCGCCTTGAGGTGGAGGATTTTCCTGCGATTGTCATCATTGACTCTCTGGGAAATAACCTCTATGAGTCCGGACGGGACTCCTATCTGCGCAGCAGGGAGTGAACCTTGTGGATGCTGTCTTTCATATCAATCATGCGCTTGACGTGCCGATTTACCAGCAGCTTGTGGATGTGCTCAGTGCGCAGATTCGCAGCGGGCAACTGGCGGCAGGCCAGAGGCTACCGACGGTGCAGGCTTTGGCGCAGCAGCTTGGCATTGCCCGCGGCACAATCAAGCGCGCCTATGATGAGCTGGCTCTGCATGGCCTGATTGAGAAAGGACAGGGCAGAGGTACCTTCGTCTGCTATGAGCCGGTCAATCCGGAGAGCCATAAAACGCAGGCAATGCAGGCAATAGAGGAGCTGCTGACCCGTCTGGAGGCGATGGGCTTCTCGGCGGCGGAGATCAGCATTTTTCTCAACCTCAAGCTGCGCGAGCGCGCGGAGCAGGAGGCTTCGGTGAAGGTAGCCGTTCTGGAGTGCAATCCGGAGAATCTGGAGCAGATTTGTCTGCAACTGCGCCAACTGGGACAGGTTGACCTTTATCCCTGCCTGCTTGAGCGATTTGAGGAGTATCCCTATCAGCTCAATGAGGAGGCAGATCTGATTGTCACCACGGAGGCACATGCCGCCCTGCTGGAGCGGATGCTGCCGGTGCGCAACAGACTGGTTCGTGTGGCGCTTCGCCTGTCGCAGAGCAGCTTTTCGGAAATTGTCCGCCTGCGTCGGGGAACACGCGTCGGCATTCTCAGCTACAGCGACCGCTTTGGGGCGCTGCTGCTGGAAACCTGCCGCGCATACACCGACGGTGTGCTGCTTGCGCAGCCGCAGGTCTGTACGCCGGAGCTGGATCTGGAGGGCTTCCTTTGTGACTGCGATGTGCTGCTGGTGCCAACGGCCTTCGAGAAGCTGTTTCAGCCTGCGGCGGCGGAATGCCTGCGGCGCTTTGCACGCAAGCGACGGCTGATTCCATGCCATTATGAACTGGATGAGGGCTCCTCGCTCTATCTGCGCATCAAAACACAGCGCATTTTGGAGGAAAAAGCCATCTGAATTTTGTGCAACATGGCGAAAATTGCCACAAAGGGTCCGGATGTGCAAGCTTAGCTTGACAAATGAAGATATAGAACATTATACTATATTGATGTAGTACAATCTCCTAATTATAAATGGATGAGGTGTTTTCATGGAGAAGCGCGAAAAGAAAGTTCTGGTTATGGGCGTCATTGGCGCCGATGTCCATGCGGTTGGAAACAAGATCCTCTACCACGCCTTCACGGAGGCTGGCTTTGAGGTCGTCAATCTTGGCGTCATGGTTTCGCAGGAGGAGTATATCTCCGCCGCGATTGAGGCCAATGCCGATGCAATTGTGGTTTCCTCGCTCTATGGACAGGGAGAGCTGGATTGCCGCGGTATGCGCGAAAAATGTGATGAGGCCGGCCTGAAGGGAATCCCGCTTGTGGTTGGCGGCAATATTGTAATTGGTAAGCAGCGCTTTGAGGACGTGGAACAGCGCTTCCGCGACATGGGCTTCGATCGGGCATTCCCCCCGGGAACCTCCCCGGAGACGACCATCGAGGCGCTGCGCGAGCTGCTGCATATGGACGGTGAGCCTGCGTGAAGCCTGTTCTTTTAATTGACTTTGGCAGTACCTATACCAAGCTGACTGCGGTGGACGTGGAGGATGAAGTCATCCTTGGCACCGCCGCAGCCTACACCACAGTCGAGACGGATATCAGCGACGGCCTGCATGAAGGGCTGCAAAAGCTGGAGGCAGTCACCGGGCGGCTGGAATATGCGCAGACCTTTGCCTGCTCCTCTGCGGCAGGTGGCCTGCGGATGGTCACAAGCGGCCTTGTGCCGGAGCTGACCGGTGAGGCGGCCAGACTGGCCAGCCTGGGCGCCGGGGCGAAGGTGGTGGGCGTTTATGCCTTCCAGTTGACAGAGGATGATCTGGAGGAAATCCGCCAGATCAAGCCGGATATCTTCCTGCTTGTGGGCGGCACGGATGGCGGCAACACCGAGTGCATCCTGCATAACGCAAGAATGCTGGCCTCGATGCACCCGCAGTTCCCGATCGTTGTGGCGGGCAACCGCACGGCGGCGCGCGCGTGCGAACGCATTCTGGAGGGCTGCGAGGTACACCTCTGCCCGAATGTCATGCCGAAGTTTGGCACGGCCAATATTGAGCCGACCCAGAAAAAAATACGCGAGCTCTTCCTGAGTCGCATTATTCAGGCCAAGGGGCTGTCGAAGGCGGCCTCCCTCCTGTCGGATATTATGATGCCGACGCCCTCCGCTGTTTTGCAGGCGATGGAGCTGCTGGCGCAGGGCTGCGAGGGCGAGTGCGGCATCGGTGATCTGGTTGCCGTGGATGTCGGTGGCGCGACAACAGACGTCTATTCCATCGCGGACGGTATGCCGGAGCATATGAACACGGTTTATAAGGGACTGCCGGAGCCCTTTGCCAAGCGCACGGTTGAGGGTGATATCGGGATGCGCTACAGCATTCAGGGAATCGTTGACGCCGCCGGGCTGGATAAGCTCAGCAGCCTTTCCGGACTGAGCAGCCAGACAATCACCGGGCTGGTGGCACAGCTCCGCGAGCATACGGACAGAGTGCCGGAGCCCGATTCCGATCTGGAGCGTCTGGACTTTGCCCTGGCCTCCTGCGCCATCGAGGAGGCAGTCAGCCGCCATGCCGGTACCATTGAGGAAACCTATACCATGATGGGGCAGACCTTTGTCCAGTCCGGCAAGAATCTGACCAAGGTGCGTCAGATTGTGGTAACAGGCGGCAGCCTGATCCATACCCGGCGAACTGCCGAGATTGCATCCCACGCGCTCTATTCCCCGCAGCAGCCAATGTCCCTGCGCCCAAAGCAGGCCGATGTGTGGGTGGACAGAACCTACATTCTGGCGGCAATGGGACTGCTGTCCTCCTATTATCCCCAGACTGCCCTGCGTATTATGAAAAAGGAGCTTGAATTCCATGGATATTCAGAACAAGAGAATCACTGAGGACGAGTTTTCGCGTCTGCGTCAGGAGGTTCTGAGCCAGTGGCCCACCGGTCAGGGCGTTGATTTGCAGGAGGCGGTTGCTTACCACAAGGCAATGCCCCGCGAGCGCATCTTTGCCGAGAAGCTGCTGGCAGCCAAGCGGGAGGGCCGCACACTGGTTCAGCCCCGCGCCGGTGTTCCTGTGATTGAGGAACACATCAAATTGATGCAGTATCTTCAGGACAATGGCGAGGCCGATCTGTTGCCCTCGACCATCGACAGCTATACCCGCCAGAACCGGTATGCAGAGGCGGAAAACGGCATCTCCGAGTCCATCCGCCTGGGTCGCGCCATGCTCAATGGCTTCCCGGCTGTCAACCATGGTGTTTCCGGCTGTCGTCAGGTGGTTGAGAGTGTGCATACCCCCCTGCAGGTTCGTCACGGCACGCCCGATGCGCGCCTGCTGACGGAGATCACCTATGCCGGTGGCTTCACCAGCTATGAGGGTGGTGGCATTTCCTACAATCTGCCCTACTGCAAGAATATCCCCATGGAGCGCACCATCCGCGACTGGCAGTATGTTGACCGCCTGACGGGACTCTATGAGGAGATGGGCGTCTCGATTAACCGTGAGCCCTATGGCCCGCTGACGGGTACACTGGTTCCCCCCTGCATTTCACACGCAGCGGCGATTATTGAGGCGCTGCTGGCCGCAGAGCAGGGTGTGAAGAACATTACTGTCGGCTATGGTCAGTGCGGCAACCTGGTGCAGGATATTGCAGCGATCCGCACGCTTCAGGAGCTGACGGACGAATATCTGCAAAAATATGGTTACACGGATGTTGAGGTAACAACAGTGCTGCACCAGTGGATGGGCGGCTTCCCGGCAGACGAGGCGAAGGCCTTTGGCGTGATTTCCTCCGGCAGCCTGATTGCGGCGCTCTCCAAGGCGACCAAGGTAATCGTCAAGACGCCGCATGAGGCGGTTGGCATCCCCACAATGGAGGCCAATGCGCAGGGCCTGCGCTGCACCAAGCAGGTGGTGAACATGATGGCCGACCAGAGCTTCCAGTCTGCTGCGCTCGAGGCCGAGAAGGAGATCATTCGTCAGGAGACGCGCTGCATTGTGGACAAGTGCTTTGAACTGGGTCACGGCGATATCGCGGTGGGCGTCTGCCGCGGTGTTGAGGCAGGTGTCCTGGATGTGCCCTTTGCCCCCTGCCGAGCCAACGCCGGCCTGATGCTGCCGTGCCGTGACAATGACGGCGCAGTCCGCATCCTGAATATGGGCAATCTGCCCTTCACGCAGGAGCTGAAGGACTTCCACGCGGCGAAGATCAACGAGCGTGCTGCCGCCGAGAAGCGGAAGGCGTCCTTCCAGATGGTGATTGATGATGTTTATGCCATTGGCAAGGGTCGTCTGGTTGGACGTCCCAAATATTGAGAATTGCTGACAGGAGTGAAATGCGATGAAAATTGTTGACGTGATCTGTTCTGCCGGTCGCACCGGCTTCTATTTCGATGACCAGCGTGCCATTAAGCAGGGCGCAGGCCATGACGGTACCTTCTATGTCGGCCAGCCTGTGACGGAGGGCTTCCGTTCGGTTCGTCAGGCGGGCGAGTCCATCTCTGTGATGCTTCTGCTTGAGGATGGTCAGCTTGCTTACGGTGACTGCGCTGCGGTGCAGTATTCCGGCGCAGGTGGCCGCGATCCGCTTTTCCTGGCGGAGGATTTTATTCCTGTGATTGACCGCTACATTAAGCCCGCTCTGGTGGGTCGTGAGGCGAATGATTTCCGTGGCCTGTGCAGCATGATGGAGGCCATTCAGGTAGAGGGCAAGCGCCTGCATACCGCAATTCGCTATGGCGTGTCGCAGGCTTTGCTGGATGCGGTGGCAAAGGCAACCGGCCGCCTGATGTGCGAGGTTGTTGCGGATGAATATGGCTGCACCGTCTCCGAGGAGCCGATCCCCATCTTTACGCAGTCCGGCGATGATCGCTACAGCAATGCCGACAAGATGATTATCAAGGGCGCCCAGGTGCTTCCCCACGCGCTGATTAACAATATTGATGAAAAGCTGGGTCGCAAGGGCGAGAAGCTGGCCGAGTATGTCGCATGGCTGCGTGACCGCATTCTCGAGCACCGTCAGGATCCGACCTATTTGCCCGTGCTGCACATGGATGTCTATGGCACGATCGGTGCGGCCTTCGGAAACAATAATTATAAGGAAATGGCCGACTACATTGAGGAGCTGGGCCGCATTGCCAAGCCCTTCCATCTGCGCATTGAGGGCCCCATGGACTGCGACTGCGACCGCGAGACGCAGCTCGAGGCGCTGGCCGGGCTGACCCGCGAGCTGGATGCGCGTGGCTGCGACGTGGAGCTGGTTGCCGACGAGTGGTGCAATACGCTGGAGGATATCAAGCTCTTTGCGGATCACAAGGCGGGTCATATGGTGCAGATCAAGACCCCGGATCTCGGTGGCATCAACAATACCATCGAAGCCGTTCTTTACTGCAAGGAGAAGGGAATCGGCGCTTACCAGGGCGGCACCTGCAACGAGACAGACCGCAGCGCGCAGGTTTGCGTCCATTGCGCGATGGCGACCCGCCCCGACCAGATTCTTGCAAAGCCCGGCATGGGCGTGGACGAGGGCTATATGATCGTCTATAATGAGATGAACCGCATCATGGCGCTGCGCAAGGCCCGCAAGACGCAGAAATAAGTGAAATGGATGCCGCAGGTATTGCGTTGCGCAATACCTGCGGCTTCGCTGCATCAATACGACAGGAGAAAATGACCATGAGACAAATGCCGTTTGTCAAAATCATCAGCGCGAACACGGACAGCGAGGCTGTCTGTGCCAGCGCAGCCAAAATCTCGACTACGCCCGGAAATGCCCAGGAGATTTTCTCCCGCACAAGGGAAAGCGCCGGCAATGGCGCGCTGATTCGCAAGGTTCTGCGCTCCGGGCATCGCTCGGTGATTGAGCATGCCGTGTTCACGCTGGCCTTCTGGAATGTTTCTGCCTTTGTGGAGCAATATCTGATTGAGTGCCGCCTGGCCTCCTTCACCGTCAAGTCGCGGCGCTATGTGGATTTCAGCAATCAGGGCTATCACATCCCGGAGGCCCTGACGGGGCAGGCGCTCGAACGCTACTGCGCCTATATGGATTTGCTGTTTGGCGGCTACCAGAGTCTTCTGGAGCTGGGAGTGCCCAAGGAGGATGCGCGCTTCCTGCTGCCGTATGCCTTTTGCAGCAGCTTTTACTGCACGCTCAATGCCCGTGAGCTGGTCAGTCTGATTTCCTCCATTCGCTACGGGCGCGGCGCGCAGAGCACAGAGCTGCTGGAGCTGGCGCAACAGCTTATTGCGCAGCTTGCGGAATACTTCCCTGTGCTGCTGACCGAATTTGAGCAGCCGCCCCTCAGTCCTGCGGCACCGACCCCCTGGCGCTGCCCGGCAGATACGCCGTCGCTGCTGCCGGATGCGCAAATCGGTGTGGTGCGCCTCCTTCAGGCGCCTGCTGCGCCCCTGGAGCTGCTGCGCATGGCCGCTGCGGTGGCCAATCCCGCCGCAGACGGGCCAGAGCCGGAGCCGTCGAAGCTGGTGGCCTCCGTGCGGCCGAGAGAGCTTGAGCAGCTCAGCTATACCTTCTCCATCTCTGCGATGACGCTTTCCGGCATTACGCATCTTGTGCGCCATCGGATGCAGTCTGTGATTGTGCCGCCCATTCAGAGCGTGGATCACAGCCGCTGCATTCTCCCGCAGACCATCCGGCAGAATCCGCAGGCGCACGCCTGCTATCTGCGGACGCTGGAGAAGGCGGGGCAGATGTTGGCGTGCCTGCGGGAGGACGAGGCGCTGCGCGCATATGGCGTTTATTTTGCTCTGAGCGGAAATGTGATGGATGTGATGAGCACCATGAATGCCCGCGAGCTGATGCATTTTCTTCGTCTGCGCACCTGCAACCGCGCCCAGTGGGAAATCCAGCGGGTTGCGATACAAATGCTGGAGCTGCTGCGGGAGAGCTGCCCGCCCCTGTTTTCGCATTATGGCCCGAGCTGTGTCCTGACCGGGCATTGTCCGGAGGGGAGCATGACCTGCGGCCGGCAGAGCGAGATGAAAGAGCGTTTCCAGCGCAAGTTCTGAGCCCCCGGCGGACAGGTGTATGATTCTCCGGATGCAATTGACACAAAGCATTTCATCGTGTTTTATAACAATGCCGATTGCAGGCGGAAGATAACGAAAATGGGGGGAAACATCGATTATACTAACTTCTTGCGCGCTATTCTGCTTGACGGAGTTCTTGATTTATGGTATAATACATGTTGACAAAATAGCCACAGAGGATATATAATTGTTCTACCTGTAGGCTGCTGCGGGAGGGGTTTTTTATCCATTTCGCAGCGATCAGGAAATAGCAACAACAGGGGCGTTCCGCAGCGGTAAATGGTGCTGCGGAACGGCTCCAAAACGAGAAATGGAGGAATAAGCGTGAAAGCAAGAAGTATGAGTGTCAGGCTGCTGTCGTTGCTGCTGTGTCTGACTCTGGTTGTGGGCATTCTGCCGACCGCCGTTTTGCGCGATGCCTTTAGGGTCAGCGCAGCAGAGACGGAGGAGCCCACGGTTGTCATTGCGGCGTCTGACTATCAGGCATCCACTGGCGATTCGACCGGCACAGAAGTGATACGGACAATTCTGAACAAAATGGGGTACACCAGTGTAGATGGTGTCCTCTTTGCAGGTGACTACGCTTATACCACAACCACCGCAACCAACATTTCTAACCTGGAAACAGCATTCACCGGCGCGTTGCAGATTGCCAACGATCTGGTGCTTGTGCAGGGCAACCATGATGCCGATTCCTGGGTGAGCGATGGCACATTGTCTGCGAGCGGCGCCCATGATGCTGCGGACTATGGTGTTTTCGTCATCCATGAGCAGGATTATATGTATAAGAACGATGACGAGGCGCGGATTCAGCAGACGGCCAGCAATCTGGACGCCTATCTGGATGCCAAAATTGCGGATGGATACAGCAAGCCCATCTTTGTCGTGTCCCATCTGCCGCTGCATTACACCATGCGTACCCAGGTTGAGAGTCACGACGGGATGCACGCCAAGTACATCTTTGACGTGCTGAATGAGGCCGGCGAAAAGGGCCTGAACATCATCTTCCTGTTCGGCCACAACCATTCTCATGGCTGGGATGATCCCTATGGCGGTGCGTCTATTTTCCTGGAGCCGGGCAGCAGCATCAATATTGCGCAGCACAGCACCACAGACTATACGGTCGAGACCCTGCACTTCACTTACATGAACGCGGGTTACGTTGGCTACTATCGCCACGTCAATGAGGAAGCCGAAACAACGCTGACCATGACCGCCTTTGAGATCACCGACAACGAGGTTAAGGTGATGCGCTACAGCCAGGATGGTCTGCATGAGCTGAAGTCTGTCGGCGTGCCCAACAAGCATGCCGCCGATGGCAGCAGTGTTGACGGCAGTTGCAGTATTAATCACGGGGGCAAAGAAACCTATGACCCGGATATCTCCACGGTGAATAGCCCCTTTACCCTGAGCCTGAACAAGTCTCTTGAGAAGGTGGAGCAGAAGGATGAGGAATCCGGCATCACCGTCGCCGCGCCCGGTATCACCGGTGTGAAGGTCACGCCGAATGTTTTCAACAACGTTGATGAGAAATATTCGGCATACTTCTCTTACGACATTCAGGTCGAGGGTTACACCGATGGCTCGAGCGCAACGGTGTCCATTCCCGCGCCGGATACGTTTGATGCGACCAGACAGGTGCTGGTGCTGCATGACGGCGTCGTGATTGCCACGGTTCCTGTTCTGGATGGAAAAATTACCTTCACCACCAACCACTTCTCCGTCTATGACATCGCCCAGCTTGCGCAGAGCGAAGGGGATGTCGGTGTGCTGAGCTGGATTGAAATCCCGGGCGAGAGCAAAACTATCTTCCGCCTGACTGACTCCTTCACGAGTGGCAAGAAGTATGTGATCGTCAGCACCAATCAGGCAGGCAATGCCAATGCTGTGAATCTGAATAGAAACGACATTAGCACGGCGGCTGTGACGGTGATTGCGGATGAGGGCGGTAACTACATTGAGGCACCGGCAACGACTGCGCAGTGGACCTTTAACAGCTCCGAAAAGCTCCGGAATGTCAGCAATACCAGCCGCTATCTGCGCGGCAGGAACACCAAGAATTCGCTAAGAACTACAGAAGATAGCGGCGATAGCCATACTGCATGGCTCTACGATACCAAGTATGGTGTGCAATGTCAGGACGGCAGATACATTCCCAGCAGCATTACGGGCGACATGGTCAGTCCTTCTACGACCGACCGCGTTTACATCTATGTGGAAGAAACGCTGACTATTCCCGGCGTGTATGCCGGCATGACCGGTCAGACTAGCTACCACTGGGAGACCGGCAAATATGCCCGCCAGGTGAATGCGGAGCAGGAAATCAGAAACAACATCAGAGTTTACACTGCCGAGGACAGCGTCGGCACCAATGCCACTGAAACAACGGACTATCAGCTCACCGGCGCTGTGAATCCCACCGAGGCGGGCAAGTATACCCTGACTGTCACCTACGGCGGCAAAACGCTGGGCACAGTTCAGATCACTGTCGCGGATAAGCTTCCCACCAGCCTTGTTGTGGAGCCCATGGTGGGCACGGTTGAGCGCGGCTCCAGAAGCAGCACCGAAACCGGCAGCACCTTGACCATGACCTACGATGACGGCTCGACGGATACGATTCCCGTTACCCTGGCGATGCTCTCCGGCGAATATAACATCAACAGGAACGGCACCTACACCGGCCTGACCATCTCCTATGGCGGGCTGACTGTCGAGGGCTACACCCTGAAGGTGGTGGATGTTTCCGGCAATAACTATCCCACCTATCCCAACGGCGGCTCTGTCAACGTGGATAAAACGGCCACCGGCCAGGATTTCCAAAATACGGGTGTCGCCCGTGTCGATCTCTCGGTCTCCGGCCTGCCCTCGCGGAAGGGTGTGGACGTGGTCATCGTCATTGATACATCTTCTTCCATGCGGACAAACTTGATCGGCACCAAGCCCCGTATTCAGGTTTTGTCCGAATCGCTGGAGAAGATGCTGACCAGCTTTAAGCAGCCGGATTCGAGCGGCAGTGTGCCCGATATTGACATCGCAATCATTGATTTCAACGGCTATGATACGGCGATTTCTGGTGCAAAGTTAGATGGCGAAGCTTTAAGAGATTCTGATGACAAAGCAAAGGTTTACACCGGTGCGAATCAGGGCAAATCTATTATGAATATTACGCTGTCTGCAAATGATTTCGTCAGTAACAGCAGCCTGACACCGTCGACTGTTGCGGGCATGTTTACGAATGAGACCTGCAAGTCCGGTACCAACTATGATGGTGCGCTGCTCAATGCCTATAAACTGCTCTCTGCCAAGAAAGCGGCCAACACCGAAGATCGCGACCAGTATGTGGTGTTCCTGTCCGATGGCGCGCCCTTCCGCTACAATGGCTACGACCACGGCGTGAAAAACTACCCGCTGTGGGCGAAGTGGCTGGAGGGCGAGTGGAAGGATGTCGATGCCCTGCGGAATGCAAATCTGGACTATACGGGATTCCCCGGCACGCATCCCGAGTTCTACAACGGCCAGGTTAACGTCACCGGCGGCACGGTGCAGCCCCACCGCACGGCCGAGGCGATCAAGGGCGAAGTGGGCAGGAAGTACGACGTGGTTGTCAATACCGCTGCAAGCACCGGGTACATCGAGCAGTATGAGGGCCTGGGCGCCAGGATTTTTTCCATCGGCTTTGGCCTTGCGAACGATCAGGATCTTACCAAGGAAACGCAGGCGAAGCTGGTGGAGGTGCTTTCCTCCGGCACGGACTACTGCTACCGGGATGTGCAGACCGCAGATGAGCTGGATGAAGCTTTCAATCAGATCGTCAGCAGCATCCGCTTTGCCGCCCAGAATGCGGCCTTCACGGATCAGATGGGCTCCGCCTTTGACCTGCAGATGAATCCCAGCATCACGGATTCTTCCGGAGCCACCCACAACGATATCAGCACCGATATCACTGTCACCTCCAACCCCATTTATATGTCTGCGCAGGTTGGCACGAGTGTGAATGGCTATACCGTTACCGCTGACGATGTCGGCAAGGCATACGGCGACGGTACCCTTTTAGAGCGCGTTTCCTTTGCTGTGGACGCGAGCGGCAATCTTACCGCTGCCTCCAACAAAAAGACTGGTAACATCCTGCAAGATGGTGTGATTTGCGCCAGCACCTTCTGGTATAACACCACGAATGCCACGAAGAAGATCAACGTCAACGGCACGGAGAGAGATCTGGAGCCGGAGACCTTCTACTGGAACATCGGCATCATCAATGAGCAGCAGTTCACCCTCTCTTATGCGGTTTATCTGACCGGCTCCATGGAGGGCGATGTCTCTGAGGGCAGCTATGATACCAATAACTTCGCAACCCTGCGCTACATCAACTGGCTTGGCAACGACGCCTCCCAGAGTGTCGCTTCCCCCGCCATGCCCTGGAAGGCTGCTAACGTCAGCTATGCCTTCTATCTGGTAAACGACGAGGGCAAGCCGGTCGATGCCAATGGCAATGTGGTAAACATCTTCAACGCTTATAAGGTCACGCAGCCTGTCCTCTATCAGACGATCAACCTGAACAGCGGAGAAACGGTCAGCTCTGAAACCGTTGCGAAGAATGTTCTGCCAGCCGGCTATACGCTCTATGCAAACGAGGCAACCTATACCGTTGAGATTCGCTCCGGTCAGGGCGGCGGCTCCTGGACAATCGCTGGCGACAGTGCGCAGACAACCTACGTCACCGGTTATGCCGGCGCGCAGGACTATTCGAATCGCACCAGCGCTTCGGAAAGCACCTACGACTACACCCACACCACCGTCTATTTTGCTGTGGTCTGGACTGTGGGCGCTGTGCAGGATACCATCGTCATTGACTTCGGCCTGCCTGTCGATGTCTCCGTGCTGCTCAACGATATGTTCGGCAACAACGGCGAGCTGGTCGCGGTTGGCCCCTATACCGAGGGCATGGAGAACAACCATACCCAATCGCTGAATGCTGGCTTTGGCGGCAGCTACGGCGACGCTGTGGTGAACGGCCGGAAGGTTCGTTATACCCCCAGCAGCATGGAAATGAACAAGCCTGTTGTGCTGGCCTACGCGGTGCACTATACGGGCTTGACAAATCCGGGCTACTACTACGGCAAGCTTACGGTCATTCCCGCAACGACGGTTTATTATGAAGACAGCTTCCTGACGCTGAAATCCTTTACCGACAACACGGAGGATGACCCCTCCAAGTGGACGCAGGAGGGAAGCACCGAGGGCAAGACCCAGAATGAGGATCGTCCCGGTGTATACAGCCGTCCCGAGTATGATGCAAATAATATCTACGGCTACGACAGCGCCTACACCAACATGAGCACCTACTCCATGGGCTCTGCTGCGAAGGTTCATGTCGATGCTGGCTCCTACGCAACCGCCTCGTTCTCCTTCTATGGCACCGGCTTTGATGTCATTTCCATGACCAGCAACACGACTGGTATGCTGGCTGTGGAAGTTAAAGACAGCAACGAAGCCACGGTCAAGACAACGGCTGTTAACACCTATTATGGTTACACCCGTAAGACTGCCGAGGATGGCACAGTGGTATGGGTGCCTACGCAGGATACGGATAATGCACTGTATCAGGTTCCTGTGATTAAAGTTGAGGGTCTGCCTTACGCCAAGTACACTGTTACGATTACTGCAACCTATATGTCCGCGATGGATAAGACCGCGCCGGACGGATATGATCTCTATCTGGATGCCATCCGCATTTACGATCCTACCGGCAATGAGGATGAAACCGCCAATGGCGCATATGTTGCCGACGGTGAGGGCTGGCCTGTGTATCTGGAGCTGCGCAACAACATCATCGACGCAAATACTTTTGATATTTCCGATTCCAGCGCAGTGAACGGCATCGTTTTCATCGATGGCAACGCGGAGAACGTAAGTATTGCGGATTACACAAACTATGGCCCCAATAATGAGCTCTATCTGGCTCAGGGTCAGGCGGTTGCATTTAACCTGAATCCCGGTGACAAGGTTGCGGATATTCAGTTGGGTGTCAAGGTTGCCAGTGGCAATTCCGTTACCTGCACCCTGAATGGCGCCGAGAGAACCATTTCCACTACCTCTGATCTGTACTACAGCATTAAGAAGTACATGCCCAGCACGCTGGTCATTCAGAACACCAGTGGTGGAATCCTGTCTCTGACCAATATCAAGATTACCCATACTGAGAAGCCGGATGTCAGCACGGAAGTCCAGAGCATCCTCTGGATGGATGGCCCCAGCGCTGTGTTCGCACTGAGAAGTCTGCGCGCTGAGCCTGAGGTTGCAGTGTTTGCGCCTGAGAAGCTGACGGTTTCCCTCAAAAAGACGCAGGTTACGGTTGGTGACAGAGTCACCGTCACGGTTAAAACCAGTGAGGATGTTGCATATCTCACCGTCAATGGCGAAACCGTCACGAATTACAGCTCTAACCGTCGCACCGGTGAGCGCACCTGGACGGTGAAGCTGACTGCGGAGGACGTTGGCGAGCTGATTGTCGATGTCGTTGCCTACAACACCGAAGATGTGGCCAGCGAAACTGTCACAAACACCGTAACTGTAGTCGAAAAGAAGGACCCCGCAGAAGTCATTCGGGATATTCTGGATGATCTCTTTGGCTGGATTTTTGGCTGAGAGGAGAATTGAATATGAAAAAAGCATATATGAAGCCAACAATTGTGTTTGAAGATTTTACTCTGAGCACGAATATTGCAGCAGGATGCGACAGTATTGTTGGAAATCCAAGTCAGGGTACCTGTGGTATCCCCGGAACTGGCGGCATTTGCATCTTCAGCACACCCGAAACCGGTTGCAATATTCTGTTCGATGATGGCTCCTATGATGGCCTCTGCTACCATGTTCCGACAGAGGGCAACAATCTTTTCAATTCCTGATCCCGAATCAACCCAAGAGGGCCGTGCCAGTTCGGCACGGCCTTCTTTCCAAATTTGAGGTATTCCTTATGAGTGCAAAACAAGTAATGAAGAAGAAAGGCTCACGCCTGTGGCTTTTGATTGTCCTTGCAGTTGCAGTGCTGATTCTGTCGCTGTTCCTGATCATTCGCTGGCACGAGCACAATGAGGAGCAGTTGTCCGATACGCCGTCCATGATCCAGACTTCGGTTGATAACACCCGGAAGCTTCCCGTCAGCCTGGAGTATGGGCTGCTGATCGAGGATGTTTCAAGTTACACCGGTGTGTACATGGAGGATGGCTCGGACGATCCCGTCTCGGACGTCCTGATGATTGCTGTAAAGAATACAGGCACAGCCGATATCCAGTATGCAGAAATTGAGATGCCTGTGGGGACTCAGACTGCCTTCTTTACACTATCCACCCTGCCGATCGGTCAGACGGTGGTTGTTCTTGAAAGCAACAGGATGTGCTATGATGCCGAAGCTGCTTACAGTACGGCAAGGGCGTTAAATGTAGCGCTGTTCAGCCAGCCTTTGAACCTTTTTGAGGATAGGCTTGCGCTACAGAGTCTCGATGGAGCGCTGAATGTGACGAATATTTCAGACGAAGATATCGTAGATGATGTGGTTATATACTACAAGAATACTGACGCTGATATCCTCTGCGGTGGCATCACCTACCGGGTTTTTATCACTGGCGGCATACAGTCGGGAGAAACAAAGCAGGTTATGGCCGGACATTATACGACCACAGGCAGCCGCGTTATGTTCATTTCCTGCGGGTGAGCGATTATGGAGAAATTCTATAGCTTTGCAGGTGTGGATATTGCGGTTGAGATTCCGGATGACCGAATGTATTCCGAGGAGCATATTCTTGCCCCGTTTCGGGTAACAGCGGTTGCCAATCCGCACCGATTTTGCTTCCAGCTTGTGGATGCGCTAACATCTCCGTCTGGCGACTGCATCGTTCGGGTTCCGGAGTTTCGTGCCTATCAGGAAGGGGAGTGGACGGTGCGTTATATTGGCACTGTTCAAAAGAGCTGGGAGACTGCCTATATTCGGGCGGCTCATCGGGATCATGAGCACCTGGTTCAGCTACTGGCCTGTCAATTTCCTGAAAAAATTGGTACGAAAACCATCTTAAATTCCATAGCCATTGAGCATTTGCTTGCCCAAGCAGATGGTTTTCTGATCCATGCATCCTATCTGGCGCGAAAGGGGAGGGGAATCCTCTTTACTGCGCCCTCCGGCGCAGGAAAATCCACTCAGGCAGCGCTATGGGAGCGCTTGCGCGGCGCGGAGGTTCTCAACGGTGATCGTGCCGCTGTGCGGTTAATTGGGGATGCTGCTTTTTCCTGCGGCGTTCCTTTTTCCGGGAGTTCTCAAATCTGCAAGAACCGCACGCTACCGCTGGCTGCCTTTGTCTATCTAAAACAGGCACCGCAAACTTCCATTCGTCAACTGGCAGGCGGTGAAGCATTTCGACGCGTTTGGGAGGGGTGCAGTGTGAATGTCTGGGACAGAACAGATGTGGAGCAGGTCATGGAAACTGTTCTGCGTGTTCTCTCAGCGGTTCCGGTATTTGAACTGGCCTGTACTCCGGATGAATCCGCGATTATTGCTCTGGAGGGAGTGTTGCGCGAATGAAAATGAAACGTACTGAGCCCAATATTGTTACCTATCTGCATCAGAAGGGACGCATGTTGGGGATTCCGATTGCTGGAAATTTTGAATTGACAGCACGGTGCAATTTTAACTGCCCTATGTGCTATGTGCATCAGTCTGCCGAACAGGTAATTGCGCAGGGGGGAGAGCTGACAGCACAGCAGTGGTTGCACATTGCGGCGGCTGCGCAAAAAAAGGGCATGCTTTTTGCTCTCCTGACTGGCGGTGAGCCACTGGTGCGCAAGGATTTCTTTGAAATATACGAAGGCATGAAAAAAATGGGACTGATGATATCAATCAATTCCAATGGCTCCATGCTACAGGGTGAGATTCTTGAACGCTTCTTAAAGGATCCGCCTGCTCGATTCAATATTTCCCTCTATGGTGGCAGTAATAAAACCTATGCGGATATGTGCGGCCTGCCGATCTATGAGCGTGTGAAGGAGAATATACGCGCCTTGCGTCAGTCAGGCGTGTCAGTCAGTCTGAATTTGTCTATCACACAATATAACTGCCATGATCTTGAGCAGATTTACGCAGACGCAGTGGAACTGGATGTAAACGTAAAAGCATCCAGCTATATGTATCCCCCAGTACGGGTCAATGAGGAACATTTTGGTTCTGCGAGCCGTCTCACTGCCGAAGAGGCAGCGCGTTACTCTGTTCAGTGGGATGCAATTCGCTTTAGTGGTGAAGAGTTTTCTCAGCGCGCGCAGAATATGTGCAGGCTGGTAAATCAATATAAAGTGGCCTGTCCTGCCGAGACAAATGATGGTGTCCGCTGCCGCGCCGGTTCCAGCAGCTTTTGGGTCACATGGAATGGAAAAATGCTGCCCTGCGGTATGCTGACAACGCCCGTGGTGGATCTGCGAGAGCAGAGCTTTGATGAGGCTTGGGATTATATTCGGGACGAAACGGCGAAGATTCGGATGCCGTCGAAGTGTAGCACATGCGCCTACAGGGATATATGCGGCGTCTGCGCAGCAGTGTGCTTCACGGAAACCGGTAGCTTTAACCACGTGCCGGAATATGTTTGCGACAAAGCCAAAAAACAGGTGGAAATGACGCAGCAATTGTATGAAGATAGAATAAAACCGTGAGTATGAAGGAGACAGCAAACGGCCAACCGCAAAATCATACCATTATGGGATAATAATGTGTCAATCGACTACCTTTTGGAGCGCACAGATAATCCAACGGTCAATGTATAATCAAAATATCCCGTTTTGGGATGATGTGTAAATTTTGGAGGGAATTTCTACGAGAAAGCTGTCATTTGTTCTGGTGCTTGCGCTGCTTCTTTTGTCCCTGTTCGGTTGCGCGTCTCCCGCCTCCGATGCCGGGCGTTACACAGATGTACCGTCCTATCCCAATTCAGGCGATACCGATTCCTCACAAAAGAACGACGCGGATGAAATCGGGCATTCTGCGGAGGCAGTTGCGCGTGATTTTGTTGCGGCAGCAGTCATAGCGGGCGATACACAAAAATACAAGGACTGCGTGCATCCCGCCATGCAGGAGACGCTTGCAAGCAGCTTTGATATCGATTTAGATGCATCCAGTTCCATTGTCGATCCGGGGATTGAAACTGCCGTGTATGGCTACGACACGGAGAGTGGAGAGAAATTTGAGGCTCTGAAGGATGAGCTGAGTCGCGAGTATTCGATTGCAGTAGACGAAGCTATGATATATGAAATCACTGCAACATGGTACGATTATCAGAAGGCCGAGAGCGTAAACTACTCCTGGCCGGTCAGGGTGTTCTATGCCGAAGGCCGCTGGTACGCCCTTGGCTGGTCGTAACATAACGTTTTGGGGTCAGGCTTGCAACCTGACTCCATTTTTATTTATGAAGCAGCATTGCGTGCTCTCTGATTCTCCCATGGGAGCTTTGTAGCCATAATGGGGGATTTGGTTTCGTCAGAATGTTTAATTTGAGTGTTCGAATTTGTTGAAAATCGAGAAAAAACTGTCCGGAATTGACAACCGCGCGGTGATGTGCTATGATTCTGAATATATAGTGATAGGTTTGGATATTTTGTCCAGTTTTGGAGCAAAAAGCGTTTTTTGATAGCATAACATTACACTCGTATCTAACACGGCGCGCCGTGTGGATAAATATAACAGAGAAGAAAGGATAGCAAGCAATGAAACAAGTAAGCAAACGGGTTTTGTCGCTCGTCATGGTTGTGGCGATGCTGCTTGGACTGCTCGTGCCGGTGAGCGCGGTTGAGCCGTCGAACAGCAGATACCAGGACCTTGCATTCAGCAAAACCAACGACGCCAGCGGTGTGCAGTCCTCTGCACTGACGCCGGACGGAACCTGCGAAGGCACAGACCTCAATGCGCCGCAGTACGACGCAGACGAGATCGTGCGTGTCTCCATCGTTCTGGAGGATGCATCCACCATGGAGAAGGGCTTCTCCATGCAGAGCTATTCCACCAACAGCGAAGCGATTGCCTATCGCCGCGCGCTGAAGGACGAGCAGTACAATGTCACGGCTGCGATCGAGCAGAAGCTCGGCCAGACGCTTGACGTGAAGTGGAATCTGACCCTGACGGCGAACGTCATCTCCGCGAACGTCCGCTATGGCCAGATCAACGACATTCTGCGCGTTTCCGGCGTCAAGGACGTGGTTCTTGAGACGCGTTATGAGCCCTGCGTAGTGCAGGAGGAGACAGTCTCCGACCCGAACATGAGCACCTCCTCCGCGCAGATCGGCAGCAATATTGCCTGGGCCGCGGGCTATACCGGCGCGGGCAGCCGCGTTGCGATCATCGACACCGGTCTGGACGACGATCACGAGAGCTTTGCTGCGGATGGCTATGAGTATTCCATGAGCCTGCGTGCCGCCGAGCTTGGCATGACGCTTGCGGAATATATGCAGAGCATGAACGTGCTGACCGTCGACGAGATTGCCGACGTCATGGACGAGCTCAATGCGCGCACGAAGAACTATTCTCCCAATGCGAAAGCGGAAGAGTTCTACAAGACCTCGAAGGTGCCCTTTGCCTATAACTACATTGATCTGGATCTCGACTATTATTCCCATGACCTTGATACCCAGAGTGGCCACGGCTCTCACGTTGCCGGTATCGCCGCTGCCAACGCCTGGATTTCCGACGGCGAGGATGGCTTCGTCAAGGCTCTGGATCAGACCGGCGTGCAGGGTGTTGCGCCCGATGCACAGATCATTGTCATGAAGGTCTTCGGCAAGTACGGCGGCGCTTATGACTCTGACTACATGGCTGCCATTGAGGACGCCATCGTTCTGGGCTGCGACAGCGTGAACCTCTCCCTCGGCTCTGCTGCGCCTGGCTTCATCACCAATTCGACCTATCAGAAGATTCTTGACAAGCTGACCGAGAGTGATACTGTCGTGGTCATGTCCGCCGGCAACTCCTATGGCTGGGCAGAGGCCGCAAAGCATGGTCAGGCCGGCTATCTCTATGCGGACGATGTTTCCATGAACACCGTCGGCAGCCCCGGCTCCTACACCAACTCTCTGGCAATCGCCTCCGTAAATAACACCGGTGCCTTTGGCAACTATTTCTCTGCCCAGGGCGTTGACGTTATTTATAATGAGACGGACTACAGCAACGAGCCCATGACCAGCATTGCCGGCGACTATGAGTACATCTTCATCGACGGCA
>CAYXIN010000003.1:0-52286 GCA_964465395.1 uncultured Oscillospiraceae bacterium | reverse complement strand
GCCGTGTCTACTTTTTTGCCATTTTCAATTTGCGCAATTTATTGTACCTTATCATGGAAACGAAGAAGGATAACATGCAGCGATTTCAATTATAGCCGTCAAAAATGTGGTCAAAAAAGCCGCAAGATGCTTGCAGTACAGGCATCTTGCGGCTTTTTCTCATGAAGTTAGATACTTTACGAAAGGAACATTGTGAGAGTGGGTGCGTATGTGAAGGAACTTCAAGCAAAGTATATAGCCCGTATGACTTCCAAGTTGCCGATAATGCGTGCAGCACTGCATTTATCCCAGGCAAACCTTGCCGCAAGATTGAATATCAGCCGCCAGCAGGTTCTTGCAATAGAAACCGAGAAGCGGAAAATGTCATGGAGCATTTTTCTCTCGCTGATTCTGATTTTCGGTCTTGATGCGGAAACGTTGTTAATGATGAAAACTTTTGAAATATATACGCCGGAGCTGTTGACGCTTTTGGGCAGCGATAACCAACCCGAGTAAAAGAAAGGAACAAGCAATGAAAAGGTGCTCTCTTTGCAATGCAGTTTATGATGATTCGTATGGCACATGTCCCACCTGCGGTGTTCGCTTAAACAGCCTTACAGAAGGTGCGGATCGTCTTGTAAATTCAAACGTGACGGTACACAACGTTCCTTTGAATAACGGAAATCGTCAGAATGCGCAATCCACCTCTATACAGTTTTACGAAAGAAGCGGATCGACGCACATTTTTAACGGTGCGCTCGCGGAAGTCAGTACACAACAGTATTACCAGTCGAAATCCACCAAGTTGATTCGGGCATTGTTTTCCGGTGAGCCTTATCAACTCAGCCATACGTCATATATAACCATTTTACGAATTGAGGAGCACGCATTGCGCAGATATCCCGAACAAGCACAGGATGTTGTTCTTTTCGGCGGCGTACAAAATGTTTTTGCGCCGGGCGATGATTTAACAATCCGCGCAAAAAGAAAAAGAAACCGTTATGTTGCCAAGCGAATTTTCAGCCATTCCATCGATAGAAACATTCGAATCGAAGGCAATATTCCGGCGGGTGTGATTCGGTTTCTGTTCCTGATTCTCGTAGCAGCGATCATTTGGGCAATACACGGGATCGCCAGCATTGACTACCTTGCTTTCGGCAATTTCGGCCGGATAATCCGGATGTCTGACGTAATCTGTCTGCTGTGTCTGCCACTTCAGTTTCATTGTCATTGCGACAACCTCCTTTTTGTAATGAATTTCAGGCTCTTACAGAAAGCAGGTATAGAAGGTACTTTAGGGCAAAACGGGCATAAAAAAACCATTGTCAAGCCCTCGGCCGATCTACACCCGCAAAAGGGATGCGGTACAGCCTGGCGGCAGACAATGGAAAATGGATTCAAGCTCTTTTACAATGCGGTACGCTGAACGAGCAGCACAAACCGCCATCGCACCCGGCGATGGAAAGAAGCTCGATATTTCCGGCCTGCCGCGCGGCTACTACTGCTGCTGTCCATATTCTCACCACACTTTCAATTATTTGTTTGATTATAGCATTGGATGACGCATTCCGCAAGTCCGAATCGCATAATCTGTTCAAATCTGGACATTTGTCAATTCTTTTGATTATGCTCACACAATTCTTTTAAAAACTTCTCATTTTGCTATTGCTTTTTTTCAAAACTGTGCTATAATAAACCTCGTCCGGAACTGAGTCGTAACGGCTCCGGTGTTATTTGGGTCATTAGCTCAGTTGGGAGCGCAAGCCATCCGCTAAGCGGGTCCCGTTTTCGGCAATTTTCTTCGCATATTCAGTTTTTTATTTTCGTCTGAAAAGTTCGGAAAACAACCAAATATCCGGGGTATTAGCTCAGCTGGGAGAGCAAGCCATCCGCTAAGCGGGTCCCATTTTCACCGTTTTTCTTCTCACGTTTTATTTTTCATTTACACCCAAAAAGTTCGGAAAACAACATAATATTCGGGGTATTAGCTCAGCTGGGAGAGCGCAAGGTTCGCAATCTTGAGGTCAGGGGTTCGATCCCCCTATACTCCACCAAATGTACCAATACGAACCACTGTTATTTATATACTACGGGATGTTTTCGTATTGGAAACCGACTTGTAAAAGAAAGAGGCATCACACTTTTCTGTGTGGTGCCTCTTTCTTTAGCGCCGCTCATGCCGGGTACTTATAACGCAATCCGTGATAATCTAACATTTCTACCAAAAATCAATGGATTTGCGGTAGATTATCACTGAAGGAGCGGCGTAAGTATGATTAAGATTTATTTGTCAAGAAAACTCGGAGAGTTGCGCTTGACGCAAGCCGACCTTGCCCGGCTCACGGGCATCCGTCCAACCACCATAAATGAGATTTACCATGAGATAACAGAGCGGATTAACCTCGAACATCTCGATCTGATTTGTGAGGCGTTGGGGTGTGACCTTTCGGAGATCATCGTCTACATACCGAATGACCCACCCAAGATTACGCATTATCGTGCTGGTACTCAGACAAGGCGGCGTAAGGACAAAAAGTAAAAGCAGCAGGTGTCGTGTGGCAGCGGCACCTGCTGCTTTCTTATTCTTTTTCTTTGGCCGGAATTACATAACAGGTACTTGCGTCCATGATATCCCCCGGCTGGCACTCCAGCTGGTGGCACAGAATTTGGATGGTTTCAAACGGGACTTCCAAATGCCGGCGCATGGCCTTGACCGTCTGTGTAGCCAATCCATATTTCTTGCCGACCTGGGCATCGGTCAGGCTCCGAACATCCTCCCGGTGTAGGAACGGGTCAAACGAAATGATTGTGCGGCGGATACCCTCTTTTGTATAATCTCTATACATGGCAGTTACCCTCCTACATCCGCAGATGCATCATCATTGATGACAATTCTCTCACCGCTGGGCAAGACGAACGCCAATTTACACCCACAAAAGTCAGCTATTTTGGAAAGGTCTTCGGCAGACCATCTTTCGTTGGTAAATTTGTTGCTCAAACTTTGCTTGCTGCTGATATCGAGAATTTCCAGTAGATCAACTTGCTTCTTATCCGTTTCCGCAAGCAACGACTTAATTTTCTTTGATATTGCCATTCAACTCACCTCATTCATAACATACACGATTTTGATGAAGATGTCAATAAAAAAGTTTTACTTTTTCACGAGAATTTTCACATTTTCTATTGACGAGTACACGGAAATAGTGTATTATATCCATGTAAGGCAGAGGTAAACAAAACCTCTTATGAAAGGAAGTGAGGTAATGAACGACTTGAATGTGACACAGGCTCTCCTGAAAGCGATCCTCGAACTCATTGAGAAGTGCGAAACGCTGGAAGAACTTCGTGAGAGCGTGAAGCGCATCATGAACGAGCAGTAAAAAAGATCGGCCGCCCCGCAAAGACCGCCGATCTTCCACCCCGAAAGGTGAGCCGGGAGCCTTACCCCGGCCACCTTGATTATAACCGAGTAAGGCAGAAAAATCAAGGAGGATTTCCAAATGACCATCACCTACAAAACCAACGGAGCCGCAGTTCAACAGCACAACACATCCGGCAAGACTGAATTCAAGTTCTGGCAGAACGGCACCGGTTACATGACCGTGTGCATCCACTAAGGAGGGACACAAGATGATGATTTCCGAGTTTATCGAACGCACGGGTTTTGAACCCACCGCTGACGAGTACGCAAAAATTGAAGAAGCCTACTACAACTTCGACGGCGACAAGAATGCTTTTTGTAAAGCATTTGTCAATGGCAACGGTGTGTCCCGGATTTGCCGGGCACGGGCAGAAGAAATCTCCCGGCTGCGGAGTGTGATCCTCGAAACCGAAAAGCAGTTCAAAAAGGATATGGCAGAGCGTGACCGCTGCATTGAAAAGCTGACCGCCGATCTGGATCGGGAGCTGGAATGGAAGCCTGCCAACGCCGGCACAAACATGACCCAGCGTGACTATGAGCACCTTTCCCACGCCGGGCACACGATGACCGACGAAGATGCCGTGGCATTTATCGCCGACGAGTGCGGTTTTGCTCCTGAAAAAATCCGCATTCTCCACGAGGTCAGTTCCTACGAGGTCAATAAGCACCACCAGCTCCGCAAATCCAATACTTACGAGCGTACGCCCGTGTACGAATCCACCGATTGGAACTATGTTCGCTTCGATTGTGCGAGCTTCATGTACGAGCTGGTGAACGGCGAAATTCGGTTCTACTGCATCTGATAAACGCCCGCCCCGGAGGTTACGAGGGCTTGGAGGAAATGATGATTAAAGATTTATCCGGCATGAGGTTTGGAAAACTTACAGCCAAACTGCCTATAAAGACAGGAAACTCGGTTAAGTGGATTTGCGAATGCGACTGTGGGAAAGAGGTTACGGCGTATGGTTATGACCTACAAAGAGGGCGTGTAATTTCATGTGGGTGTCGGAAAAGAAAACACAACGGGCGATATACACGGTTGTATTCCATTTGGGTTTCCATGAAGAAGCGTTGCGAAAATCCAAATCATAAATACTATCGCTATTACGGTGGGAAAGGCGTTACCGTTTGCTCAGAATGGGCAACTGATTTTGCTGTATTTGAAAAATGGGCGATGGGAAACGGGTATTCAGAGGAACTCACAATAGACCGAATTGACAGTTCAAAAGGGTACTGCCCGAGCAACTGTCAGTGGATTACAGCAACCGAAAACACAAGAAAAGCCGATTATGAACGCTGGCATCGGGAGGTCAAACCATGAAAAAGCTACTGATCCAGACCCTCCGCGAGGGCTATGGCATTGACCAAATCCGCAGAACCATGACAGTCGGTGAACTGATTGAGTTTCTTGGCAACTACGATGAAGATGCACCGGTCTACCTGAGTTTTGACAACGGCTACACCTACGGCGGTATCACCGAAGACCGCTTCGAAGAAAACTACGAGGAGGATAACGATGAAGAAGATGATGCGGCTTGTTGATCTGCTCTACAAGATGTATGAGAACACCACCATTTGGGTTGCGGAAGATCCCGCCAATTCCGAGGGTGTGTACTTCGGTGCCGCCGGAGAAATCCGGTTCCGCACCGCAGCGGCCTATGAGGTCGTAGAGTTTTACCCTGAGTGCTATCCCGCTAGGAACACGGGCTTCTCTGGGCACGATGACGATCTTGTAGCCACTTCTCATCGTTCAGCTTCATCAGATAGTCCGTCAGGCATCTGCTAAGGTTGTCAAAGTCAACATATTCACTGGCCTCATCATAAGCCCCATCATACGAGACATTATCAATCAACTTCTTCCAGGAGATGTTCTTGAGCGATGAATCCATCGACTGCGCTTCTTCATACGCATTAAAGTACTCATCCAATTCGTCACTGATGTCAATGGCCCAGGTTCCAGATTCGTAGCTTACGATATAATAACCGTCATAAATCGCGAACACAGCAGATTCGTCATCAAGCACGACATCAATATACATGGTAAAATTGCGCTGAGCCGGCTGCAAAACAAAATATGCCGTGCCGATGCCTCTGGTATCAGCGATTCTATACTCGTCATAGGAAAAGCTGAAATCGACTGTGTAGCTCTCTGCGCTGAATGTATTCTTAAATGCTGAACCGATCTGGGCAGCAGGCCCTTTTGCTCCAAACCAGTTCGTTGCAGCGCCAACAATAAGGATAATAATGATTAACAGTAAAACCGCACCTGAGGCGATGCAAACCCACTTGATTGGGAATTTGCGCGCACGTCCTGCCGGGGGCGTCTGTGCTGCATTCTGTGGTACAGATTCACACAGTTTCGTGCCGCAGTGATTGCAGAATAAGGCGCCCGCCTCCGGTATCTCCCCACAGTTGGGACATCTTGGGTCTTCATCAGTCAGAAAGGCAGCGGCATCCTCAGGGGCGAATGCGACAGAAAACTGCGGCGCAATTCCAACCTCCTCCTGAGGTATGTGCGCCACCAAATCGCTTTCCACCAGATTCCCTGTTCCCCGAAAGCCGGAATCCATCATTGTTGCAGCTTCCCCTGTCGGTTCAGGTTCAAGCTTGCTGCCGCAGGAAGAACAGAAGATACAATCGTCTGCTAAGGCTGCCCCACAATTCTTACAAATCATTTTTCATCCTCCATTCATGCTCACCACATTGTCCGCGCTCTGTCAGTTGCAGATAGCGGTGCGTCAATTTCGCATACTGCCCATTCCTGGCATTGTCTATTATAATAGAATATTGACAAATATCAACAGAATTATTGTTTCATATCATCAATTCTTTCTGCGGTATGGATTTCCCTCGCAGTATCCGATATATGCAAAGTGAACGGGATGCAGAGTAGCCTGCATCCCGTTTGGATATTTATTCCGTCTAAATAAGTGCCGGGAGGCCGTAGCCTCCCGGCGGGGAAAGGAAAGGAGCGCCAGATGAAGAAGAAGAAAAACTTGAATGGCGCAAACAGGTTTTAGTTGCTCTCGCAGAAGCGCATGAGCAGGGTTGCGATTTCGGCACGGGTCGCGCTGTTGAGCGGGTTGACCTGGCCCTTGTCGTCGCCCTGAATCAGGCCGTTGGCAACAGCCCAGTTCATAGCCTCGCGTGCATAGTCGCTGATGCGGTCTGCATCGGGAACATCTGCCAGCTTGTCGTCCTCAACAGCTTCACCGGCGGTGTAGCGATAGAGGATGGTCACAAACTGCTCGCGGGTTGCCGCTGCGTTCGGGGAGAAGGTATCTGCGGAGGTGCCGTTGACGATGCCGTTGTCGGCTGCCCACAGAACTGCGTCCACGAACCATGCATTCTCTGCGACATCCTTGAACGGATTCTCAATGCCCTCAACACTCGGGGAACCAGCCATACGGTACAGGACGGTGACGAGCTGTGCGCGGGTCATCTCGGCGTTCGGCGCGAAGGTGCCGTCGCCCATGCCGTTCATCAGGCCGTTGCCGACTGCGTAGTCGATGGCCTCATGGTACCATGCCTTGGCGTCCACATCGCTGAATTCTGCGGACGGGCAGAGGGTGTCGAGGTTATCGATCACTGCAAAGAGTGCCTCGAGTGCAGCCGCGATCTCCTCAGAGGTCTTGGCCTCGGCCAGAGCCGCCTTAAAGCTCTCAACTGCCTCGTTGAACAGGTCGAGCTGGTGGGCGTTCAGGTCGCTGGTGTCGTAAGCCTCAAGCTCAGCCAGAACCACTTTGGCATAGTACTTTGCAACCAGATAGGAGGAATGCTCAGCCTTGACGATAGCGTAGCGGTGCTCTGCGGAGAGCAGATCCTCGTAGTTATCCACGCGGGCCTTGTCCTCAGCAGTCAGGTTGTCATAGGCTTCGCGGGCGGCGTCAATGGCCTCGCCACTGTTATAGGTAACCTCGCCAATGGCGTCAATCAGGGTCTTGACAACATAGAAGTCCTGCGGCTTGACCTCATCGCGGAAGTAGAGGCCAAAGACCTGGTAACCGGCGTCGTTGCCGACGGTGTGGAGGGTCGCCGTTCTGGTGTTCAGGTCGAACTTGATGATACCGGCTGCATTGTAACGGCAATCACGGAACCAGGAGCCGCCGTCAGAAATGTAGACACAGTTGAGTTCCTTATCATAGATAATATCCTGGGCGAAGCCATAGAAGCCAACCTCCGTGCCACCATAGAGCGGATTCTTCAGGCTCTGGTCGAAGGTATCCAGAACAGTGCCATCACGGTAGTCAATAAAATGATAGTTATTCAAGAAGCCCTGTACAAACAGTCTCTCGCCATCGATGAATGCCATGCCATTGTAGTCGAACTGGCCGGATGCCCACATCGGGATCAGCTCTGCCGTCTCAAGATCTACCTTCGCGAACCAGTAGTTGTTGCCATTGGCGCCGGGAACACCATAAATCCAGGCGTAAGCATACATCTCGAAGGTATCGGGGTTGATCGTCAGGTTATAGACATTGCATTTAATACCATCTGCGCACCAGAAGTCTGCAACCAGCGTGCGCTCAAAGGTTTCGGGATCGATCGTAAGCAGGGAGACCAGGTTCGAGGCATAGAGCGTACCATCCACACCGACTTCGGTTGCATGGATATCCCAGCCGCTATGCTCAGCCATCACGTCAGTCTGCTCATAGCTGGGCTCCGACAGGTAGGTCACAGCGTTCGGGGCCTCGGGGTTGAACTCGAGCCAGGTGTATTCGTAGATGCCTTCATTCCAGTTGATAACGGACTGACCGGCAAGCGGACGGGAGGTGAAGGTGGAAGCCCAGTCCATCGAGTAGACCACGCCACCCTCGACCTTGTAGAAGGCTTCGTTGCGGGCATAGTCCGCAGTGAAAACATAGTAGGTATCCAGATCGACCGCAACGGGGGTTGCCTCGCCGCGCTCCATCGCGAAGACGCCGCCTTCGTCGATCAGCTCGGTGCGTGCCTCGTCAGCATAGATTGCGTAGTAAGCGGTGTAGTTGGTGTCGATGACCTCGATGCCGCCATCCACGACCTTGACAGCCGGAGCCACGGTATCCTTGGTAATAGGGATGATCCACTGGCCGTTCTTGTTATTCTCGGGGAGATACTCGTCGCGGTCCAGCCAGCCCTCAAGCACCATGTAGACCGTCTCGTTCTCGGCCATATTTTCGCCGGTGAAGTCAAGGGTCAGGCCGGTGTAGGTCACGCCGCCGTTCATGGAGCCGCCGGCGTAATATTCCTTAATGAAGTGGCGTCCATCATAGAGGGTCTCGAGCACGTTGTCCTCTGCGTCGCGGATGGTGAGCGTCACCTTCGCAGCGTTACGCAGCATGGAGAACTCGATGTAGTCCACGCCGTCGAGCTTGGCGTCGCCATTCGGGGAGATGGCGTTACGGTCAGCCAGATAGGTCTCACCGTACATATCGGCATAGTAGTTCAGGCCGAGGCCCTGCTCCAGCGTGCCATAGCCAACATACTTATAGTAGCTGGTGGTGCTCTGCTGATAGCTGATCTCGCCAACCTCTCTCTGCCAGTAGGTACCGACGTCGAAGATTGCGGGCTCGTCCCAGTCGCCAACGTAGCCGAGGAACGGGATGGAGAGGTTCGTGCCCTCTGCATCGGTGTCAATCAGCTTGATGAAGCCCTCGAGGTACATACCGGCTTCGCAGTTCTCCTCGAAGTAGTCCATCAGCTCGTCGGTGCAGGAAAGGGTCAGGGTAACGGTCTTCTTGCCGTTGGCCGGAACCACGATCGTCTCCGCACCCTCGAGGGTGCAAAGATCGCTGACATCCAGCGGAGTGCCGGTAAGAACCTTCAGGGTGACGGTCTCGGGGTTATCCACGCCAAAGCGGGCAGCGTAGTTTTCCTCATAAACAACCGTGTGGTCATAATCGAATTCAGAGACGGATTCCGTCAGTGCGGAATAGTCCAGCTTGAAGGTCTTGGCCGTCTTGCTGATGTTGTTGACTGTGAAGGAGAAGGTGAAGGTGCCATCCTCGCTGTCGTCCAGCTCCAGCTTCGGACGCTGCACGCCGGGAACAGTCAGATAAGCCTCAGTGGTCAGAGCCGCATCCAGGTCCATCAGACCGGCGCCCTGCTGACGGACAAAGCCACTGACCTGGTGGGCGGTGCTCATCAGGAAGGCATAGGCCAGCTCGTTGATCTCAGAGGCGCTCTTGCTGGGATAGAGCTTCTGCAGGCGCTCCTTGATGAGGAGCATACCGCCGGCAATGTGCGGCGTTGCCATGGAAGTGCCGCTCCAGGTGGCGTAGGAATTGTCTGCGGAGAAGCCGATGGAGGAACGGATCTTGTCGCCAGGCGCCGCGATCTCCGGCTTGATCTTCAGGTCAGAGGTCGTGCCCCAGGAGGAAGTCGTGGCCATCTGGACGCTGGAATAGGCAAGGCCGCGGACAACGGTGATCTTGCCCTGGCCGTCAACCAGGTTGGCATACAGCTTCTCTCCATCCTCGAGGGAGAGAACGCCATAAGGAATCTGGACGTCAACGCCGGTAGAAACCGTACCGGAAACGTTGTTCATAACAAGGATACCGGCAGCGCCGTTATTCAGGGCGTTGGTTGCCTTGTCGGTGAAGGTGTTGTCGCCGCGCTTTGCAAGAATGATCTTGCCCGTCACGTCGAGGCCCTCATAGTCCTCAGCCTTGCCGAGGCCGACCCAGACGAGGTCATACTCCTTAGCCTCCAGCGAGCCGATCACCGGTGCGCTGTAGACGCTGGACACGGGGCTATACTCCTGGCCATAGGCCGTCAGATAGGCAGCCGTGGAGGTATCCATGTTGACCACGGAGGCAACCGCCAGAGAGCCGGGGAAAGTGGCCGGTGCGCTGACGAGGCCAATGTCGGGGTTGGCAGCCAGCCAGCGATACTGCGAATAGTAATAGTCGCCAAAGTTGTTCCAGAACTGCGCATGGCCGTCGTTACCGGCAGCGGCGCAGACGGTGACACCGGCAGCCTCGAGTGCATCATAGGCCATCTCAAGGGCGTCGTCGATGTAGGAGTAGGCCGTGAAGCCGGAGGTTGCGCCCAGGGACATATTGATGGTGTCCACGCCGAGGTAAGCGCAGTCCTCAAGAGCCAGCAGCAGCGTGGAGAACGCAGCGCCGCCCGCATCGGTGAAGACCTGCATGGTCACAACCTGTGCATCAGGTGCAATACCTCTGAAATCGCCGCCGTTGTTACCGGCCGCGATGCCTGCAACGTGGGTGCCGTGGTCAGAAGCGGTGTGGTTGGGGATGGCGTCGTTGTCGAAGTAGTCCCAGTTGAAGGGCAGCTTCTCATTATAATACATGTCGGCGGAGTAGCTTCCGTTGCCGGCATGGAGCTTGTCGCCATACTTATTAAAGACATTCTCAAGATAGTCCTCGTCGATCTTGGGGTTCGAGGGCATGACGGAGAAGGCCTCGTGCGTGGGACGAATGCCGGTGTCGATGACGGCAACAACCATGCCCTCACCGGTGTAGCCATAGTCCCAGGCATTGGTCGCGCCGACCAGACCGGTGCTGGTGCCCATTGAGGGGGTCAGGGTGGTGCTTTCCGTCGTCGTCGGCTCAATCAGCTCAAGGGTCGGGGAAACGAAGGCGGTGTAGCCGGGGATCTCGTTGATCGCCTCGACCATCCACTCCTCGCCAACGAAGCTGAAGCCGTTGAAGAGCAGAGAATAGTAATTCTCAACCTCAATCTGGCTGGAAAGCGTGGACTCAATCGTCAGCTCGGCCTTTTTCATGGTCGCAAGCTGTTCCGGAGCCTTTTTGGTGGCCAGCTCGAGGTCGGCGGTCTTGACGTACTCGGTCTCACCGTCAAGCTGAACCATGATTTCGACCGGCTCGCCGGGCTCGTCGGCCCGCTTTACCGCGTCAGGGTTGCCGCTAAACGCCTCGCCTGTGGCAGTCTCGTTCTCACTCTGCGGCTGCACGGCCGAAATCGGCGTGAGGCAGCCCAGCGCAAGCACCAGTGCCAAAACGAGTGCAAGCAGTCTGCTCAGTTTGTGTGTGCTCATTCTTGTTTCTCCTTTTCCGTTTTTCGAATTTTATCTTAACACTGCGTCGCAGCATAAAGATACAGATTTACTCCGCACCGCGCCGGAGCCTGTTGAAACAAAAAATAGTTGCTTTGTAAGAAAGCAAAATGAGCAAATATGGCGAAACTGTACAATATATATATATATATATATATCATTTATGTGTAAATATTTCACAGCCCGAAGCGTGACAGATTTTGTCGATGGGCAAAAAAAGCAAGGAGCGGCATCGCAGCATAAACACGCTTTTGCCAGATAATGCTCCAACTCACGCGTATATATTACCATGTCAGCCCCCGCTTGTCAACCACAAATTGCATTTATTTTTAATCGTTACATGTAATTATTCTGCTAAATGTGACAAACTCTGCTCTGTATCCGCCGCACCTCCCGTCAGTCCGCAGCATCGCCGCGATATTTCCGCCGGGTGGCCATGCCGCCGCGTATGTGGCGCTCGGCCTTGTTCTGCGCGAGAATATGCTGTACCGCCTCATAAAGCGCCCGGTTACAGCCGGGAAGCCGCTCGGACAGGTCCTTATGCACGGTCGATTTGCTGACCCCAAACTGCCGCGCTGCGGCGCGGACGGTTGCGCGGTTTTCTATGATGTAGACTGCCAAATCGCAGGCGCGCTGCTCCAAATTCTCCCTCATGTGTCTACCCCCTTACAGCAATCACCTGAACTCGGTATAAAGTCCTTGCTTTTGTAACCGGGTCTGCATATACCCAGAACAGGATATGCATCCGGCGCGGAAAATAGACGGCAGAATCAAAGTACAGCGCCCCGCAGAGCTTCCTTCTGCGGGGCGCCGGATGGATTATAGCACATTTTGAAAGCAGTCGCGAAAGGCCTCCCGCGCATAGCGCTCAACAGCGCCACGGTATGCCTCATAAGCGGCAAGGATTTGTTCTGCCTCGGGCGAAAGCACCGCACCTCCTCCGTTCCTGCCGCCGGTCGAGGTAACCAGCAGTTTGACGCCAAGCTCTGCCTCGGCATTTTTGGTGATTGCCCACGCCTTGGAGTAGGCCATGCCCATGGCAAGCGCCGCCGCGCGCAGCGAATGCAGCGCCTCGACCCGCCGCAGCAGCTCTGCGATGCCGGGACCCAGGCACTTCCCCTCTCCAAAAATCCGGACAGTCATAACGGGATGAAATTTCGTATCCATAACGCCAGTATAGCACCCCCAGCCCCGAAGGTCAATCCCCGATTTGCCCTTGACGCCGCCTCGCGCGCGTGTTATTCTATTCTCAGAATAACGAAAAATCACTCCGGAGCGTGGTATTATGGTCTGCTTTTCTGATGAACTGCACATCGCGCGGGGCGTCACGGCGCTCATCGGCGGCGGTGGCAAAACCACGCTGCTCTACCGGCTGGCCGCAGAGCTCTGCGCGCGTGGCAGTGTGATTGTTACGACCTCAACCCGAATCTGGCCGCCTCCCCATCTGCCCTTTGCGCAGCAGACCGGCAGGGTAGCGGGCGTGCTCTGTGTGGCCACCCCCTGTTCCAGCGGTAAGCTGACCGCGCCGGCGCAGAGCTTCGCGGAGCTGGCCCGGCTTGCGGACTATGTTGTGGTGGAGGCCGACGGCTCAGCCGGACGCCCCCTGAAGGCACACGCGCCACATGAGCCGGTGATCCCCGCAAACGCCGGTCAGGTCATCGCGCTTGTGGGCGCTTCCGGCCTGGGGCAGCCGATTGATGCTGTGGTGCATCGTCCGGAACGCTTCCGGGCGCTCTCCGGCGCGCAGCAGCTGGCAAGTGCCGAGGCCGTTGCCTGTGTTCTGCGTCGCGAGGCGCTGCATACCCACGTTCTCATCAATCAGGCGGACAGCCCCGCGCGGCTGGCAGCGGCGCAGCAGCTTGCGGCGCTGCTGCCGCAGCCCGTCCGGATCGCCGCCCTGGAGAAAGGAGTGCTGCTATGCTGATTCTGATTCGTGGTGCGGGTGATCTGGCCTCCGGCATCGCCCTGCGTCTGCACCATGCGCGGATGCAGGTTGTCATGACGGATTTGCCGCAGCCCACTGCCATTCGGCGCACCGTCTGCTTCTCCCAGGCACTTCTGCACGGGCAGATGCAGGTGGAGGATGTGACCGCTTACCGCGCAACCTCGCCGCAGGAGGCGCTTGCCATTCTCGAGCGTGGCGCCATCCCGGTTCTTGCCGATCCGGAGGCCCGCTGCATCGCCGCGCTGCGTCCGGACGTGCTCGTTGATGCCATCCTTGCCAAGCGCAATCTTGGCACCAGACGCACGGATGCCCCCTGCGTAATTGGCGTCGGCCCCGGCTTTACCGCCGGTGTGGATTGTCATGCAGCGGTGGAAACCATGCGGGGCCACACGCTTGGACGCGTCATTTTGCAGGGCTCTCCCCTGCCAAACACGGCCATTCCCGGTCTGATTGGCGGCTTTGCCGGGGAGCGGGTGCTGCGCGCACCGGCAGATGGGATATTCCGCCAGCATTTGGAAATCGGCGCCGTGGTGCAGCAGGGTGCGCTTGCCGGGAGCGTAAACGGCAAGCCCATGCTTTGCCAGATTGGGGGCGTTCTGCGGGGCATTCTGCCCGATGGCACGCCGGTCTATCGCGGCATGAAGGCCGGCGATGTGGATCCCCGCTGTGATCCATCCTACTGCAAACTGGTGTCCGACAAAGCGCTGGCCATTGGCGGCGGCGTGCTGGAAGCAATTTTACGATTGACGGAGGGTGCAAAATGGATGACATAAAGCTGACAAAGCTGGCCAAATGCGCCGGCTGCGGCGCAAAGGTCGGCGCGGGCGTGCTGGCCCGGCTGCTCGACGGAATTCGCGTCCACAACGATCCGAATCTGCTGGTAGGCTTTGACAAATCGGATGACGCCTCGGTCTACCGCATTTCGGACGAGCTGGCGCTGGTGCAGACGGTGGATTTTTTCCCGCCGATTGACGATGATCCCTATATATTTGGCCAAATCGCCGCAACAAATGCCCTCTCGGACGTCTATGCCATGGGCGGTGAGCCAAAGCTTGCGCTGAATCTGATGTGTGTACCGGAGACTTTGCCGCGCGAAGCGGTGCACGCACTGCTGCGCGGCGGCTATGACAAGGTTTATGAGGCCGGCGCAATTATCACCGGCGGCCACAGCATTCTAGACGACGAGCCGAAATATGGTCTGGCTGTCACCGGCTTTGTGCATCCGGAGCGCCTGCTGACCAACGCGGGCGCGCAGCCGGGCGACATTCTTTTCCTGACCAAACCCCTGGGCATTGGTATTCTGACCACCGCCGCAAAGGGTGGTCTGCTTTCTCCGGAGGGCGCTGCGCTGGCGCGGCGGCTGATGACCACCCTGAACAAAGGTGCGCGCGACGTCATGGTGCAATATCATGTCCACGCCTGCACGGACGTGACCGGCTTCGGTCTGCTGGGGCACGCGCTGGAAATGGCGCAGGGCAGCAACACCATGCTGGAGCTGGAGACCGCCGCCATTGATCTGATTTCAGAGGCGCACGCCTTCGCAGAAATGGGCATTCTGCCGGCCGGGATGTATCGCAACCGTCAGTTTGCCGAGGCTTATGTCGACGCGGGCCAGACCCCGCTTGCCGTGCAGGACATGCTCTATGACCCGCAGACCTCCGGCGGCCTGCTGATGGCCGTCGCGCCGGAGGATGCCGATGCGCTTTTTACCGCGCTGCGCAGCGCTGTGCCCTCGGCGCAGCGCATCGGCCGCGTCTGCCCGCCTCGCGGGGAGAAACGGATTGTGCTTCGATAAGTCACCTCCGCCCTTGCGCACACCTCCAACGGCAGCCGCACCCGCGCGGCTCCCCGCACTGTATCATGCCGGAATCAGAAAAGAGATATGCTTGGGAGCCCCGCCCCCAGGCATATCTCTTTTTGTCAGGGAAGAATGTTAAGACGCTTCACCGTCATTTCTTCTTCGCTGCCCGCAGTTCCACATAGTCCTGCATCCGCTGCACCGCCAAAATCTGTTCCTTCACACACCTCACCTCCTTACAATTGCAAGGATACTCTATCGTTTTTCAGAAAAAATCTCTCGATGTTTTTTTGCTTAGATGGGAAGCGCCCTGTTCTGCATTACCTGTGGATATACATTCTTGACAGCTCTGTCTCTCCGTCCCCCTGCACCATGCACAGGAATTCCCAGCCATAGCGTTCATAAAAGCCCTCATGGTCTGTAAGCAGGTAGGCAGGAGAGATCCCATTGCTGCGCAAATCCTCGACTGCCATATCCAGCAGCCGCCCTGCGATTCCCTTACAACGATAGTCCGCTTCGGTATAAACAGCACAGATGTTCGGCGTCAGGTCTTTTCTGTTATGAAAATCGTTCTCAATCACACCCAAACCACCGACAATTATGTCACCGTCCATACAGAGGTACCAGCCGTAATCTGTTTTTCCGCTGAGATAAGCGTCCATACATTCCAGATAGGCTTCCTGCGGCACACCCCATTTCTGATGAAACCACTGGGCTGCCTGTTCTTTCCGTTCCGGCCGCTGTTTCAGTGTGATATATGTAAATTGTGTCATAGGTTTTCCTCCATTCTCTGATGTAGCAATGGATCTGTCAGAATTTCGGAGCTTTGCTACCTTGCGTTCTGCACAGTTACGCATTTTGACCCGCTCAGGCCTGATGCAACAACTTCAGATTGTTCATGCCAGCGCACAAAGAATCTGCTTTGTGGCCTCTTTCGGGGGCATTTTGTCTGTGTCAATGCGTAGGTCATGGGCTATGGCCTCGAACTGACCGAATTTTCGCTCCAGCATAGTTGCAACCGGAGTTGGCAGATTTCCGTGCATCCGCGCGGCAAAGCGCTCCTTGATTGTTTCAAGGCTTGCCGCCACCAACACCCGGAGGCAGCCCTCCGGCAGCAGGGCGAGCTGGCCTTTTTCAGAAATGACATAGACCATTGTTCCCTCGCCAGCCAGCTTCTTTTGGAACAAAGCTGCCGCCGTGCTTTCGCTCTTTGCCAGCCTCAGATAGTCCTTTCCGCTGAAAATCTCGGCAGAAAGTGTTTGCGCCAGTTCTTCGGCTATGGTGGATTTCCCTGTGCAGCTATCGCCAAATAATGCAATTACCATAATATATCATTTTCCTTTCTTTTCAATCAAATATAATCTTCTGTTCTTGCATGAAATTTATACCGAACTCCCGGCCATACTGCCCCAGTTCCTTCTTTGTGTTGCAGAAAAGAAGATCCTATGAACTCACGGCAGGTCTCTAAAAAATCAACACAGGCGGCAATGTGGCAGATCCCATTGCCGCCTGCCTGTTCGTTTATCAGAAGATCTGACTGTCCAGCTTCAGTTTTTCCCCAGGCGGAAAGGCTTTGTCAAATTCCTCCGCTTCGCTTTCGTCCACAAGGTAACATTCGGGTGGAGTATACTCGCCGGAAATTCCGCTGAGACATCCTTTCTGCAACTCTTTGCAGAGGAAGAACGGCGCATCTGCGCCTTCGGGCAGCCCGTGGTAACGAATACCGAATTTACTCGCGTAATCAAAGCCGCTTTTGCCGTAGAAATCGATATTTCCTTCAAAACACAGTGCCTTGATGCCGTATTCTCCGGCTTTCTCCATCGTGTAGTCCAGCAAAATCTTTCCATATCCCTGCCGCCTAAACTCCGGCGCAATGCAGATCGGGCCCATTGCAGCAATTGGAATATTCCGACCATCATCTGCCCGAACAACTGCTCGAACAAACACATTCTGACCTATGATTCTTCCGTCTTTTTCCAAAACAAAATTCATCTCCGGGATAAAATCCGGGTGATTTCTCATCTGGTGGAGAACGTAATGCTCCAGACAGCCGGGGCGATACACATTCCAAAAAGCTTCTCTGACCAGATTTTCAACCGCTCGGCGTTCTTCTTTCCCTTCTAAACGAATTTTAATGTCACTTTTATTCATTGTTTTTCCTCCTGAAAATTGTTGACCACAATGTGGGAGGGTTGCGCGAAAATCGTATTACACAAGCCTCCCGCTTACGCTACAATCTCCGCTTTTTGGATTGTTTTCTTCAAAAAGCAATCTCCTTACAATAATACTTATAATCAGGCCTTTCGGCAGATTATCGGTGTTTGTACAAAAGCAGTTCCGAATTTGCACCATTTGCCACCGTTTCTCATTTTGCGCAAATATCCACCAGAACCATGGGGAGGGCTCAGCGCATTCGATCTTTCTGGCGGGGGAAAGGCATATGCTCATATCGGCCACGCCTTTGCAACGCGTTTGTTCCATAACGCTCGTTTCGAAGCATTAATTCCATTATACTCATCCGGCCGATAAAATCAATAGCTTTCGAGGAAAAATGAAAAGAGCACTTCTCAGAGTCGCTCCCAGAAGTGCTCATATGTCGTGTTGAAGTCTGATGCCCGATGTCTGGAATTTGTAACCGTATTGCGGCTTCCTCAGTCAAGTGGCTTCATCGTCGGGATTTCAAGGGAGAGAATCTTATACCCTGATTTAACCCCTCAAATCCTCACTTTGTTAATCCAAACTGTTTTCATTAAAGTACATAACCTTACATTTACAAACAGCCCGTTAGTGAATTACACAAAAATCAGCCCCAACAGAACAAAGAACCGTAACCATGCCATCGACACCATTACAATCCACTGTGTGGTCGGTCAGTGCTCCGTGGAAACGCTGGGGAATATTTTCTACCCGTCTACCAGACAGGCTTCTTCTAACTACGGTGTTGGCTATGACGGCAAGATTGGTATGTACTGTGAGGAGAAAGACCGCTCCTGGTGTACTTCCTCTGCCTCGAACGACCATCGTGCCATTACTATTGAGGTTGCATCCGACACAACTGAGCCTTATGCGGTCAACGCCAAAGCATATGCTGCAATGCTTGACCTCGTGACCGATATCTGCAAGCGCAATGGCATCAAGAAACTGGTGTGGTCGACGAATAAGAATGACCGTGTGAACCATCTGAACGGGTGCAACATGACCGTTCACCGTGACTATGCAAATAAGTCCTGCCCCGGCAAGTACCCGTACGACCGCCATGGTGAGATTGCTGCTGAGGTCAACAAGCGTCTGGGTGCTTCTACGGATAATGATACGGTTGTTACACCCACACCTACGACTTCGTTCAAAACCGGCGATGTTGTAAAAATCACCGGCACTACATATTATTCCGGCAAAGCAATTCCCTCTTGGGTGCTCGCCAAGAACTGGATTGTCTATTCTGTAAGCGCTGACCGCGTTGTTATCAACAAATCCGAAGACGGTAAAAACGCTATTATGAGTCCCGTAAATGCGTCGAATCTGGCTCTCGCCAAAGAGTCTGTTGCGCCTGTCACAGGTACCCCCAGCACTGGCAGTGCCGATGATGAGAAGAAAATGTGGGATTACCTGTATGGCAAGATTGGCAATTACTATGGTGTTGCGGGTTTAATGGGCAATATCTACGCAGAATCTGCGCTTCGTTCCAATAATCTGCAGAATTCCTACGAGAAGTCTCTGAATTATACAGATGTGACATATACTGCGGCGGTGGATAATGGCACATATACCAATTTCGTCAAGGACTCTGCAGGCTATGGTTTAGCGCAGTGGACTTATTGGAGCCGCAAGCAGGCACTTCTGACTTACGCGCAGGAGAAAAAGAAATCTATTGGAGATTTTGAAATGCAGCTTGAATTCCTGTGGAAGGAGCTGAGTGAATCCTATAAGGCGGTTCTCTCCGACCTCAAGAGTGCAAAAACTGTGCTCGAAGCATCCAACAGTATACTGACTAAGTTTGAGCGTCCTGCAAATCAGGGAGAGAGCGTTCAGAAAAAGCGTGCGGAATATGGCCAGAAATATTATGACAAGTATGCACCCAAGGCTTCTGAGACACCTAAGCCTGTCACCCCGGCCTTGAAGTATAAGGTTGGTGACATTGTGCGGTTTTCCGGTGGTACGCACTACACTTCCGCAAGTGCAGAGAGCGGTTCTGCTGTTAAAGCGAGCAAGGCAAAGGTTACTGCAATCTCCGCATCCGGCCAGCATCCGTATCATTGTCGTGCGGTCAACGATGCAGGCGCGTTCGTCAGCGGTGTCTATGGTTGGGTAGATGCTTCTACGCTGTCCGATGTTAAAACGGAAACCGTTGTAACACCCACAACGCCCGTTTCCAATGATGAAATTTATGTTGTCAAGAGTGGTGACACGCTGTCCGGCATTGCAGCCAAGTATGGGACAACCTATCAGAAGCTCGCAGAATATAACAATATCTCTAATCCGAATGTGATTACAGTCGGTCAGAAAATCAAGATTCCGCAGGGCTCTGCCTCTGAGAGCAAGCCGGTATCCACTGCAATCGAAAAGGGTGATACCGTCAAAATCACAGGTACAAAGTATTATTCCGGTGCGGCGATTCCGTCCTGGGTTCGTAACAAAAACTGGATTGTATACGAGGCTGTGAGCGGAAACGACCGTGTGATTATCAACAAGAGCGCTGATGGTCAGAGCGCAATTATGAGCCCCGTCAAACGGAGCGACCTCTCCCTTGTGAAAAAGGGTTAACTATTATCCCAATTATACCCACCGTAGGTTTCTCTGCGGTGGGATAATTTTATATCAATTTTATAGGAGGAATTTTGTATGAGCATTATCAATGAATTCATTACCACTTACGGCGCGACGATTCTCTATACCATTCTGACCGCAATCGCCGGTTATATCGGCATTGCCGTTAAGAATCTCTATGAGAAGTATGTAAACGACAAGACCAAGAAAGATGTCGTCAAGACCTGCGTGAAGGCGGTCGAGCAGATTTATACTGACCTGCATGGCGAGGAAAAGCTGAATATGTGTATCGACTCCGTGGTTTCCATGCTCGGCGCAAAAGGCATTTCTGTCACCGACATTGAGGTTCGTATGTTAATTGAAGCTGCCGTTGCCGAATTTAATGATGCATTTCACAAGAGCGGCGACGAAAATACGGAAGAAACTACCGAGTAAGGAGGAAAACTATGGATGCTAAAACAGCGAAAATGATTTATTCAGGTGAAGAAGCCTTGGTGTCTGATGAGTTAATTAACGAATCTGATGATAATATCAATAAGGCTCTGCCGCATAGCAGAGCCGGGATGGTTATTTATACCGCTGGGTATAAGGCAGCGAAGCAGAAATCTCTGGATAATAAATGGATTTCCATGACGCTTGGTGGCTCTGGTGGCTCTGGTTCTGTGGGTGCCGACGGCAAAGATGGAGTGACTCCCCTGCTCCAGAAATCAACTTCTGCAATTCAGGTATCATACGATAACGGTTCTACTTACAGCGATTTGGTTGCCTTATCCGAACTTAAAGGCGCAAAGGGTGACACGGGTGCTAAGGGCGCAACTGGTGCTACGGGTGCTACTGGCGCAACAGGAGCCAAAGGTGATAAGGGTGACAAAGGTGACGCTTTCACTTACGCAGACTTTACCTCTTCACAGCTTGCAGCCCTAAAGGGTGAAAAGGGTGATAAGGGTGACACCGGAGCAACAGGTGCAAAAGGTGACAAGGGCGATACTGGTAAGAGCGTTACGGCTATCGCATTAGTTGCCGATACCGAAGGCAAGATAACGGGTGGCATGGTTACTTTTAGCGATTCCTCCACCGCTTCTATTACAGTGTCGATTGCGTCCGAATAAGGCGCAATACCAATATAGAAAGGGTGGTAGTATTCAATGTTAGACTATATCGAATACTTAAAGCTACCGACTCAGATTGCCATTGCGTTGGTGGGAGTGGTTCTCGTCCTGAATGTTGTGGGAGAGCTACTTGAATTTAAGGGGAAAGTTGTCCCCGAATTTATGAAGCTCCGAAAGCATTTCCGCAACAAAAAGAATGAGAAGAAAGAAACGGTGGAAACGCTGAAAGATGTCAAAAAGCTGCTCGGCGAAGTGAATGCCCATTATTCCGAGGACAATATCACAAAGCGTGACAAGTGGATGCAGTGGGTCAATGACCGGGCACAGGTGTATGATGACTCCATTGTTGCAATTAACGCAAAACTGTCGGAAGTGACTGAGGCTCTGAAAGACAATTCCAAAATCACGGAGGAAATGTTCATTCAGACCAGCCGTGACAGAATTATCGACTTTGCAACAAAGGTCACGAATGACAAGGTCATCGTGTCACGAGAGGAATTTAACCGTATTTTCAAGGTTTATGACCGCTACGAAAAATTTCTTGAAGAGCGAGGCTTGACCAACGGTGAAATCGACATCGCAATTCACATCATCAGAGAAGCGTATGAGCAGCATATGAAGGAGCATACCTTCCTTGAGGATGTGCGTGGTCTTTTTGCGCAATAATCCGCACGACAATTGTGTGAGTTTTCTTCTAAACACTTGACATTTTTAGAGTAAATGGCTATAATGAAAACACAGGGAAGCATCTGCTGGTAACAGATACTCCCCTGCGGTGGAAACCCAGACGGTTGCCACATATGGATACTTACACCGAATAATGGGGCTTAGCCCCGAGACTCAGTGAGCCATCTGTTTACGGCAGACGGCTCACTTCTTCTTGCTACGGATATGCTCCCACGCCTGAAACAAAATCCAGACAATAGAGATAGCCCAGTAGACTTTCTGAAGTTCTATATGTATCACCTCCTTGGGAAAGATTTCCCGCGAGGGCTATACACACGCCTCCATTCCGCTCTCGCGGGATGACAGGCAACCGTCTTTTTAACCGTACACCGTCTACAAAGGTGGCGAAAACTCAACTGTGGACGGTGGATTCCACGGAATTTATTATACAGCGAAATGTGAAAATGTCAAATATTAAAAATGATTGTCGAAGGGTTGATAAACAACAATAGAATATAAGTAGCGTGCCAATGAAGCAAGGGCTATTCTGAGTAGTGCTTGTGGAGGCTCTAATCCGGTTGCGTGTCATCCGAGGCTCAGATAGGTTCTGCCGAAAAACAAAACATAAAATGTGACGGAGGTCGCTGTAATGGCGGTCTCCGTTCTTTTTCTCCGATTGCCATTAGAAGCCTGCCATGGCTGCCCAGGCTCACGCCTGCGTCGGCTTTATGCTCTCGGCAGACGAGTTATAGGTTAAAAATAAAGTGCCTTGTAGGGGCGTTAAAACGCGTTTAGGCGGGTCTGAGTTTTATGCACTCTGCCCGTCTTTTCTCCAATTATAATGTCAATTATTATAAGCACAAAGCCCATTTATGCTCATAATGATAGACATTATTGCATGAGTAAAAAAAGAAAAACACCATTGTAAATCACAACGGTGCCTTTCATTCATATCCATAGTGGGCTATCTAAAATTTCAAAAGTGGTAAAAAGGTGGTAAAACAACGCTTGATAACAGTGTAAGTCGTTGTCTCGCAACGCTTTTTCAGTCCAGCGGCTTCATCGTCGGGAACAGGATAACCTCGCGGATGGTATCTGTGCCGGTGAGGAGCATAACGCAGCGATCGACGCCGATGCCCATGCCACCCGTGGGAGGCATACCATATTCCATGGCATTGAGGAAATCCTCATCCAGCATCTCGGTCTCTTCATCGCCGCGCTCACGCAGCTCCACCTGCTTCATGAAGCGCTCACGCTGATCGATGGGATCATTCAGCTCAGAGTAGGCGTTGCCCATCTCGCTGCGGCAGATAAAGAACTCAAAGCGCTCTGTCAGGCGGGGATCCTCCACGCTGCGCTTGGTCAGCGGAGAGACCTCAACCGGATACATCGTGATGAAGGTAGGCTGCACCAGATGCTCCTCGACCTTCTGGTCAAAGCAGGCATAGAGCGCATTGCCCCAAGTGGGATCGGCTGTCTCAGCAAGCACGACACCCTTCTCTCTGGCCGCAGCCACAGCCTGTGCATCGTCCGTGATGGCGGCGAAATCAATGCCGACATACTGCTTCACAGCCTCCACCATAGTCAGGCGGGACCAGCCGGGGGTCAGATCAATCTGCTCACCCATCCATTCCACCTGGTAGGTTCCAAGAATTTCTCTGGCAGCGCCGGAGAGAATTCCCTCGGCAATATCCATCATATCATGGAAATCGGCATAGGCCTGGTAAAGCTCAATGCTGGTATATTCCGGGTTATGCTTCGGATCCATGCCCTCATTGCGGAAGCAGCGGCCAATCTCATACACCCGATCCATGCCGCCGATAATCAGGCGCTTCAGGGGCAGCTCGGTGGCAATGCGCATATACATATCAATATCCAGGGTGTTATGGTGCGTGACAAAGGGGCGGGCGGAGGCGCCACCAACGATGGTGTTCAGCACGGGAGTCTCCACCTCAATATAGCCCATATTATCCAGATAGTCGCGCATAAACTTGATAAACTGGGAGCGGATGACGAAATTGCGCTTGACCTCGGGGTTGACCATCAAATCCACATAGCGCTGACGGAAGCGAGTCTCCTTATCGGTCAGTCCGTGATACTTATCCGGCAGGGGCAGCAGCGACTTGGACAGCAGCACCGCCTCACGGACGCGAACAGAGATTTCGCCGGTTTTTGTCTGAAATACCTCACCGCCGACGCCGACAATGTCACCAATATCGTGTTTCTTAAAGCGGGCGTAGGCCTCCTCGCCCAGCTCATCAATTTTAACAAAGAGCTGGATGCGGCCGGTAGTGTCCTGCAAATCGCAGAACATGACCTTTCCCTGACCGCGCTTGGTCATCAGGCGGCCAGCCAGCCGAACCGACTGCCCCTCCATCTGCTCATAGTTTCCTTTGATCTGCTGTGCGTGGGCCGTAACATCAAAGCGGGTCTGTACAAAGGGATCGCAGCCCTCTGCGCGCAGTGTTTCCAGCTTTTCTCTGCGAATCCGGACCTGATCCAGAAGCGGCATCTCTGCCTGCGGTTCAAACTTTGCCACATTAGCCTCCTTGCTTATCGCTCAACGGCGAGAATTTCAAACTTCAGCGTGCCGACAGGCGCCTCAACAGAAACCATGTCGCCAATACGCTTGCCCAGCATGGCCTTGCCGAAGGGAGAGTCATCCGAAATGCGTGCCTCCATGGGATTGGCCTCCTGAGAGCCGACGATGGTGTAGACCGCTTCCTCGTCAAACTCCAGGTCGCGCACCCTGACCGTGCAGCCAAGACCCACCACGCCGACCATATCCGCCTCTGCCGTCTCATCAATCACAACGGCATAGGAGAGGATGTTTTCGACCTCTGCAATGCGGCCATAGAGCTTGGCCTGCTCATTCTTCGCCTCGTCATACTCACTGTTTTCCGAGAGGTCGCCAAAGGAGCGCGCCTCCTTGATCTGCTCTGCGACCTCTTTCTCGCGGGTCGTCTTCAAATAGTTCAGCTCTGCCTCCAGCTCCTTCAGGCGCTCTCTGGTCAGCTTAAATTCTTTTGCCATGCCTGTTTCCTCCAAACTGTCATAGTGTGCAATGATTATAGAAGATTTCTGCCACTGCTGTCAAGCATTTATTCCGTCAACGCAGAAATTGCCGCCTGAAGCTGTGCATCCGCAGCAGTCTCAAGCTCGCCGCGATAAATCGCAAGGTAGGTCTGCTCGTCCACCTCCACGAGGTGATCGGGTGTGACGCCAACGCCCTCGAGGACGACCCCGTTCGGCGTTTTGTAGTGTCCGACAGAAAGCGCCACCGCAGAGCCGTCGGACAGCAGAAAGGTGTTCTGGAAATTTGCCTTTCCGGTTGTGCCGGTTCCCACCACCTCAGCCACGCCATATTCCTGAAGCGCAACAGCAAAGAATTCTGCCGCCGAGTAGGAATCGCCGTTGACCAGCACCGCCATCGGGAGCGTAATGCAGGCCGCGTCGGAATAATCCACGTCCTCCGCGCCGGTATAATCCACAGAGCGGAAAAGCGGTCCCTCCGGCAGAAGATAATCCAACAGCTTCACCAGCTCAGACTTATAACCGCCGGGATTGAAGCGCACATCAAAAATCAGGCTTTGCGCGCCCTGTGCGCAGAGCGCTTCAATCGCAGCAATGGAATCCTGCGCGCAATGGTCATTAAAATTCGCGATTTTGATATAGCCGATCTGCTGCTCCAGCATGGCGTACTCCACAACCTGCACCGCAATGGTGCTGCGGGTCAGCGTCCGCTCCAGCTCCACCCCGTCGCGGCGAATCGTCAGCGTGACCTGTGTGCCCTCCTCGCCGCGGATACGGCTCCTGGTTTCATCCATCCCCAGTTCTGCGGTTGGTGTACCCTCCACGGCGACAATCAGATCCCCGACCTGAAGTCCGGCCAGATCTGCCGGGCCATTGGGCGTCACCTCGGTAATGCAGATGGTCTGATCCTCCTCATTCAGGACAACCGTCACGCCAATACCGACATATGCGTTGTTCTTATTCTCCTGATAGTCCGCCATATCCTCGGCGCTGATATAGTAGCTCCAGCGGTCGCCGGTCGCAGCAACCGCCGCCTCCGCCAGATAATCGCCCAAGGCTGCGGTGTCATAATCATCAATATAATAGGTATCCAGAAGCGCTACCAGCTCCTCAAGCTTGGCAAGGTAAGCCGCGTCCTGCGTCGTCTGCGCATTCTGTCCGGATTCCGGCCGCAGCAGGCTGCGTGTGCAGCCACAGAGAAGCACGCCGCAGAGAAGCAGGACGAGAAGCGCGCGGCTTGTTCGTCTTTTCATAATCAATACTCCAATAGTGTGATACCCAGAGCCCACAGGGGGCTCTGGGGTGTCAGATTACTGCAACGAAATGTAGTCCATCGGGTTCACGGTTGAACCATTATAATAAATGGTGAAATGCAGATGCGGGCCGGTGGAATAGCCGGTGGAGCCGACATAGCCGATGATCTCACCCTGCTCGACATAATCGCCGGAGGAAACCGTGAAATAGGTCATATGTGCATAGAGCGTGGAGAAGCCATCCATATGGTTAATGGTCACATAGTTGCCCCAGACATAATTATAGGTTGCGGTGGTCACATAGCCGCTCTTGCTGGCATAGATGGGCGTTCCCTGACCGATCGCCAGATCCACGCCATTGTGGAAGCTGTAGTTTCCGGTAATCGGGTGGACGCGATAGCCGTAGGGCGAGGTAATCACCGTGCCCCAGCCAGCCGGGAGCGGGAACAGGAAGCCCTCGCCGGAGCCGCCGCCGCCATTACCGGAGTCACCACCATCATCGCCGCCATCGTCGTCGCCATTGTCCTTTTCCTGCTCCTGACGCTCCAGCCACTCGCGGCGCAGCGCCTCGGTCAGCTCGGCTTCCTTCTGCGCGATGGAATCGCTCAGCTCGGCCTCCATTGCCTCATATTTCTCGCATTCCTCGAGCAGCCGCTCGCGGTCTGCGTTCAGCTCCGCCAGAAGGTCATCGGATTCCTGCCGCTGGAGCGCCAGATCCTCCTCCTTCTGCGCAAGCTCTGCCTTCTTGCGCTCAACGCCGGTCTTCTCCTCCGCCAGCGCTTCCTTTGCCGCAATCACCTCCGCGGCAGATTCACGCAGCAGGGCCATCATTCTCTGATCGGTGGCAGCAATCTCCGACACCATGGCGCTGCGGTTGAGCATGTCCGCGAAGCTCTCGGACTGGAAAATCACAGACCAGCGGGAGATCTCGCCGCGCTCCTGAATGGCGCGCATCCGCTGCTGATAGCGGGCAAAGAGCGCCTCCTGCTCGGCCTGCACGCCCAGCAGTTCCTCCTGCCGCTCCGCGATCAGGCGGTTATACTGGCGGATTTCCTCACTGACCAGCTCGACCTCCTGGCGGGTAATTTCAATCTGACGATCCACCTGTGATTTCTGCTCCACGATGGTCAGCGTTTTGCCCTTGTTGGCCTCAATTTCCTCCTCCAGAGCCTCCCGCTGCGCCGCAAGATCCGCCGCCTTATCCTCAAGGGCGCCGATCTCAGAGCGGATTTCGGTGGAACTGGCTGCCGAGGCGATCATGGACACAAAGCCCAGCACCAGGGACAGCACCAGCAGGCCTGCAATGCAGGAGATGATTGCTCTTCTATGCTTGAACATTTGCTTGCCTCCTAACTATTCTTTCCAGGCAGGAGCGAACGCCCCTGTCAAACCTTCAGGAATCTGCGGATGGAGAGCAGACTGCCCAGAACGCCAATCAGCAGACCGGCCGCCGCGCAGACGATGGCAAAGGGCACCATCAGCTCCGCGAAGGACACAACATTGACAAAGTCCAGATCCGTGTTTCCAATTGCCGTCCGGCAGGTTTCATACAGCCCCCACTCCAGGAAGAAGGAGGCCACCGCGCCGCACACGCCAATCAGGAAGCCCTCAATCACAAAGGGGAAGCGGATGAAGCCGTTTGTCGCGCCGACCATACGCATGATGGCGATTTCCTCCTTGCGGTCGAGCATGGTCAGCTTGATGGTATTGGAAATGATAACCAGCGAGACCACCGTCAGCACCACGGTCACAGCAATGGAGGCTGCGGAAAGCAGATTGCGGATTGTCGCCATGGAATTTGCCATTTCGGGATCGGCGTATACCGCAGCCACGCCGGGGATCTCCTCGAGCGCAGCAAGGGTTTCGTTGGTCAGATCATTGTTTTCCAGCGTGATGATGAACTGATCGCGCATGGTCTCAGCCGTCAGTCCCTCATAAAGGGAGGCATCCGAGTCTCCAATAAAGTCGGCCAGCGCCTGGTCGCGCGAAACAAACTGCGCATTGGCAACATTATCCAGCAGATTGATCTGAGAGCCGACATTGGTTGCCTGCGCTCTGGTGTAGGTTTCATCAATGCAGACCAGAATACGGTTCTGCTCCTGAATATCCTCGACGATTTCGTTGAGGTTAAAGGTCAGCAGCGTAAAGCTGCCGACGATGACCAGACAGGCCACCGTGATGCAGATGGCTGCGAAGGACATAAAGCCATGCTTGAAGATGGCGCGGAAGCCCTCGCCCAGCAAATACCCAAAATTATTGTGCTTCATAGTTATAATACCCGTCCATTCCGTCACTGATGACTCTGCCCTCTTCAATGGCAACCACGCGCTTGGTGAAGCGATCCACCAGACCCTTCTCGTGCGTCACCACCATCACCGTTGTGCCCAGGGCGTTGATTTTCTCCAGCAGGAGCATGATCTCAAAGGAGCGTGCCGGGTCCAGATTGCCGGTCGGCTCGTCGGCAATAATCATCGTGGGATTATTGATGAGCGCGCGCGCGATGGCCACACGCTGCAGCTCGCCGCCGGAGAGCTCATTGGGCAGTCGGCGGGCCTTATTCTCCAGGCCGACCAGCTCCAGCACATAGGGCACGCGCTTCTTGATCTCGCGGTTCGAGGCGCCAATGACGCGCATGGCGAAGGCAACGTTCTCATAGACCGTTTTGTTCTCAATCAGGCGAAAATCCTGAAAGATTACGCCCAGTGTGCGGCGCATATAGGGAATCGAGGAGCGCTTGATGGACTCCATCTGATAGCCGTTGACCACCACGGAGCCGGACGTGGGCCGCAGCTCACCGGTCAGCAGCTTAATGAGGGTGGACTTGCCGGAACCGGACTGGCCAACCAGAAAGACGAACTCCCCGTCGTCAATGTGCAGATCAATGCCATTGAGCGCATGGGTGCCGGTCTCATAGGTCTTGGTAACTTGCGTCATGTCAATCATAATAACAATTCCTTACAGCATACGATTCTCGCGCGAGGCGAGGTATTTTTTCACCATCAGGGCAACCTTGAAAATAATGGCGTCATCGAATTTCCGCAGGTCGAGTCCCGTCAGCTTTTTGATCTTCTCCAAGCGGTAGACCAGCGTATTGCGGTGGACAAAAAGATTTCTGGATGTTTCAGAAACATTCAGGCTGTTCTCAAAGAACATGTTGATTGTGAAGAGCGTCTCCTGATCCAGCGAATCAATGGAGTTCTTCTTGAAAACCTCAGAGAGGAAGATTTCGCAGAGGGTTGTCGGAAGCTGATAGATCAGCCGGCCGATTCCCAGATTCTCATAATTGATGACGGTTTTCTCCGTATCAAAGACCTTGCCCACCTCAATGGCCACCTGCGCCTCCTTGAAGGAGTCGGGCAGCTCACGCAGGTGCTCGGCAACGGTGCCGATGCCAATGGTTGTGCGAATGAACAGCTCGCTCTTGAGCAGCTCCTCGATGCCCTGCGCCATGTGCGTCAGCTCCTCGCCGGTGATATCCGGCGGCACCTGGCGAATCACGGCGATATCCGTCTCATTGACGCTGATGACGAAATCCTGCTGCTCGGAGAAGGTGCTTTGCAGCAGTTCCACCACCGTCACATCCGCCCGGCCAAGCTGCCGGATCAGGAACAGCGCGCGCGGCAGCTCCGTGACAAAATGCAGCTCCTTAGCGCGGATATAGATATCGCCGGGGAGGATGTTGTCCGTGATGATATTTTTAACAAAGGTTCCCTTGTCGTGCCGCTCCTCATAATAGACCTTGGTGCAGCTCAGGCCGATCTGCGCCATGCGGCACAGCTCCAGCGCCCGCTCATCCGTGCCGGGAAGAAAAACCGCGTTGCCAAAGGCGGGGCTCCAGTCATCCAGCGCCAGGAAGGTGCGGTCGCTGACAACAACAGGCTGCTCCGGCGCAGCATTCACTGCGGCGGCTGCCTCCGGAAAGCGCTCACCGATCAGCGAAACATCGGCAGCGGAAATCACAAGGCCGTCTGCATCGATGACGCCAAAGGAGACCTTGGCTGCCTCGCTGAGCTGAACGATCATGTTCTGGAAAATGCGGCTGGACATATGGTACGTCCTCCTTCTGTTTTATGGAAGCCGCGCGGCAGAGCGCAGGCAGGCCGGGCGCTTCCTTGGAAAAAATGTCAATGCTTTTCAAAATGACCGCATATATCATACTTCACAATTCGGCAAATTGCAATCCCCTGTTAGACATTTTATTTCATTTTCCAGAGCTGTTTTTAGATATTATTTACAGTTTTTCGTCATTGTTCACAAAGATGCCCTGTCTCTTTCGGTCGAAATGTTTTATTTCTGGTCTAAACTTTTTTCGTCAAAATCCACAGATTCCAATTTCGCAATCTCACTTGCCGTCAGCTCACGCGTAATTCCGAGTGCAAGGTCTCCTAAGAGGACGCCACCCTCCGCAATGCGGCGCAGATAGCGCACCGGCATTCCCCGGCTGGCCAGCATCCGGCGCACCTGATGATACTTTCCCTCGCGGACACGCACCAGGCTGCACCCTGGGCCCTGTGGCTCCAGCACCGCCGGGCGGCAGACCGTTCCGTCGCGCAGCACGCAGCCGGCTGCAAAGGCCGCAACATCCTCCGGCGTGGCGCTGCCCTCGTGCTCTGCGTAATAGGTTTTCTCAATGCCGTGGCGCGGGGAAAGCAGATGGTGCGCCAGCGCCCCATCATTTGTGAAGAGCAGCAGCCCCTCCGTTTCCTTGTCCAGCCGTCCGACCGGCACAACATCCCGCGCTCCTTCGGGCAGCAGCTCCATCACAGTCGGGTCGCGCGGATCCTCCGTGGAGGTCACGTAGCCCGCGGGCTTGTGCAGCATCAACACAATGCGCCGCCGTCCACCGATTCTGGCGCCGTCGAGGGTGATGCAGTCGCGCTGCTCGTCGATTTTCTGCTCTGCGCTGCGCACGACCGCTCCATTGACGCTGACGCGCCCCGCACGAATGATCTCCCGCAGCGCCTTGCGCGAGGCCACACCTGCCTCCGACAGGAATTTATCCAATCGCTGCATTTGTCCATCTCCTTCCGGTATATTCCGCCGCACGTGGACATACAGTGGAAGTACATCAATGACTTGCGGGGGGAATTCTCATGTTTGTTCTGACAGCAAAGCTATCCCGGCCGAAGCTTCTGGCCATCGGATGCATTTTTGCCGCCATTGTTCTGCTCATTATTCTTCTGGCCGGCGCAGGCGGTCATTCCGGCTCTGCGGAGCACGCACCCGACGGGGAAAGCAACGACGCGCGTGTTGCATGGCTGGCCACATTCGGCTGGAGCGTAAACGCCGAGCCCACCCAAATGCAGAAGGTGCGCATCCCGGAGACGACCGACAACCGCGTCTTTGCCCGCTACAACGAGCTCCAGCGCAGCCAGGGCTTTGATCTGACCGCCTACGCCGGACAGGAGGTCATGCGCTATGTTTACGAGATTCTGAACTATCCCGAGGCCAGCGCGCCGGTTTATGCCAGCATTCTGGTCTGTGATGGCGTCATCATTGGCGGTGACATCACGGACTCCTCTCCAACGGGCGTGATTCACGGCTTCCAGAAGCCGGCGCAGCGCGACAGCAGCCAGCCGGAGGCGGGCAGCGAGGCCGAAACCGACACGCTCCCGAAGCCGGGCAGCGAATCCGACGCCGCAACAGAGCCGACAGAAGAAAGCGCCTGATGCAGAAATAGGGCTTGCAATTCCGCGCGCCGTCTGCTACAATATCCGCACAAGTTGATCTTCAGGGCAGGGTGAAATTCCCGACCGGCGGTACAGTCCGCGAGCCGCAAGGCATGAACCGGTGCAATTCCGGTACCGACAGCAATAGTCTGGATGGAAGAAGATTAGTGCAGAATTGTATCCATTTTGTATCTATTTTGTTTCCTTTGCCTGAAGGTCTTCCTTCAGGCTTTTTTATTTGTTGGAGGTAGCTATGCAGCAGAAAATCAAGAAGCTCTGTGTTCTGGCCATGCTCAGTGCGCTGGCCTATGTGATGGTGGCAACCATCCGCATCCCGGTTGTTCTTTTTCTGAAATACGAACCCAAGGACGTTGTGATTACCATCGGCGGCTTTTTATATGGCCCGCTGGCGTCCATTCTGATCTCCGTTGTTGTCTCGCTGATTGAGATGCTCACCATCAGCGACACCGGCTGGATCGGCTTCATTATGAATGTTCTGAGCACCGTCTCCTTTGCCGGTGTTGCCAGCCTGCTCTATCGGCGGCGGCACCGCATCAGCGGCGCTGTCCTGGGGCTGTGCCTCGGCACGCTGCTGATGACCTGCTTCATGCTTCTGTGGAACTATGTACTGACGCCGCTGTACATGAATCAGGCGCGCGCCGACATCGCCGCCCTGCTGACGCCGGTCTTCCTCCCCTTCAATTTGTTAAAGGGTATGCTGAACAGCACCATCACAATCCTGCTCTATCGGCCGCTGGTTCGCGCCCTGCGGCGCGCGGGGCTTTTCCCGCGCAGCACGGCTGTGCAGCACAGCAGCGTAGCCGCCCGCGTCTGGCTCTATCTGGGCGCCAGTCTGGTTCTGCTTCTGGCCGCCGCACTGGTTGTGCTGTTCCAGCGCGGCATTCTCTGACCGGCGCTGGGCCGCCATATATATATGTCCCAACTCACCTCGCGCTGCAAAACACCGGTTTTGCAGCGCGATTCTTTCAGTCCTGTGTTGCCAGCAGCCGCGCCGCCAGTGTCTCATTCTCCGCCGCAAGCAGGCGAAGCTGGCGGATGTTCTCCTCCGCTGCTGTTGCGCCGCCCAGCGCGCTGTCAATCTGCGCGCAGAGCGCCTGCTCCGTGACCTCCTCCAGCGGCAGATAGCAGTGCTGTCCCAGATCATCCAGGAAGCCGCTGACCTTGGGGTCATACACCACGCCAACCACCGGCACGCCCTGCCCCGCCGCAAAAATCAGCGGATGCAGCCGCATGGAGAGCACCAGCGCCATGCGCCGCACCGTGGCAATGACATGATTACCGTCACTGGCCACGTTCAAAAGCAGATACGGGCAATGAAGCTGCGCCGCAACCGCTTTTACCGCCGCCTGATCGCGGTTCGGCTCCATGCAGTACAGCAGCGGCGTCAGCCCATACCGGTGGAAGGCATACTCGGCGGCCCGCGCAAAGGCGCCTGTCCGCTCCTCGAAGCCATGCCAGGGGCGCACCGCCAGCATCATGTAGCGCGTGTTTTCCTCCAGCCCGTCCTCACGCAGCGACGCCCGCAAGAGCGCGCTGTCGGGCGGGTTAATGAGCAGCGCCGGGTCTGCCGTAAGGTGGATTTCCGGCTTTGTGACACCCAGCTCCTTCAAAAAATCGCGGGAATAATGGTCGCGAACCGAAATCAGCTCCGCGCAGTGGTTCAGAACGCGCGCCGCACGCTTGCGGTTTCCCCGGCGGGAAATCGGCCCGATGCCGCAGCCATAAAGCATCACGCGGCAGCCATGCCGCGCAGCCTGGCGGATGCTGAACAGGTAGTAAAGCAGTGAGCGGGTGCTGGTTGCGTCCTGCATCAGCGTCCCGCCGCCGCTGATATACAGGCGGGTATGGCGCAGACGCCGTGCAATGCGCAGAATGTGAAAGGTATAGATTGCATCAATATCCGCGCAGCGGCGCGTCTCCGCCGGATCGCGGCTCAGCGCGCAAATCGGCAGATCGGGATCAATCTGGTGAAGCTGCGCGCAAATAGCGGAAAGGATTGCGTTGTCGCCACCATTCCCCTTTCCGTAGGCACCGGAGATGACCACGCCATCGCGCCCGGCCGGGCGCGCCGCGCGACGCAGCAGAATGCCATAGATTTCCTTCTGCCGCCGGAGCATCGCCTCCAGGGAGAATTCGCGCCGGGTCTTTTCATAGAGCCGCTCTCCCATTTCCCTGCGCAGCGCAGGCTCACGCGCAAGTCTGAGAATATGCGCCGAAAGCGTCTCCACATCGCCGGGCTGAAACAGCAGACCGTTCTGCTCGTGGTCGATCAGATACGGCACGCCGCCCACGCGCGAAGCAATGGTCGCGCAGCGCATTCTTGCGCCCTCCGTCAGCGCATAGGGGAAGGTCTCTGACAGTGAGGTCAGCACATTCACATCCAGCGCAGCATAGAAGCTGTCAATATCCTTAACCCAGCCGGCAAAGCAGACCGTACCCGCAGGGCAAAGCTCAGCGGCAAGCGCCCGGATTTCTTCGGCCTGCTCTCCATCGCCCGCAATGGCCAGGCGGATATCCGGACACTGCTGCTGCGCGCGGGCAAAGGCGCGCACCAGCGTGCCCATATCCTTCACAGGAGAAATGCGGGCGGCAATGCCAAAGACCACCGTCTCCGGCCCCGCCTCAATTCCAAGCTGCCGCAGCACCGCCTGACGCGGCTGCGTTTGCAGCGTGGCAGAAAAGTCAACGCCATTATAGAGCGCATGGGTGCGCTGCGGATCAAAGCCACGGGAGATCAGCAGGTCGCGCATCCCATCAGAAACGCCAATCCATGCATCCAGACGCGGCAGGCAGAAGCGGTTGACCGTGCCATAGGTCAGGTTGGCCAGCGGCCGCCCCAGATAGTCCAGCTTGTAATCGCTGTGAATGGTCGAAATCACCGGCACCCCGGCCCGCCCGCGCAGCAGCAGTCCCATCAAATTGGCGCGTGCGCCGTGGCAGTGGATCAGTTGATAGCCATCGTGCCGGAGCATGGCCAGGATTCGTTTCCGCGCCCGAAGCAGGCTGCCATCGGTCAGCACCGTAACCGGAATGCCCAGCAGCCGCGCCTCCTGCGCAAAATCGCCCTCCATAAAGCAAACCAGATGCACCGTTTCCGTCCGGTTCAGTCCGTTGAGCAGCGAGAGCACATGGCTCTTGGCGCCGCCGACGTCACCGCCGGAGATAATATGAAGCAGCTTCATGTCAAAAACCTCGCAGTTTCCCATTCTATTTCAAATCGTATCATCATTTCTCATGCCGCAGGCTGCGCCGGGTGTCAGTCGCCCCGGTGCATTTTCCCCGCGTTTCCTCCATTATACAGAGCGCGCAGCCGCTTTGCAAGCCCTTTCCCGGCTTCCTCTGCGGCACAAAAGCGCGGACGCACTGCCATCGCAGCGCGTCCGCGTGGATTTCTATACGCTCAGGCCTTGCCTGCGCAGCCGAGAACATGGATCAGCTTGTGGCGAACCATCTCCTTGATGTTGGCGCGGGCGGGCTTGAGATACTGGCGCGGGTCGAAATGATCCGGGTGCTCCGCCAGATACTTGCGCAGGGTGCCGGTCATGGCAAGGCGCAGATCGGAGTCAATGTTGATCTTGCACACGGAGAGCGCCGCAGCCTTGCGGAGCTGCTCCTCGGGGACGCCGATTGCATTGGGCATCTGGCCGCCATAGGCATTGACCATTGCGACATACTCCTGCGGGACGGAGGATGAGCCGTGCAGCACGATCGGGAAGCCGGGCAGACGCTTGGTGACCTCCTCCAGCACATCAAAGCGCAGTGCCGGCGGCACAAGGATGCCCTGCTCATTGCGGGTACACTGCTCCGGGGTGAACTTATAGGCACCATGGCTGGTTCCGATCGCAATGGCCAGGGAATCGCAGCCTGTGCGGGTCACAAACTCCTCAACCTCCTCCGGGCGGGTATAGGAGGCAGCCTCCGCCGCGACCTTGACCTCGTCCTCGATGCCGGCCAGGGAGCCAAGCTCTGCCTCGACCACAACGCCGTGGTCATGGGCATACTCCACGACCTTGCGGGTCAGCTCGATATTCTCCTCAAAGGGCTTGGATGAGGCGTCGATCATGACCGAGGTGAAGCCGCCGTCAATGCAGCTCTTGCAGGTCTCGAAGCTGTCGCCATGGTCCAGATGCAGCGCAATGGGAATCTCGGGGCACTCAATGACCGCCGCCTCGACCAGCTTGAGCAGGTAGGTCGGGTTGGCGTAGGCGCGCGCGCCCTTGGAGACCTGAAGGATCACCGGGGAACGCTCTTCGCGGCAGGCTTCTGTGATTCCCTGCACGATTTCCATATTGTTGACGTTAAAGGCACCGATGGCATAGCCACCGTCGTAGGCCTTCTTAAACATTTCGGTAGTAGTTACCAGAGGCATAGTTGCGTACACTCCTTCGTGTTGATTTCTTTGGATAATTATAACACAAACGCAGAAAAATGCAAGATGCTATTTGCGGGAATACCAGATTTCCTTTACATTGCCACAGTCAAAGCCCAGCCGATCATACAGTGCCATCGCCGGTGCATTCTCCATGGCGCACAGTAGCCGCAGCCGTGGCGCGCTGCACAGGGCGGCCATCGCAGCCACGCAATCCGCGCCGCAGCCGCGCTCCAGGGAGGCCAGCGTGAGCAGCAGATCGCCGCTGAGCTGGCCAATGCCGATTCTGCGCTCCGCCGCGCAGATCAGACAGGCATCCTGCGGCTGCACGCAGCGCCGTGCAGCCGGAACCCCTGCAAAGCGCGCGCGATAGGCCGCGCTCCATTCGGCAGCCGTGTCCGCTGTCACCGGCACCGCACGTGCCCGGGTGGGTGGCAGCACTGCGCAGTCAACGCTGCGCTCCAGCAGGCGGGCATAAACACGGCAGCCAGCGAAGTCCGCTTCGCCGCTGAAGTACACCTGCTCCGCACCCGCCAGGCGGCAAAATCGCTCACATTCGCTCATTAACCGCTCACTCTCTGTAAAAACGCCCCTTATCAGCACATATGCTTCCCGGGAAGCCGGGATTTCGCGCAGAATCAGGCTGGCAATCCCCTCCGTGGAGGTAAAAATCGGGATATCCTTCATGCACTCACTCCTTTCCGACAGTATACCCCACCGCGCGCACGCTGTCAATGCGATGCTGCCAAACGGACAAAATGACGAAGCTGTCACGGAAAAGGGCTTGCAATCGACGGCGCCGCAGAGTATAATGCAAGACAACGACATGCGGGTGTCTGCACCGTCGCAAAACCATCCCCGGAGGAACCGTTTATGAAAAAAGAGCCGGATTATCGCAACGATCTGCCCCTGCGCATTGTCACCTGCATTGCAATGGGCGGCATTTTGATGCTGGCCTTTATCTGCCTGTTTGTGCAATTTGGCTTTCACAGTGTGGTTGGCCGCGAAGCCGTCTATCTCAGCGTGCTCTTTCTGATAGGCAATATTCTGATGCTGCGTCATCGGGAGCGGCGCTGGACGAAGCATTTTCCGCCGCTGTCTCCCGCCATGCAGCGTGTGCAGCGCGTGGTCGGCTGCGGCTGGCTGCTGGGCGTGCTGCTGCTTCTGGCCTCGGCTGTGCTGCTTCTGTTTGGGCTGTCGCTCGGCGCCTTCTGGAGCCGCCTGACCGTCATCTCTGGCTACGTTTTGATGCTGCTTGGCTGGGGTGGCAGACTGATGGTCTATCATCGCCGCTGCACAGCCGCCAGTGTGATGGCCGCGCGCCGCAGTGAGCAGGCCGCCAGTCTTTGATTTGATATAAACAGAGCCGATTGCGTGGTTTGCAATCGGCCCTGTGCTTTTTTTACTTTTCCCTGTATTATGGTTAGGGCAGGATCAATACATGCCGCCCATGCCGCCCGCTGCGGCAGCCGCAGCCGCGGCATCACCGGCAGGATCGGGCTTGTCGGCCACCAGAGACTCGGTGGTCAGTACGCAGGCCGCGATAGAGGCTGCGTTCTCCAGCGCGGTACGCGTCACCTTGGTCGGATCGACGATGCCGGTCGGGATCATGTCGCAATAGACTGCCTCATAAGCATTGTAGCCATAGCCCATCTTCTCGCTGCTTCTGATCTTCTCATAGACCACAGAGCCATCGACACCCGCGTTCTCCGCGATCTGGCGGATCGGAGCCTGGAGCGCCTTGGCAATAATCGCTGCGCCGGTCTTCTCATCGCCGCTCAGCTCGGCAACGAGCTTCTCAACAGCGGGAATCGCATTGACATAGGCCGTGCCGCCACCGGCGACGATGCCTTCCTCAACGGCGGCGCGGGTTGCATTCAGCGCATCCTCAACGCGGAGCTTCTGCTCCTTCATGGCGACCTCCGTCTGCGCACCGACGCGGATCACTGCAACGCCGCCGGACAGCTTTGCCAGACGCTCCTGGAGCTTCTCGCGATCATAATCGGAAGTCGTGACCGCGATGGAGGACTTGATCTCATGGATACGGGACTGAATCTCCTCGGGGTTGCCACAGCCGTCAACAATAACCGTAGTGTCCTTGTTGACCTTGATCTGACGGGCACGACCCAGATCCGTGATCTGCGCATCCTGCAGATTCATGTTCAGCTCGCTTGCGAAATAGGTGCCACCGGTGAGGATGGCGATATCGCGCAGCATTTCCTTGCGGCGGTCACCGAAGCCGGGTGCCTTGACGCAGACGCAGTTGAAGCTGCCGCGCAGACGGTTGACCAGCAGCGTGGACAGCGCGTCGCCCTCCACATCCTCCGCGATGATGACCAGCTTCTGGCCGGACTTCACAATCTGCTCCAGCAGGGGCAGGATCTCCTGAATGGAGGAGATCTTCTTATCGGTAATCAGGATGAAGGGATCGTCCACCAGGGCCTCCATCTTGTCGGTATCCGTGACCATGTAGGGGGAGATATAGCCACGGTCAAACTGCATACCCTCCACGACCTCAAGGCCGGTCTCTGCCGTCTTGGATTCCTCAATGGTAATCACGCCGGAAGCCGTGACCTTCTCCATTGCCTCCGCGATGAGCTTGCCGATCTCCTCGTCGCTGGAGGAAACCGTACCGACGCGGGCGATATCCTCGCTGCCCTTGATGGCCTCGGAATTGGCCTTGATTGCCTCAACCGCAGCGTCAACGGCCTTCTGCATACCCTTGCGCATCACGATGGGGTTCGCGCCGGAGGCCAGATTCTTCAGGCCCTCGCGAACAATCGCCTGCGCCAGAACGGTAGCGGTCGTGGTGCCGTCACCGGCCACGTCGTTGGTCTTGGTTGCGACCTCACGGACAAGCTGTGCACCCATGTTCTCAAAGGCATCCTCCAGCTCAACCTCCTTGGCGATGGTCACGCCGTCATTGGTGATGAGAGGTGCGCCATACTTCTTGCCAAGCACAACATTGCGACCCTTGGGGCCAAGCGTAACCTTGACAGTATCGGCCAACTGGTCAATACCGGATTGCAGCTTCTTGCGGGCTTCCTCGCCGTATGCGATCATCTTTGCCATAATTTCAGTACCTCCTTTTAGTCTACGATGGCCAGAATGTCACTCTGCCGGACGATGGTATACTCCTGCTCGTCGAGCTTGACTTCCGTGCCTGCGTACTTTGCCACAACGACCTTGTCGCCGGGCTTGACAACCATTTTGACCTCGTTGCCATCCACAAAACCGCCGGGGCCAACCGCGATGACCTCAGAGATCACGGGCTTTTCCTTGTTGGCTGTGGACAGAATGATGCCGGAAGCGGTGGTTTCCATTGCTTCCACGGGCTTGAGCAGCACGCGGTCTGCCAGGGGTGTCAGTTTCATATTGCATTCCTCCATATTGTTCGGATGGTTGCCCATCTTATTTATTTTATTTTAGCACTCATGTCCGTCGAGTGCTAACATGTATATAATACCCATTTCTCCGGAAAAGTCAAGAAGATTTTGTAAATATTTTGTGACGATTTTTCTGCCCGGCACTGCGGCCTCTCAAAGCAGGCGCGTCAGCGTCTCCAGCGCCTCCGGCAGCGCGCCCAGTGGCAGGCAGGCATAGTTCAGGATCAGGCTCCCGCTGTCGCGCGGCTGGAACTGGTATTCACTCAGGAAGCGCAGCGCAAGCCCCTGGGCAGCCGCCGCCTCCTTCAGCGCCGCATCAGAGCGCTCTGTTTGCAGATGCAGCAGCAGATGGGTGCCCGCGCTCTCCTCGACGATGCTGCACCGCTCCCGCAGCGGGCTTGCCGCAATCTGCTCCAGAATCGCGCTGCGCTTGTCGCGCAGGCGCTTACGCAGGCGATTGACATGGCGCTCATAGTCCCCGGAGGCAATAAAGCGCGCCAGCGTATACTGCTCAAAGGTCGGCACACAGCAGCTATAAAAGCCTAGGCGCTTCTCCATCTGCTCCATCAGCCTCGGCGGCAGACAGAGATACGCAATGCGCAGCGAGGGCGCAATGGTCTGCGAGAAGGTGCTCAAATAAATCACCCGCTGGTGACTGTCGAGCGAAAATAGCGGCGGAACCGGTCTGCCGCGATGCCGCAGCTCGCTGTCATAGTCATCCTCAATCAAATAGCGGCCGGGCGCTGCCCCGGCCCACTCCAGCAGGGCGCTGCGGCGGCGGATGGGCATCACAATCCCGGTCGGATAATGGTGCGCAGGCGAAATATGAACAATCTGGCTGTCGCCCAGGGCATCGACCCGCAGCCCGTCCGCATCCAGCGGAATGTGCCGCACAGGTGCATCGTGCGCGCGATAGATTCCGGCAATTTTCAGATAGCCGGGATCCTCCACGGCATAGACGCATGTCCGTCCCAAAAGCTGCACCAGCAGACCATAGAGATATTCGTTTCCGGCGCCGACCAGAATCTGCTCCGGATAGACGCTCAGACCGCGGGCACGGTAAAGATAATCCGCAATCGCGCAGCGCAGCTCCGGTGCGCCGCGAAACTCCACCGGGCACAGCAGATCCTTCCCCCGCTCAGCCATAACCTCACGCATCGTTCGCGCCCAGACAGAGAAGGGAAAGGGCGCATCGTCACCGCCGCCGCTGCTCAAATCCAGCAATGGCGGGGCGGGCGCAGGGCGCAGCGGCGGCAGCCATTGCTTCGCAGGCACCGGCGGCAGCTCTCCAACCGCGCAGACATAATAGCCACTGCGCTCACGCGCCTCCACATAGCCCTCCGCAACAAGCTGCGCATAGGCACTCTCCACCGTAGCCAGGCTCACACCCAGATGCGCAGCCAGCGCCCGTCTGGAGGGCAACCGCTCCGACTGCCGCAGCCGACCGGCCAGAATATCCGCGCGAATATGCTCATAAAGCGTGGCATACAGACTTTGCCCGGCCACCTTCTCCAGCGAATAGGTCAGCAATACCATCGTCTCCTTCTGGTATGGTTAAATAATTGCAAACTGGTACTTTTAATCAGTCCAGTTTCCAGTATAATCAATGCAGACCAAAAAGGCAAGAGGTATTCTCCCATGCGACTGCGAAAGCTGATTCTGTCCGCTATTTTTGCTGCGCTGTGCTGCGTAGCCACGACCGTCCTAACCATTCCCTCGCCCATCGGCGGCTACTTCAATCTCGGAGACTGCATCGTCCTTCTCTCCGGGCTGCTGCTGGGCCCGCTTTATGGCGCGCTGGCTGCCGGTATTGGCTCCGCGCTGGCCGACCTGTGCTCCGGCTTTGTGCCCTATGCACCGGCCACCCTGCTCATCAAGGCGCTGATGGCAATGACCGCCGCGCTGCTCTGTCGGCCCTTCTGCCGCCGGTCGCAGCCGGGCTATCTGCTGGCCGGTGCTGCGCTGGGCGGGCTTGCCGCAGAATGCATCATGCTGCTGGGATATTTTCTTTTTGAATCGCTGCTCTATCACCCGGCCGCTGCGCTGAGCAATGCGCTGGTCACCAATCTGCCACAGGCAGCGGTTGGCCTTGTGGCAGCGCTGGCTCTTTACATACTGCTTGAACGCAGCGGCTTCATTCGACTGACTACAAAATACACAGGAGGACAACATCATTATGACACCTGAAATCAGAGAACAGGCAGCGCAGGCTGCCCGTGAGCTTATGGAAAAGGCAAAGCTCCACGCCGGTCAGCTTGTCGTTGTCGGCTGCTCCACCAGCGAGATCTGCGGCAGCCGCATTGGTTCCGACTCCCGCCCCGAGGTCGCGCGCGAGGTGTTTGAGGCCATCCACGCCGAGCTGAGCGGCGCCGGCATCTGGCTGGCCGCGCAGTGCTGCGAGCATCTGAACCGCGTGCTGATCGTTGAGCGCGCCGCTCTGCCGCAGGCGGAGGCGGTCAATGTCGTGCCCCAGCCGAAGGCCGGTGGCTCCTTTGCAACGATGGCCTACGCCGCCTTCCGCGAGCCCATTGCCGTGGAGCATATCCGCGCCGATGCCGGACTGGACATCGGCGGCACGCTGATTGGAATGCATCTGCGCGAGGTTGCCGTCCCGCTGCGCCTGAGCCTGAATCATATTGGTGAGGCACTGCTGCTGGCTGCGCGCACCCGTCCCAGATTTATTGGCGGCGTCCGCGCCGTTTACGATCCGTCTCTGCTGTAAGACAACACACAGCCGACCTCCGCAATAGCGCGGAGGTCGGCTGTGTGTTTTTCTGCTTCATTGCAGCAGAAGATAAATTGCCAGCGTCAGCACAACCGTGTTGGAGTCCTCGTTCTGCTCCAGCAGCAGCAAAAGCAGAATCAGCAGCACCAGCGTGTCTCCCCGGTCAAAGCCCGAAAGCAGCCCACCCAGGGAGCCGGGCAGAGGCAGCGCGGATGCCGCCGGTGGCGGCGGTGCCGATCTCTGCGCAGCGCAGGGCGCAGGCGCTTCGTCGGGCGGTCTCTGCGCCGGTGGCTGCTGCGGAACGCTCTGCCGCCGGAAGCCACCCTGCCCAGTCGGTGTATAGCGGTTATACATGTGGCTCTCCTTTCCCCAGCAGCCCGCCATAGCTGCGCAACGCAACCCCGGCCAGATGGGAAATGCGCGCAAGCTCCATGGCGCGATCCAGCCGCGACTGGCGCTCCGGCGCAAGATAGGGGCGCAGCGCCAGCAGCAGCGCCTCCTGCCGTCCGTCCGTCTGCCGGGTCTGCTGCATAAGCTGCATGAGCCCTGTCAGCAGGCTCTCATCCGGTGCGTTCTGTGGCGGCGGCGCTTCCGGGGACGTACTGCTGCCAAACGACTGCGCAAGCGAGAAAATCTGCGCCATGCTGTCCGGATCATTCAAAAGCTGATTGAGTTTGTCCTCGAAGCCCTCCGTAAGCACACCTACCCTCTTTTCAGCCTTTGCAGCAGTGCCACGGCAGCCGGATCCTCCAGCAGCGGCCGCAGCAGCGCTCTGGCCTCCTCACTGCGCCCATCCTGAATGGCTGCGGCTGCCTGCTGCATATTGCCGCTGCGCCGCAGCATGGCCAGGAGCTGCTTTCCCTCTGCGCTGTTCAGAATGCGGCGCGCCTCCTCCGGTTGAATCGATTTTTTTACAGAATCTTCTTTCATTGCATTGCCTCCTCAATCGGAATCTGCTATAATTGACGCAATCGCCCCGGCTTGAGCCACACAGACGCTTGCTGCAAGGCGTTTCTAACCATAGCATATGCGGGAGGTTCTCTTTGCGTGACAAAGCTACTGATTTTATCCGATTCACACGGTACGCTGGAATATATGCTGCACGCCGTCCGGCGCTGTCAGCCCGATCTGATCGTCCACCTGGGCGATCACTGCGCAGACGCGCAGCGCCTTTCGCAGCAGCTTAACACGCCGCTTGTCAGTCTGCGCGGCAACTGCGACTACTGGTGCAGCGATGTGCCGGAGCGCTGGAGCATCACGCTCGCGGGCGTGCCCATTCTGGCGCTGCACGGCCATCAGCTCGGCGTCAAGGCCGGGCTTCTGCGGCTGCGCTATGCCGCGCTGGAGGCGGGCGCGCAGCTTGTGCTTTTTGGCCACACGCATCTGCCCTGCTGCCAGCAGGAGGATGGGCTCTGGTTTGTCAATCCGGGTGCCTGCAAATCGCCGCGCCCCACCTGCGCCCTTGCCGAGCTGGACAACGGCGCCATACAATGCCGCATTCTTAATCTGTATACGGAGGAAGCAATATGATCCTTGCAATCGACATTGGCAACACAAACATCGTTTTAGGCTGTATCCGCGATGACACACTTCTGTTTGAGGCACGCATCGCAACCGATCTGATCAAGACCTCTGATCAGTACTGCGCCGAACTGAAGACCATGCTGAGTCTCTATGAGGTCAATCTGTCCGAGCTGGAGGGCAGCATCATCTCCTCCGTGGTGCCGCAGGTGCTCAACTCCTTCCGCACCGCCATCCGCAAGCTCACCGGCAAAGCGCCGCTGGTGGTCGGTCCCGGTATCCGCACGGGTCTGAATATCCGGACGGATAATCCCGCCGAGGTCGGCAGCGACCTGATTGTCGCGGCTGTGGCCGGCATCGCGCACTATGGCGCGCCCCTGCTGATTGTGGACATGGGCACCGCCACAACCATCACCGCCATCGACGCGCAGGGCGCCTTTGTGGGCGGCTGCATCTGTCCGGGCGTCAAGATTTCTCTGGAAGCGCTCACCGGACGCACCGCGCAGCTTCCCGGCATCAGCCTGGATGCGCCGGAGCGCGCCATCGGCCGCAACACGCGCGACTGTATGCGCAGCGGCATCATGCTGGGCGCCGCCGCCATGCTCGATGGCCTGCTTGACCGGATGGAATCTGAGCTGGGCACGCCGGTTCGCGTCGTTGCTACGGGTGGCATCGCCAAGCATGTTCTGCCCATGTGCCGCCGGGAGCTGATCTATGACCGCAGCCTGATGCTGGAGGGTCTTCGCCTGCTCTATCAGCGCAACGTGCGCAGCTAACCTCGCAGCGCCGCAGTCAGCATGGCCGCCAGTACCAGCAGACAGCCGCAGCCAATGCAGAGCGTGACCACCGTCTCCACTGCTGCCGCCAGGCTGCCGAAGTGTCGGCGGCGGCGTCCGCCTTGCGCCGCAGTAAGCTGCTGCGGCAGATAGGGAGTCAAATCAATCAATTGGTTCATTTTGGCACGCTCCTTTTCTTTTTCATTCGGATAGCCATAGGATACCAGCAAATGTGTCCAATAAATCGGACTCAAAGGAGGCAGCATGAAAAAATTTTCCTATCCATCGGTCAGTGGCGGCATGATTGCCGCCTATCGCTGGGAGCCGGTTGGCAAGCCCTGCGTCATCATTCAGATCGCCCACGGCGTGGCCGAGTACGCGCTGCGCTACGACGCCTTTGCCCGCTGGCTGACGGAACGGGGTGCGCTGGTTGTCGCGGAGGATCACCCGGGTCACGGCGCCTCCTGCGGCGCGCCGCTGTTTTTCCCCTCCGGCTGGGATGGTGTCCTGGATGATATTACCACACTCTATCGCATGACGCGGGAGGAGTTTCCGGAAACGCCCTTCTTTTTCCTCGGCCACAGCATGGGCTCCTTCCTCCTGCGCAACCTGCTTTTCCGCGGTGAGCTGACACAGCTCAGCGGCGCCATTCTCTGCGGCACCGGCTGGCAGCCCGCGCCGCTGCTCCAGGTCGGACGGCTGCTGGCTGCGCTGGAATGCAGGCGCCTTGGCCCGCAGCAGCACAGCCCGCTGCTGCACCGCCTGATGTTTGGCAGCTATAACAAGCCCTTCCGCCCCAACCGGACGCCAAACGACTGGCTCAACACCGACGCCGACGCGGTGGATGCCTATACTGCCGACCCCCTCTGCGGCGGCCCGGAGAGCAGCGCGCTGGCTGCTGCGCTGCTGCTGGGCATTAAGCGCGTGGAGCGCCCTGCCAATCTGCGCGCCATGCCGCACAGTCTCCCGGTGCATCTGATTGCCGGGCGTGCAGACCCGGTTGGCAGCATGGGCGCAGGCGTGGAGCGCACCGCCCACGCCTTCCGCAAGGCCGGAATGCAGCATGTCACGTTACAGCTTTTTGACGGCCGACATGAAATTCTCAATGAGCCGAATCGTGCTGCGGTTTACGAGGATGTGTGGAATTTTGTCACTAAATATCGCTAATTTGTTACTTCTTTGTAATTATTTTTACTGTATGTCCTGTTAAGATTAGTAAAAGTCTTGACGAAGCTGCAAAAAGCTGTTACAATACGGTTGTTATCATACCATTGATTGCGCTGTCCTTCGGCAGCGCGCACCCGAATCTCTACAGGAGTAATGATTATGAAACGACTGATTCTGTATTTTCTGGCCCTGTGCCTCCTGGCCGGGCTGATTCAGCCGACCTTTGCAGCCCAGGAGGAGCCGACCGCTCCCCCTGCCGAGAGCCAGACGAGTTCCGCGACCGCAGAGGTCGAGGAGCCGGCCCCCTCCCCCAGCGCAAGCAGTCTGCAAACCAGTGAGGCCGGCCGCGCCTTCCTCACCGAAATGATGGGCAGCTACAGCGACTCCTCCCTGCGCGCCGCCGAGAGCACCGTCAACAGCTTCGCCTCCTCCAGCGGCCTGACGCTGAGCCAGACGCAGTTTGACGCGCTCATTGACCTGGTCATGGCCTATGGCAGCTACATTCTGACCTCCGGCTACCGCGTGCAGACGCTCATCGCCTCCGGCAGCTACACGGACGCAGAGCTGGCCAGCGCCTTCTGCTCCTGGGTCAAGGATGGCGTCTCCTTCTCGCAGGACCGCCTCAATCGCCGTCTGCGTGAGATCAAGCTTTTCCTCTATGGCAGCTATGACGGCGTGTGCGACGCCCGCTTCCGCTATGTGCTCTTCAACGGCAACAGCGGCACGCTGGAGGACAACACCGTTCTGTGCTATGCGCTCAATGAGCCCTACACTGCCCTGCCCACCGCCAGCCGCAGCGGGCAGTATTTCGCCGGCTGGTTCACCGCTGCCAGCGGTGGCACGCACATCTCCAACTCCACGCTGGTTTCGCAGAACCTCAACCTTTATGCCCACTGGTCGCTCAGCGAGATTGGAAACCCCAACGAGGATGGCAACGGTGGCAACACCGACGCGCCGGAGCTCCAGGTTACCGAGGATCTTGTCCAGTTCATCAAGGACAACGAGGGCTTCTGCAAATATCCTGTCTATGACTACGGGCAGTATTCCATTGGCTATGGCACACGCGTTCCGGACGGCATGTTCGATTATTATCAGGAGTATGGCATCACGGAGGAGGAGGCCGATTACCTCCTGCGCCTCATGCTTGTCGAGATTGAAACCATGGTGGATCGCTTCCTGGAGCGGGGCCGCGTGATACATACGCAGTATGAATATGACGCCATTGTCAGCTTCACCTATAACCTCGGCTCACAGTGGATGAATGAGGACTACCTCATTGCCCGCTACTTCCTCTACGGCGGCTACACCGAGCTGGAATTCGTCAACGCCATCGGAAGCTGGTGCAGCGCCGGCGGCAGCGTTCTGCCCGGTCTGGTGCGCCGGCGCATTGACGAGGCGGATATGTACCTCAACGGCAGCTATAACAAGGGCTCGACCACCTATCTCGGCATTGAGCTGAAAACCATGGGCGGCAAAACCGCGCAGAAGTGTGCCTACTTCATCAGCGGTGAGGCCATGGGTCAGATGCCTGCTGCCACCCGCGCAGGCTACACGCTGACCGGCTGGTTCGATAAGCCCGCCGGTGGCACCGAATATACCGCGACCACAATCGCGCCGCGCTACGGCTACTACACCCTCTACGCACAGTGGACTGTCGGAGAGGACAGCAGCAGCGGCGACAACGGCGATGGCGGCAGCGGCAACGGCAACGATGGCAGCAACGGCAGCAGCGCCAACTTCCGCGATGTGCCGAAAAATGCCTGGTATTATGATTATGTCAACCAGGCTGTGGCGCGCGGGCTCTTTAACGGTATGGGCAACAACACCTTCTGCCCCGAGCAGACCATGACCCGCGCGATGGTTGTGACGGTGCTGTATCGCATCTCCGGCGACACCGCGCACTACTCCCAGCCCTTCCGCGACGTCTCCGCCAGCGCATGGTACGCCGACGCCGTTGCCTGGGGCTACAGCAACGGCATCGTAAACGGCATCAGCGCCACCAGCTTCGGCCCAGATGAAAACATCACGCGCGAGCAGCTCACCGCGCTGCTTTATCGCTTCGCAGCCTACTCCGGCATGGATACCACCGCGCGCGCCACGCTCACGCACTTCCGCGACTATCGCTCCATCAGCAGCTACGCGCAAGAGGCCATGAGCTGGGCTGTTGCCATTGGCATTCTGAGTGGCGACGAAACCGGGCTCAAGCCTCTCGGCTATGCCACCCGCGCCCAGGGCGCAAAAATGCTGGTCACCTATCAGGATTCCGCGCTTCCCGCGCAGATTTCCGAGGAGGATCCCACCTGAAACAGAGAAAGCAGCGCGATGCCGGGCTTGGCATCGCGCTGCTTTTTGTCTGATTCAGTTGCCGCGGCGGAAATAGCCCATCGTCTCCTTGACGGAGGTCATGTAGGCAAAGGTGCCGGGAAAGCGCTCGAGGATTTTCTGAAACTCCACAATCTGACGCTTCCCGACCACGCAGATCAGCAGCGTCTTCTCGCTGTGGGTGAAGCTGCCATAGGCCGGAATTTCCGTTGCGCCGTGGCGCAGCTCGGCCATCAGAACACAGGAGAGCTCCTTCGGATTATCCGTAATGATTTCAAATTTGACGGCCTCCTTGAAGCCCTTGAGCATCATATCACTGACCTGACTGGTCAGGTAGCAATACACCAGGCAGAGAATGACCGGCTCAAGCTTGAAGCCATAAACAAAGAAGGACAGGCAGGCCACCAGAGCATTGATGCCAAAGAGAATCCAGAGAAGATTCTGCTCCGGTCGCTTATAGTGGATCAGCGCCGCGACAAAATCGGTGCCGCCGGTGCTGCCGTTGCGTCGCATCACAATACCATAGCCAAAGCCGCTGATGACGCCACCGGCAATCGGCCCCATGATGATGCTGGTTCCGTTCTCAGTGTGGTATTTCAGCGCATCCAGACCCCAGATCGGCTCCAGATATTCCAGCGCGACGAGCGCACCGGAGAAAACCACGTTGAATACCAGCGACTTGATCGCATAATCCTTGTCAATCAGGCGATAGACCACAATCGTCAGCGGGATGTTAATCAGAATCATGAAATATCCCACATTGATATGGAACACATACTGGATCATCGTTGCAATACCGGGCAGTCCGGAGGGCGCGAAATCATTGGGGTAGACAAAGATGTAATAGCTCAGCGCAAAAAGCAGCGCAGATATCACAAACACAAGATAGTCCACCACGCGCTCACGCGCGGGACGCGGTTCTGTCAAGGCACATTCCTCCTGTCTAAGAGAGCCCCTCTCGGGGCTAATCATTACAATACCATATGCTGCGCCACATTTCAACACTTTTTTCATCGCAACGCCGCTTTTCTCTTTGTGCCACTGCTGATTTACACGAAAGACGAAAAGTGAGGCTTGATTTTTTCACATGCTGTGCTAAAATTTATGATATCAGAACACTTCGGAGGTGTCTGCCTTGAAATACTGCGAAAGCTGCGGCCGTGCTTTGCCGGATTACGCACTTTTCTGCGAAGCCTGCGGCGCACGCCAGCGTCCCTTATATCCCCGTACCCCCGCCCCGTCCTCCGCACCGCTTCTGTCCGACCTGCGCGCTATGCTGCGCGCGGAGCATCTGGCCTGGAAAATCGCAGCCATTGTGCAGGCCGCCTTTCTGGGAGTGGCTGCGCTGCTTCATCTGCTTGCCCTGCTGCTGGAGCTTCGCCAGACCCCCGGGCAGCTTACCGCGGCCTTCTCCTTTGCCTCCCCCTTCTCCAGCTTCATGCAGAGTCTCTCCGGCGTCATTGCCGGCTTCATTCTGGCCGGTCTCACCGGGCGCGCGCTGCGCGAGCTGCCCCAGCAGCCGCAGGCGGCACTGCGCCACTGCAACAGCGTCGGAAGCATTGTGCTGGGCGCATTGTTCAACAAGGTTGCGCTGGTTTTTATCATCATCAATTTTGTTCGCTGTCGGTGCAATCGCGCTGTCGTTGCGCAGCTTCTGCACTCCGACCTGCCACAGCACTGACAGCAACTGGAAGAAAGGAGTCCCATTACTATTATGAAATACTGCATCCAATGTGGGCAGGTTATGCCCGACCATGCGCAATTCTGCGCCGCCTGCGGCGCTGCATCCGCACCCACCACCTCCACCGCGCCCACCGAGGAGGCAGAGGAGCGCAGTTGTCTGGACAATCTGCGCAGTATGCTCCGCGGCGAGTATCTGGCCTGGTGCATCTCCACCTGGGTACTGCTGGGCTTTACCGTCCTTCTCGTCCTGTTTTTCTGCCTGTTTTCCGCAGTCTTCTCCAGCTACATGGAGCCGGGTCTTCCCGAGCTGGGATTGCTCTTTGCCCTGTTTGCGCTCTATCTTCTGGTGCTGCTCACGCCCTGCATTGTGGTTGGCTTTGTCATGACCTCCCGCAGTCGTTACTATCTTGCGCACGTTTACGATCGTCCGGAGGAGGTTCTTGCGCGCTGCGGCCACGCGGGAATCATCGTGCTGGGTGCCTTCTTTAACACGATTGCGCTGGTCTTTATCATCATCAACTTCGTCCGCTGCAAAACGCGGCGTCAGGTTTTTGAGCGCATTCTGGCCAGACGTTCTCAGCAATAAGTCTTTGCGCAGGGAATCTTCCCAGGGGAGATCCCCTGTTTTTCTGCGCGGATTCGAAAATTTGCGACTTTCTGCTTGACACTGCGCCAATATTTTGTAAAATATGTATGGTGGGTGTTTTTTCCCCCCAATATATACAGAGAATGGAGTGCATTTTTATGAATGCATCACTGATTATCGGACTATTTGAGCTTCTGGGCGGCCTTGCTTTCTTCCTCTACGGCATGAATGTCATGTCCAAAGGGCTGTCCAAGCTCGCCGGCGGCTCGCTGGAGCGCTCACTGAAGAAAATGACCACCAACCGCTTTGCGGGCATGGGGCTGGGCGCTATCATCACCATCGCCATCCAGTCCTCCTCCGCCATGACGGTAATGCTGGTTGGTCTGGTCAACTCCGGCATTATGGATCTGGGTCAGACCATTGGCGTCATCATGGGCTCCAACATCGGCACCACCCTCACTCCCTGGATTTTTTCGCTGTCGGGTCTGTCGGATGACGGCTGGATTTCGCTGCTCAAGCCGGAGAACTTCTCGCTTTTCTTCGCCTTTATCGGCATCGCCATGACGATGCTCTCAAAAAAGAACAAGCATCATGACGTTGGCAACATTCTCATTGGCTTTGCCGTTCTGATGTTCGGTATGAAGCTCATGGGCGAACCGATGAAGGATATGACCATCACCCCGGAAATCCAGCGTTTTTTCAGCAATCCTCTCCTGGGCGTGCTCGTCGGCACGGTTTTCACCGGCATCATTCAGAGCTCCGCCGCAACCGTCGCCATTTTGCAGGGGCTTGCCGCCTCCGGCAACATCACCTATGGCATGGCCATCCCCATCATTATGGGCGCCAACATCGGCACCTGTGTGACCGCCCTGATTTCCTCAATCGGCGTCAGCAAAAACGCAAAAAAGGTTACGGTCGTCCATATCACGATCAAAATAATCGGCACCCTGATCTGCCTGCTGGTCTACTTCCTGCCGGATGCCATTTTCCACTTCTCCTTCTCCCAGCGCGTCATCGGCGCAACCGGCATCGCGCTGGTGCATACGCTGTTCAACATCTTCAACACGATTCTTCTCTTCCCCTTCAGCCATCAGCTTGAGCGCATTGCCGACTGGGTGATCCGGCCGGGCAAGGAGGATGTCGGCGCGGCCTTCCTGGATACACGTCTGCTGAAAACGCCCGCCGTGGCCGTGAACGAGGCTGAGGCAATGACCGTCAAAATGGCCGCCATCGCCAACGACTCCATCCACAACGCCCTCGCCCTCTTTGCGCACTACACGGACAAGCTGGCAGATTCGGTCGTGACGCAGGAGGATGAGCTGGATCGCTATGAGGATAAGCTGGGCAGCTTCCTGGTGCAGCTCTCGGCCAGCTCTCTTTCCGAGCGTGACTCGCGCCGCGTCTCCAAGCTGCTGCACAGCATTGGTGACCTGGAGCGTCTGGGCGATCACGCCGTACAGCTTCAGAAAAACGCGGAGGAGATTCACAGCAAGAAAATCACCTTCTCCCCACATGCGCAGCAGCAAATTCAGACCATCACCGACGCAATCACCGAGATTCTCCGCCTGACCATCTGCTGCTTCGCGGATAACGATATTTCCATGGCGCGCCATGTTGAGCCGCTGGAGCAGGTCATTGACATCCTCATCGCGCAGGCAAAGTCCAGCCACATTGAGCGTCTCCAGAGCGGACGGTGCACCATTCAGACCGGCTTTGTGCTTTCCGATATGCTGGCCAATTTCCAGCGTATCTCCGACCACTGCTCTAATGTTGCCGTTGCCGTCATTGAGACCGCCTCCGGCAGCTTTGAAACCCATCAGTACCTCAATGAGGTCAAGGAGAGCGGCAGCCATCATTTTGCAGAATATTACAAAGTCTACGCTGCGCAGTTCGGTGTTCAGTAACACCCGCTCTGCAAGCAGAAACGACCACGGGGAAGCCCCCGTGGTCGTTTTCCATATTATGCTGCGCGAGTCGAATGCCCAGGGGGCAGCCGACTCGCGCAGCGCTTTGTTTATTTCGTAAGCGTAAAACCTACCAGCGACTTGCAGTGAGCTCGCCGGTATGAGACAA
>CAYXIN010000002.1:0-59863 GCA_964465395.1 uncultured Oscillospiraceae bacterium | reverse complement strand
CTGCGTTTCGCTATCCGTGAGGGTGGCCGCACTGTCGGTTCCGGTGTTGTTATCGAGATTAACGAGTAATATCGTTCTTTCTGTCGCTTCTTATTGAGCGATCCAGCGAAAGGCTGGACAACAGGCGCTTTGCCTGCTGTCCGGCCTTTCCGTCGTCATGCAGACCTTATCTGGGTGCGGTGTCCGCAAAATCGCAGGTTGAGAAGCAGAATGTATTTTTGTGCTTTCCTTTTGTGTTTGTATCGTGTATAATCTACTTGAAGATTCTGTGTGCCGCGCTGCGGCGAAAGGAGTAATACCCATGGCTGAACCAAAGCAACCGGTTAAGCAGGAGGCGGAGAAGAACCCGCTCTATGATCTGTATACAATGCTGCATGATCTGACCTATATCCTGGCAGCGTTGATTGTTGTGTTTGTGCTCTTTGTGCGGCTGGTGCGCGTGGATGGCACATCGATGCTGCCAACTCTACTGAATAATGACTACCTTATTTTGCAGAGCAACGTCATTTTTGGCGATTTGGAATATGGTGACATTATCGTTGCAAGCAAAGAGAATTTCCGCAATGGCGAGCCGATTGTCAAGCGTGTGATTGCAACTGAGGGACAGCAGGTGGATATCCGTTATGAGCATGGAATCGGCACAGTTTATGTCGATGGTGTTGCCCTCCAGGAGCCTTATATTTTGGAAGACATGAATCCGGTTTATTATCAGCAGGTGAGCTTCCCACTGACTGTCAGCGAAGGCTGCGTTTTTGTCATGGGCGATAACCGGAATGATTCGGCAGACAGTCGCCATATTGAGATCGGGCAGATTCCGCAGGAGCGTGTTTTGGGTCGTGTACTTTTCCTTGTTTTCCCGGGCGCGGATGCCTCGGGGGATCGTGAATTCGGGAGAATTGGAGCGGTAAATTGATGGACGAACGAATGAATATACAGTGGTATCCGGGTCATATGACCAAAACCCGGCGCAACATGGAGGAGGATCTGAAGCTTGTTGATGCGGTCTGTGAGCTTTTGGATGCCCGCATTCCAGTTTCGAGCCGTAACCCGGATATCGCAGCAATTTGCGGCAATAAGCCGCGCATGGTGATCCTGAACCGAGTCGATCTGGCCGACCCCGACGCGACGGCAAGATGGGCGGCTTCCTTCCGGGAGCAGGGGCTAGCCGTGCTCTGCACGGATTGCAAATCCAGACGGGGGCTTGACCGCTTTATTCCGGCGGTGCGTGAGCTGCTCGCGGAGAAGCTCAGCCGTTATGCTGCGCGTGGCTTTGTGAATAAGCCGCTGAAGCTGATGATTGTCGGCATTCCCAATGTGGGGAAGTCTACCTTCATCAACCAGATCGCCGGGCGTAAGGGCGCTAAGGCTGAGAACCGGCCCGGTGTCACACGCGGCAAGCAGTGGGTCACGGTTGACCGGGGGCTGCTGCTTTTGGATACGCCGGGAATTCTCTGGCCCAAATTCGACGATGAGGAGGTCGGTCGTCGTCTGGCCTACACCGGGGCGGTCAAGGATGATGTGGTCGATCTGGAAACGCTGGCCTGCCACCTGATGCTGACGCTCTGGCAGCGTTATCCCGCCGCCCTGCGCGAACGCTACCGAATTGATGCCCCGGCCGAGGCAGATGGCTATGCGCTGCTGCTGGAGGCGGCGCGCAGACGCGGCTTCCTTCTGGCGCGCGGTGAGCTGGATACCGAACGGATGGCGCGCATTCTTCTGGAGGAATTCAGGAGCTGCAAAATTGGCCGCTTTACATTGGAGGATCCGCAATGAGATATGAGTTGATTCACGAGATTTTCAATCAGTGCAGCAATAATCAGATGCGTGATGTTTTTGTCAGTGAGTTGGACACGGACGACACGGATCTGATTGCCCAGCGCTATTGCACGGGGCAGAATGTTTCACTGAATAAATCCACAGACGGTAATGTGCTGATCTATGATATTGTGGCCGATGGACTTCGCCAACGGCTGACTTTCACACCGGATGACTGAGGTGCTTGAGATGGAATTATGGAAATATGAGCGCGCAGCACGCGCACAGGGTTATACATTGATCTGCGGCGTCGATGAGGCGGGCAGGGGGCCGCTGGCCGGGCCTGTCTGCGCGGCGGCCGTCCTGCTTCCGAATGAACTGGAGATTGAGGGGCTGAACGACTCCAAGAAGCTTTCGGAGAAAAAGCGGGAGCTGCTCTATACGCAGATTGTGGAGCAGGCATCTACCTATGGAATCGGCTTTGCCAGTGAGCAGGAGATTGATGAATATAACATTCTTCAGGCGACCTTTCTTGCAATGCGCCGCGCGGTGGAGCAGCTCAGCCCGCAGCCGGAGCTTGTGCTGGTCGATGGCAACCGTGAGCCGCCGATGGGGGAGCTGCCGGTGCAGACGATTATTCGCGGGGACAGCCTCAGCGCGAATATTGCCGCAGCCTCCATTCTGGCTAAGGTGACGCGAGACCGCCTGATGCTGGAGCTGGATGCGCAGTATCCGCAGTATGGCTTTGCCACGCACAAGGGCTATGGCACACAGGCGCACTATGCGGCGCTGCGCGCCCATGGTGCAAGCCCGGTGCATCGCCGCAGCTTTTTAAAGAAATTTTATGATGAAAAATGAAGCAGGTCGCTGGGGCGAGAGCCTGGCGGCGGCTTACCTGAGGAAAAAGGGCTATAACATCGTCGCGGCTAATTATCGGAGCCGATTTGGAGAGATCGATCTGATTGCCGAAAACCGCCGCACGCTGGTTTTTGTTGAGGTGAAGCTTCGCAGCAGCGCGCAATTTGCCCTCCCGCGAGAGTATGTGACAGCGGGGAAGCAGACCCGCCTGCGCCAGACTGCAATGCTCTATCTTGCGGCGCTGGAGTGCGACACCAGACCCGCCCGCTTTGATGTAATTGAGATTTACGCGCCGCAGGGCATGGCAACAAAAAAGCCGATTATCAGACATCTGGAGGATGCATTTCAATGAATTGTCGAATTTTTGATGCGCACTGCGACACAGCCTTTGAGCTGTGGCACCGCGGGGAGCACCTGAACCACAACCAGTGTCATGTTGCGCTGGATAAAGCTGCTGCCTTTTCTGCCTATGCGCAGATTTTCGCATTTTGCAGTTTGTCCGGCTGGGATGGCCTGCCCATCCCGACGCAGGATTTGCTGACCCGCCCCCTGGAATATCTGCGCCGCGAGGTGGAGGAAAATCAGACCCGCGTTGGATTTGCGTGCAATATGGCCGATGTGACTGCGCTCAATGCGGCTGGCAAGGCTGCCGTTTTGCTGTCGATTGAGGGCCCGGAGGTCATCGACTGCGACCCGGCGCGACTGGAATCGCTGCGCAGACAGGGCTTTGTGACAATGACGCTGACCTGGAATGCAGATAATGTGCTGGCAGGCTGGCATGGCTCCGACAATGGCCTGACGGATGCCGGTCGTGCATTTGTGCGCGAAGCGGAGCGCTGCGGAATCTGTATCGACGTCAGCCATCTTTCTGAGCGCGCGTTCTGGGAGCTGGCGGAATACACAGATCAGCCCATTCTGGCCAGTCATTCCAATTCGCGCGCCATATGGGAGCACAGCAGGAATCTGACGGACGATCAGCTCCGCGCAATCGGGCAGCATGGTGGTGTGGTTGGCCTCAACCTCTACACGGATTTTCTGGGGCAGGCGCCGGATATGGACACGCTTTGCCGCCATCTTGACCGGATGCTTTGCTGCTGCGGCGAAAACCATGTCTGCCTGGGTGGCGATCTGGACGGTTGCGAAGCACTTCCGGCAGGCTTCCGCGACTTGCGTGACTACTGCACGCTGCGCGAGCATCTGCTGGCGCATGGATTTGGCACGAAGCTGCTCGATCAGCTCTGCTACGATAATCTCTGGAACATGCTCAGGAGCAGGGAGGTCTGATGGCGTTATATGCAATTGGCGACCTCCATCTTTCCTTTGGCACGGACAAGCCAATGGATAAGTTTGGCGGCGCATGGTTGGGCTATGTGGACAAGCTGCGCAGCGGCCTGTCCTGCATTAAGCCGGAGGATACGACGATTCTGCTCGGGGATTTGAGCTGGGCGCTGGATTTGCAGGGCGCATATGAGGATTTTGCATTCATCAATGCAATCCCCGGCCGGAAGATCATTCTGAAAGGAAATCATGATTACTGGTGGACCACTGCAACGAAGTTCTACCAGTTCTGCCGGAACAACGGCTTCTCGGACATGTATATTCTGAATAACAACGCATATACATATGAGAATATCGCGATCTGCGGCACCCGCGGCTGGTTCTTCGAGGAGGATGCAGCCAGCGGCAGCCACAATGACAAGATATTCAAGCGCGAAATGATTCGGCTCGAGACCTCCCTCAAGGCGGCGGGAGAGCAGGAGAAATACTGCTTTCTGCATTACCCGCCGCGCTACCGCGGCTATGAGTGCCCGGAAATTCTGGCCCTTTTGAAGCAATATGGCGTGACCTGCTGCTGCTATGGCCACCTGCACGCGGAGAGCCACAGACTGGCTGTGGAGGGGCTGCATGATGGGGTGGAATTCCGCCTTTGTGCGGCAGATTTCATTTCCTTTACACCAATTCGCCTGAAATAGAAGAAATGCGGAAAAAATATCTTGTATTTTTCCGAAAAGTCTGATAAAATAGTTCGGCTTATAATAAACAAATTGGCGCCACGGCGCAATCATAGGAGGATATTACGAAATGAATGTCAAAAGCGTAGAGAAAGAAGCGGCACGCGCCTCTGTCACAGTGGAGATCACGAAGGCTGAGCTGGAGCCGACCCTGAATCAGGTTTATCTGAAGTATCGCAAGGACATCACCATTCCCGGCTTCCGCAAGGGCAAGGCTCCCCGCATGATCATTGAGGCCAATTACGGCAAGCATGTCTTCTTTGAGGACGCTGTTGAGGAGCTCTTCCCGGAGATCTACCAGACCTGCGTTCTGAATCAGAAATTTAAGGCGGTTGGCCGTCCCAATGTTACAGCGATGAATATTGACGAGAATGATACCGTTACGCTTGTGATCGCTACCGATCTTTACCCCGAGGTTACGCTGGGTGAGTATAAGGGCATCGAGGCGCAGAAGCAGGAGGCAACGGCAACGGCTGAGGAAATCGACACGGAGATCAACCGCATGGCGCAGAACGCGGCCCGGATTATCACCGTTGAGCGTGAGGCTCGCGAGGGTGACACGGCTGTGATCGACTTTGAGGGCTTCCGTGATGGCGTCGCATTTGACGGCGGCAAGGGCGAGGGCTTTGAGCTGAAGCTTGGCTCCGGCAGCTTCATTCCCGGCTTCGAGGAGCAGGTTGTCGGCATGAACGCCGGCGAGGAGAAGGATATCAATCTGACCTTCCCCGAGGACTACCACGCCGCAGAGCTTGCCGGCGCTGCCGTTGTGTTCCATGTGAAGCTGCATGAGGTCAAGGAAACCATCCTGCCCGAGCTGGATGATGAGTTTGTCAAGGACGTTTCTGAATTCGACACGATGGAAGAGCTGCGCGCCGATGTGGAGAAGAACATTCTGACCCGCAAGCAGGGCAATTTTGACCGCGCATTTGAGAACGCCGTTCTCGAGAAGGCAGTTGCCAACATGACAGTTGAGATCCCCGACAGCATGGTCGAGGAGGAGCTGGATCGTCAGATGGAGCGCATGGATTATGAGCTGCGTGCGCAGGGCGCTTCGATGCAGGCATATGCCAACATGCTTGGCGGCAGCATGGACGCAGTGAAGAACAGCCTCCGTCCCGGTGCGCTGAGTGCAGTCAAGACCAATGTGATGCTTGAGGCGGTTGCAGAGGCCGAGGCGCTGGAGGTCAGCGAGGAAGAATGCGAGGCGGAATACGCAAAGCTGGCCGAGGGCTACCAGATGGAGCTGGACAAGGTCAAGGAGCTTCTGACGGCGGAGAGCCTGAAGGGTGATCTGCTTCTGCGCAAGGCACACAAGCTGCTGGTTGACAGTGCAGTTGTTGCAGCACCGGCCGCTGAGGAGGAATAATCCATCCTCAATGGGGTTATAATTGTTTCAATCAGAGTGCAAAGCTCTGTGCGAGGCCATTGGCGTGCCGCCGGGGGAATCCGGCGGCAGCCGGCTGCTTTGAGAAAGGAGCATTTTCATGAGCTTAGTACCCTATGTGGTGGAGCAGACGAGTCGCGGTGAGCGTTCCTACGATATTTTCTCCCGTCTGCTGAATGACCGCATTATTTTCCTCTCCGAGGAAGTGAACGACACAACGGCCAGTCTGGTGGTTGCGCAGCTTCTTTATCTGGAGGCGCAGGACCCCGACAAGGACATTCAGTTCTACATCAACAGTCCCGGCGGTTCCGTCACGGCTGGCATGGCGATTTATGACACCATGCAGTATATCAAGTGTGACGTTTCCACCATTTGCATCGGCATGGCGGCCTCCATGGGGGCATTCCTGCTCTCCTCCGGGACGAAGGGCAAGCGCATCGCGCTGCCCAATGCGGAGATTATGATCCACCAGCCCTCCGGCGGCGCCCAGGGACAGGTGACCGACATCCAGATTCATGCCCAGCGCATTGCGGATATGAAGCGCAAGCTCAACGAGATTCTTGCGGCCAATACCGGCAAGCCTGTTGCGCAGGTGGCGCAGGATTGTGAGCGCGATCATTTCTTCAGCGCAGAGGAAGCGGTTTCCTATGGCCTTGTGGACAAGGTGCTCTACCATCGATAAACGGAGGAAGCTGATTTGTCTGATAAACTGATCCGCTGCTCCTTCTGCGGGAAAACGCAGGGGCAGGTGGCGCGTATTCTCTCCGGGCATAATGCCTACATCTGCAACGAGTGCGTGATGCTGTGCAACAGTCTGCTGGACAACAGCATGTATGAGGAGCAGCAGGAGCAGGCCGCGCCCCCGGAGCGACTGCCAACGCCGAAGGAAATCAAGGAATATATGGATGGCTACATCGTCGGGCAGGAGGAAGCCAAGATTGCGCTCTCTGTTGCGGTGTATAACCACTATAAACGCATATACTTTGGCGGCGAGTCCGATGTTGAGCTGCAAAAGAGCAATATTCTGCTCATCGGGCCGACCGGCTGCGGCAAAACGCTCTTTGCGCAAACTCTGGCGAAGATTCTGGATGTCCCCTTTGCCATCGCAGACGCAACGACGCTGACCGAAGCCGGCTATGTTGGCGAGGATGTGGAGAATATTCTCCTGCGCCTGTTGCAGGCGGCAGATTTTGATGTTGAGTATGCGCAGCGCGGCATTATCTATATTGACGAGATGGATAAAATTGCGCGCAAGAGTGAGAACACGTCCATTACGCGTGATGTTTCCGGCGAGGGTGTGCAGCAGGCCCTGCTGAAAATCCTCGAGGGCACGGTTGCCAATGTGCCGCCGCAGGGCGGACGCAAGCATCCGCAGCAGGAATTTATCCAGATCGATACGAGCAATATTCTCTTCATCTGCGGTGGTGCCTTTGACGGCCTGGATAAAATCATATCCAGGCGTGTTGACCGCTCGGCACTGGGCTTCGGCGCAGAGGTTAAGAGCCGGAATGAGCAGGATGTCGGCGCCCTGTTCGCGCAGGTTGAGCCGCAGGACCTTCTGAAATTTGGTATTATCCCGGAGCTGGTTGGCCGACTGCCTGTTGTGACCAGTCTCGGCAATTTGAAGAAGGAGGATCTGATTCGTATCCTCACAGAACCCAAGAATGCCCTCTGCCGTCAGTACCGCAAGCTTCTGGAGCTCGATCATGTGGTGCTGGATTTCGAGACGGGGGCGCTGGAGGCTGTCGCGCAGAAGGCGCTTGACCGTAAAATTGGCGCGAGAGGATTGCGGGCGGTTCTGGAATCCGTGATGACAAGGGTCATGTATGAGATCCCTTCTGACCCGAGCATTACCAGAGTTTTAATTACACGCCAGTGTGTGGAGCGTGGCAGTGATCCGGAGATTACCTCCGATCGCGGCACCCATGCGCGTCTGACCACCGGCTGATCGGGAAGGGGGAGCAAGCTTTTGCCCCCTTTTCTTTTCTATATGGCAGGCTTACGGCCTGCAGAAAGGAGAAATCTATGGAAGAAATCATTCTTTCCGAGCGAATGCCGGTGCTGGCGCTGCGCGGTCTGACGATTTTTCCCGGCGCAATCATGCATTTCGATGTCGGGCGCGAAAAGTCGATCCGTGCGCTGGATAAGGCAATGGCTCTGGATCAGCGTATCCTTCTGGTCACGCAGAAGGATATCAAGCAGGATGACCCCGGCTTTGCGGATTTATATGAGATCGGTACCGTTGCGCATATCCGCCAAATGCTGAAAATGCCCGGGGATGTTGTCCGCATTCTGGTCAGCGGCGAATACCGCGCAAAGGTGATGGAGCCAATCCGCACCAGCCCCTATCTGGTGGCCGCGGTGGAGTCTGTACCAGGTGGTGATTATAGCGCAGGCAGTGTCCGCGTTGAGGCGATGCTGCGCAGAATGGCGGAGCTCTTTGAGGAATTTGCAGACCTGACGCAGCGCCCGGTTCAGGAAATTCTGCTGCATATTCTTGCTACAGACGATCCCGGCAAGGTTGCGGATATGGTAGGCCAGGCTGCGACCTTTGGCTATCAGGAAAAAATGCAGCTTCTTGCTGAGCGTAACCCGGAGCGCCGTCTGGAAAAGGCGGTCAAGCTCATGTCCCGCGAGATACAGGTGCTTCGTATTGATGGTGAGTTGCAGGATCAAACGCAGCAGAGCATCGACAAGGGGCAGCGTGACTATTATCTGCGTGAGCAGATGAAGGTCATCCGCTCTGAACTGGGCGAGGGAGACGAAGAGGCAGAGCTGGAGGAGTATCGCGCGCGCATGAAGAAGCTCCATCTGCCGGAGGAAGTCTCTGCGAGATTTGAGAAGGAGCTACAGCGCCTGATGAAGCAGCCCTATGGCTCCTCGGAGGCGTCTGTCATTCGCAGCTATCTGGACACTGCGCTGGAGCTTCCCTGGAATAAGCGTACCCGTGAGCGCGTGGATGTGAAGCTGGCGCGCCGGATTCTCGACGAGGATCACTTTGGCCTTGAAAAAGTCAAGGAGCGCATTCTGGAGATTCTTGCGGTCAAGCAGCTTACGCCCAATCTGCCCGGGCCGGTGATTTGTCTTGTTGGCCCGCCGGGTGTCGGCAAGACCTCGATTGCCATGAGCGTTGCGCGTGCATTAAACCGCAAGCTTGCCCGCATTTCTCTGGGCGGTATTCATGATGAGGCGGAAATCCGCGGCCACCGCAAGACCTATGTCGGCGCGATGCCGGGGCGCATTCTGACTGCCGTTGCTCAGGCCGGGTCGCGCAACCCGCTGCTGCTTCTCGACGAGATCGACAAGCTTGGCAGCGACTACCGCGGCGATCCCTCCGCTGCGCTTCTGGAGGTGCTCGACAGTGAGCAGAACGCGACCTTCCGAGACAACTATCTGGAGGTACCCTTTGACCTGAGCGAGTGCATGTTTATCACGACAGCGAATACAACCGAGACGATTCCCAGACCCCTGCTCGACCGTATGGAGCTGATTGAGCTGAGCTCCTATACCGACGAGGAAAAGCTGATGATCGCCAAATCCCATCTGCTGCCCCGCCAGCTTACGCGCCATGGCCTGAAAAAGAGCCAGGTACGTGTCTCTGATGATGCGCTGCGGGAGCTGATTCGCTGCTATACGCGGGAATCCGGTGTTCGCAATCTGGAGCGAGAGCTTGCAGCACTCTGCCGGAAAAGCGCGATGTGCCTGCTGACGCAGGAGGATTGTAAGCGTATTACTATAACCGGCGCCAATCTGGATACCCTGCTTGGCCCGCGGAAGTTCCTGCCGGACAGACTGCCCTCGGCTGATGCGGTGGGACTTGTGACCGGCCTTGCGTGGACAGCGGTTGGCGGCGAGGTGCTGACGGTAGAGTGCAACGTGGTCGAGGGCAGTGGAAAGCTGCTGCTGACCGGCAATCTGGGCGATGTTATGAAGGAGTCTGTTCAGGCTGCAATGAGCTATATCCGCACGCGTGCAGCCTCGCTGGGAATTGACCCCGATTTTTATAAGAACTGCGACATTCATGTCCATTTCCCGGAGGGTGCGATTCCCAAGGATGGCCCCTCTGCGGGTATCACGGTTTGCACCGCGCTGGTCTCGGCGCTGACCGGCGCACCTGTGCGCCGTGACATTGCGATGACCGGTGAGATATCCATTCGCGGGCGCGTTCTGCCGATTGGCGGCTTGAAGGAAAAAACAATGGCGGCGCTGCGCTATGGCATCCGGACGGTTGTGATTCCCAGAGAAAATGAGAAGGACCTTCTCGAAATCGACCAGACTGTCCGAAAGGCGCTGAACTTCATTCTGGTTGACCACGCAGATGCTGTGATTGATGCGGCGATGGAGCTCCCGCTTGAAAGAAAAACTGCACAGAAAGCCAGAGCTGAGGAGCGGCCGCTGCCGCTGCCGCATGAGCCGACGCAGATCAATCAGGGGATACGCCAATGAATTTTCAAATTGTTGATTTTACAAAATCCGTTGCGACACCCAATATGCTGGTGCAGGATGGCCTGCCGCAGATTGCTTTTTCCGGAAAGTCCAATGTGGGGAAATCCTCAGTGCTCAACTGCGTGTTGCAGCGAAAGAATTTTGCCCGCGTTGGACAGAAGCCGGGGAAAACCATTCACATCAACTATTTTCTGGTCGATCATCGCGCCTATTTCGTCGATCTGCCCGGCTATGGCTATGCGCAGGTGGCAGCGACGGAGATGGAGCGTTGGGGCAGGCTGATGGAGTCCTATTTCAACAGGCCGGAGCTGCTGACGCTTGGTGTGATGATTGTTGATGCGCGCCATGAGCCAACGAAGCTTGACCGCGTGATGGCTGACCTGTTCAAGAACACCGGCCGGCCCTATCTGGTGGTGGCCAACAAGCTCGACAAACTGAAAAAAAGTGAAATCGAGCCCAACATGGAGCGGATTCGGCAATCGCTCCAGCTTCCTGCGGAGATTCGGCTGATTCCTTTTTCCGCAGAGAAGGGAACCGGTCGCGACGCGCTGGTTCGAGAGATTCAGGCCATTTGTGGCGGTTAAAAGAAAAACGCAAGTACGCTGCGGCGTACTTGCATTTTTTAGTTGCGATTTGTTTACAATAGTGGTATACTGGTGTCGAATGCAACAAGATGAGGGAAAGCATGAACGAACCGACCTATCACCTGAGCGCCGTCATGCAGACGCGCGAAGCGCTGCCGGAGGATTTTGACGGCCCGCTGAGTGTGATTCTGCAATTGCTCAGCAAGAATAAAATTGAAATTCAGGATGTCAGCATCAGCTCAATTCTGGAGCAGTACCTTGCCTACCTGGATGAGCAGAAGCGGCTGGATATGGAAATTGCCAGCGAGTTTATTGCAATGGCCTCCTACCTGATGCTGATTAAGACAAAAATGCTCCTGTCTGCCGCCGAACGCGAGGAAGCGCTCAGCGAGATGGAGCTCCTGATCCGCTCCCTGGAGGAGAAGCAGCGCGCAGCCGCATATGAACAGATTCGTCTTGCGGTCTCCTTCCTGGAGCCGCGCAACGAGATTGGCTGCAACACCTTTGTCAAGCAGCCTGAGCCCTATCAGCAGGATCAGACCTATCGTTATCAGCATGTACCGGAGGATCTCCTGCGTGCGTTCCAGACCATTGCCGAGCGCAGTGAGCGCCGTCTTCCGCCACCGGTTGCCAATTTCCGTGGAATTGTCGGCGCAGAGCCTTATCCCGTGACGAAGAAGGCGGCGCAGGTCTTGAAGCGACTGCTGCTGCGTGGCGTTGAGCGCTTCCGCGACCTCTTTCAGGGCAACCGCACCCGCAGCGAGATTGTCGCAACCTTTCTGGCTGTACTGGAGCTTTGCCGGACTGAGTCGATTCTGCTGGAGGATGATGAGCGCGGAGAATTACAGGTGCGTTTTTTGAAAATGCCACCGGACAGGGGAGAGCAGAATGGAGTCGAATGAACTCAAACGCATTGCAGAGGCAATTCTGTTTGCAGCCGGTGAGCCGGTCGAAGCGGAACGGATTGCTGCTGCGGCAGATTGCACGACCGACGAGGTGACGCAGGCGTTGCGCGAGCTGATGGATGAATGGGCCTTTGCGCGCCGGGGAATCCGCATCATCCAGCTTGACCACGCCTATCAGATGTGCTCCTCGGGCGAAATGTCGTCGTATATCACAAGAGCGCTGGAGACCAGAAAGCCGCCAAAGCTTTCTTCGGCGCAGTTGGAAACACTGACGATTGTGGCATACTATCAGCCGGCGACGCGCGCCTACATTGAGCAGATTCGCGGCGTGGACAGCTCCTATTCGGTGGGCGCGCTGCTGAACAAGCACCTGATTGAGGAATGCGGACGCCTGAATGTACCGGGGCGGCCAATTCAATACCGGACAACAGCGGATTTTTTGCGAACCTTTGGGCTGCAATCGCTGGACGAGCTGCCGGAAATTGACCGAATGCAATTCGGCAAGCAGCCGGAGAAGGAGGAACAAGTATGAGTCAGAATGTATCAGAGCTTCTGGCCGCGTCGATTGCGAAGGTACGCGACCTCGTGGATGCCAATACAGTCATCGGTACCCCCGTCACGCTGGGCGAGGGCATAACGCTGTTGCCCGTTTCAACAATCAGCTTTGGGGTGGCCTCCGGCGGCGCAGATGTGCCGTCCAGACAGACGGCTGCCGGAAACGCCTTTGGTGGCGGCGCAGGCTGTGGCGTTAAGATTGTGCCGGTTGCCTTTGTGGTAGTTCAGGGCGAGCGTGTGCGTGTCCTGCCGGTCGAGGTGCCGCCGGCCTCCGCTGCCGAGCGTGTGATTGAGCAGCTCCCGGAGCTGGTCGATAAGCTGACTGAGGCGTTGCACCGCAAGGAGGATGTTACCATTCTCTGACGCGCCTGGACTGCTGCATGATATCACGCTGCCGGGGAAAAATATCTCCGGTGATGAGGGTGAAAAAATGGTTTAATATGACGGCAGTGGTTCTTGCTGCTGCCGTCCTTTTTTCTGCGAGAGTTTCTGCGCTGGATATTCAGGCAACGTGCGCGATTCTGATTGATGGCGATACCGGCGCTGTGCTCTACAGTCACAATGCTGATACGCCATCGCTGATTGCGAGCACAACAAAGATTATGACTGCGGCTGTGGTGCTGTCACACTGTGAACTGCAAGCCGTGGTGGAGATCCCGCAGGAGGCAGTCGGCGTGGAGGGCTCATCCCTTTATCTGCGGCAGGGAGAGCGCCTGACTGTCGAGGCGCTGCTTTATGGCTTGATGCTCCACTCCGGAAACGATGCGGCCGTTGCGCTGGCGATTGCGTGCAGCGGCAGCGTTTCTGCATTTGTGGACGAAATGAACCGCCAGGCTGCCGCGTGGGGACTCAGCAACACACACTTCGTGAATCCGCATGGCCTGGATGACAGTGACCATTATTCCACCGCGGCGGATCTGGCGCACATGACGATGCACGCCCTGCGCGACGAGCGCTTCTGCCGGATTGTTTCCACGCGAAATACCGTGGCGGGCGGACGCCATCTGAGCAACCACAACAAGCTGCTCTGGTCACTGGAGGGGGCGATTGGCGTGAAGACCGGATATACCCGGGCCGCCGGTCGCATACTGGTCAGCGCGGCGGAGCAGCGTGGCCGCAGACTGATTGCGGTCACCATAAATGATGCAAATGACTGGCATGACCATAAGAGCCTGTATTCTTATGGCTTTGCGCAATATACAGAAACCACAGCAATCCGGACGGGTCAGATTGTTGCGCGTATTCCGTCGCTGAATGGTGGCGTGTGTCCTCTTGCGGCGGCGGAAAGCTTCCGCTGGGCGATGGCGTGCAACGAAGTCCTGCGGCTGCGCGTGGCGTATCCCAGACTGAGCCTCGGCGCGCAGACTGCGGGCACGCAGGCCGGCATAGCGGAGCTTTATCTGGGCGAGCGCTGCATTGGCACAATTCCGCTGCTGTGGGGAAGGGAGGAGCGCCTCGATGGGCGAACGAATTCAGAAAATTCTTGCGGCACGGGGGCTTTGCTCCCGACGTAAAGCAGAGCAGCTTCTTTTGCAGGGGCGGGTTCGCGTCAACGGGCAGATTGCGACGCTTGGCGCGCTGGCGGAGGCTGCGGATCAGATCTGTGTGGACGAAAAGCCTGTGCCGCCCGCCCCGACACGGGTCTGGATTATGCTGAATAAGCCGCGTGGATATGTCACGACCCTGGCAGACGAGCGTGGCCGCAGAACGGCGGCTGCGCTCATTGACTGCGGCCAGCGCGTCTATCCGGTTGGGCGCCTGGATATGGCCTCGGAGGGGCTGCTGCTCTTCACGAATGACGGGGCAATGGCCAATCGGCTGCTCCATCCGCGCGGCGAGATCGTCAAATATTATGAGGTGACGGTTCGCAACGCAGACGCGCATAGCTGCGCGCGTCTGCGCCAGCCGATTGTGCTCGATGGTCGCCCGATTGCACCACCGGAGGTGGTGCAGCTCCGCATATCCGGGACAAAAACCTGCTTCCGCATCGGCATTCACGAGGGGCGCAATCGCCAGATTCGCCGCATGTGCGAGGCAGCCGGGCTGGAGGTCGCTCGCCTGTGCAGGGTGCAGGAGGGGCCGCTCGCGCTGGGGGAACTGAAGGTGGGACAGTGGCGCTATTTGACAGAGGAGGAGCTTGCTGCGCTTGAAGCAGCCTGTGGAGGAGAATCATGACAGCAGATATTCTTGGCCATATACATAACAGTATGAAGCAGTTTTCCAAGGGACAGCGACGGATCGCTGCCTATATTCTGGAGTCCTATGATAAGGCGGCGTTTATGACCGCCAGCGCACTCGGAAGGATTGCGGATGTTTCCGAGTCCACTGTGGTGCGCTTTGCGACGCAGCTTGGCTACGACGGCTATCCGGAAATGCAGAAGGCGCTGCAAAATGTTGTCCGAAGCCGCCTGAGCAATGTGCAGCGCATGGAAATCAGCACCGATCGAATCGGTCATCGCGACGTGCTGACGACAACTATGCATGCAGATGCGGCGCATATTCTTGCGACGATGGAGCAGCTTGACCGCGCGGCCTTTGAGGGCGCGGTGGATGCCATTGTCCACGCGCGCCGCGTCTATATCATGGGGGTGCGCTCATCCGCAGCGCTGGCCTCCTTTCTTGCGCACTATCTGCGCTACCTGCTTGATGATGTTCGCCTGATTGCCAGCTCCTCGGAGGGTGAGGCACTGGATCACATGGTGCGCGTATCTCCGCAGGATACGGCGATTGCCATTACCTTTCCGCGCTATTGCAGATCGACCAATGCAGCAATTCAATATTGCCATCAGGCGGGGGCGACGACCATTGCCATTACGGACGGGCCGACCGCACCGGTCAGCCAGCATGTAGATTATCTCCTTGAGGCACAGTGCGATATGGCCTCCATCGCGGATTCGCTGGTTGCACCGATGAGCCTGATTAATGCGATGATTATTGCCGTGACCAACCGCCTCCGCCAGGAGACCGAGGCGGTTCTTGGAAAGCTCGAGGGAATCTGGGAGCAGAATAATGTCTATGAAAAAATCGACCATTGATGTACTTGTCATCGGCGGCGGCGCGGCGGGGATGCTGGCCTCGGTGGTGGCTGCCCGGCGGGGGCTGCGCGTTCTCCTCCTGGAGAAGAATGAGCGTCTGGGGAAAAAGCTGGCGATTACCGGAAAGGGGCGCTGCAATGTGACCAATTCCTGCACGCCGGAGGAGATTATGAAGCAGATTCCCCGCAACAGCCGCTTCCTCTACAGCAGCATGTATGGCTTTACCCCGCAGGATACGATGGACTTCTTTGAGCAGAGCGGCTGCCCACTGAAGGTGGAGCGCGGCAATCGCGTTTTCCCGGTATCGGATCGCTCTGCCGACATTCTGGCGGCGCTGCGCAATGCCATGCGCAGCGCCGGTGTGGAGCAGCGTCAGGAGACGGCCTGCGCGCTGCTGGTGCAGGAGGGGACGCTTGCAGGCGTCAAAACGAATCATGGGCTGATTTCCTGCGGCTGCGTGATCCTGTGTACGGGTGGCCTGTCCTATCCGCTGACCGGCTCAACGGGAGATGGCTATGCAATGGCGCGCGCGGTTGGCCATACCGTGGTTGAGCCGACGCCGTCTCTGGTTCCCCTGCAAAGTGAGGATTGTGCCTGCGCGCAGATGCAGGGGCTTTCGCTGCGCAATACGGCGCTGCGCCTGCTTGATGCGCGCGGGAAGCTGGTTTATCAGGATTTTGGAGAGCTGCTCTTTACACACTTTGGCCTCTCCGGGCCGATGGCGCTGTCTGCGTCGGCACATATGCAGCCCGCTTCGCACTATTGTGTTGAGCTGGATTTGAAGCCGGCGCTGGATGAGGCCAAGCTGGATGCGCGGCTGCTTCGCGATCTGGAGGCATATCAGAATCGCAGCATGGAGAATGCGCTGGCGGATCTGCTCCCGCATTCGATGATCCCGGTGATTCTCGCGCGCAGCGGCATTGATCCTGCAATGCAGGCAAACGCCCTGACCCGCCAGCAGCGCAGATGCCTCCTGGAGCAGACCAAGCATTTCCGCCTGGAAATCTCCGGTCTGCGGCCAATTGAGGAGGCAATCATTACCCGCGGCGGAATCTCCGTCCGCGAAATTGACCCGAAAACCATGCAGTCGCGCCTGTTGTCCGGGCTGTATTTTGCAGGCGAAATCATTGACTGCGATGCATATACAGGCGGATTCAATCTGCAAATAGCATGGTCGACCGCTTACGCAGCAGGAAGCCATTGTCTGGATGAGAAAATCTGATTTTTTGCGTCCGGAAGATTGACAAAGCCCTGCTTTCGGATTATAATTATAAAATAGAGCATTTTTATGGAGAACAGCATGGAGCAACGATTTATCAATGTAGCAGTGGATGGCCCGGCCGGTGCGGGGAAAAGCACGCTGGCGCGCAGGGCTGCTGCAAGCCTTGGCTATGTATATGTTGACACCGGCGCGATTTACCGGGCGCTGGCCTTTGCGGTGCTCTCCCATCACGTTGCGCACGACGATGCTGCGGCGGTATCCGCGCTGCTGCATCGCCTGGATCTGCGGCTGGAATGGATCGATGATGTGCAGCAGATTATACTTGATGGCAGAAACATCACCCAGGAGCTTCGGAAGCCCGAGATTTCCGCTGTGGCCTCGCAGGTTTCTGCCTATGCCGAGGTGCGGACATATCTGCTTGAGACACAGCGCCGGATTGCGCGCACACATCATGTGATTATGGATGGGCGGGACATTGGCACGGTTGTTCTCCCTGCGGCGCAGGTCAAGATTTTTCTGACGGCCTCTGCGCAGATGCGCGCACAGCGCCGCTGGCGGGAGTTGCAGGCGGCCGGGCGCACGGAGAGCTATGAGCAGGTTCTGCGCGAAATGTGCGACCGCGACCAGCGGGACTCGGCGCGCGAGGTAGCACCGCTGCGTGCGGCAGAGGATGCCATCCTGCTCGACACCTCAGCCATGACGCTGGATGAGAGCGTTGCGGCAATGCTGAAATTGATACGGGAGCAGATCAAAGAATGAGCGCTTTTTCTCAACGTTTTTATCATACCCTTCGCTGGCCAGCGCGAATCGCCTTTACGCTTTCTCACCCGAAAATCCGTGTGCGTGGCCGCGAAAATCTGCCGGAGGGTGGCGCCGTTCTCTGCGGCAATCACTCATCCTTTTCCGACGCCGTCTGGGTTGTCATAGCCTGCTGGCTTGATTCCGTGCCGCGCACTATGGCGAAGAAGGAGCTTTTCAGCATCCCGGTGCTGGGCTATGTGATCCGGCACATGGGCGGATTTCCCGTTGACCGGGAGATTAACGACATCAATGCAGTCAAGACTGCGATGCGCATCCTCCGCGACGGCGATAAGCTTGTGATTTTTCCGGAGGGAACGCGCGTCCGCAAGGGTAAGGCTGTTAAGCCGCATGGTGGCGCAGTCCTGATTGCCAATAAGTCGCAGGTGCCGATTGTGCCGGTCTACATCACGAAGAATAAGCGCTTTCTTGCGCCGATTGATATCATCTTTGGCGAACCCTATGAGCCTGTGCCCGCTGATGCACGCGTGACAGCGGAGCTGATTGAGGAACTGTCGGAGGATCTGATGCAGCGCATCTATACGCTGGGGGATACGAAATGAGCATCCAGCTTGCGCAAACGGCGGGCTTCTGCTATGGCGTCCACCGAGCGGTCAAGCTGGTGCAGCAGGCAGTCGACAGCGGTAGACAGACCGTTACCCTTGGCCCCATTGCCCATAACCGCCATCTGGTGCGCTGTTTTGAGGAACGCGGTGTGCGCACGGTGCATTCCCCGCAGGAGGTGCCACAGGGCGCAACAGTCGTCATCCGCTCTCATGGTATCCCGCGCGCGGATTATGAGAGACTTCAGCAGGTAGCGGCAGAGCTGATTGATGCAACCTGTCCCTCGGTGAAGCGTATTCATCACCTGGTCGAGCAGGCAGAGGCGCAGGGCAGACAGCCGGTGATTATTGGCGCGCCGTCTCACCCGGAGGTGCAGGCCATTGCCGGCTGGTGCAGACATCCACTGGTCTTTTCGGAGCCTGCTGCGCTTGAAAATTGGCTCACTGAGAAGCCGGAACGGGCCGATTTGCCAATTTCCATGGTTTCACAAACCACAAGTACGCAAAATTTGTGGGATTTGTGCAAGAGAATCTTAAAAAAAAGATGTACAAATTGCGAAATTTTTGATACAATATGCAAGGCTACCGGGAATCGTCAGAAAGAAGCCGCAGAAATCGCCTCAAAAAGTGATCTTATGGTCGTCGTTGGCGATAAAAGCAGCTCCAATACCGGTCAGCTCGTGCGCATCTGTGCGCAGCACTGTCCGCGCGTGCTTGCTGTGGACAATGCCGCAGACCTGTGCGCGGCAGATTTTGACGGTGCAATGAACATAGGCATCACAGCAGGTGCGTCCACACCTGCGTGGATTATAAAGGAGGTCAATAAGACTATGAGCGAGATTATGAATGATGCTGCTGTAACGGAAGAAAACTTTGAGGAGCTTCTGGAGCAGTCCATCAAGACTTTAAATACAGGAGATAAGGTTCTTGGCACTGTCATTGCGATCGGCACCACTGAGATTCAGATCGACCTTGGCACAAAGCATGCCGGTTACATCCCGTATGACGAAGTCAGCGCAGACCCCACTGTGAAGCCCGAAGATATCCTGCATGTTGGCGATGAGATTGAGGTCTTCGTCGTCCGCGTGAATGACCAGGAGGGCGTTGTTCAGCTCAGCCGCAAGAAGCTTGAGGGTATGAAGGTTTGGGACGAGGTTGAGGCAGCCTGCGAGAACAAGACCGTTGTCGAGGGCATCATCACCGAAGAAAATAAGGGCGGCGTTGTTGCCAACGTGAAGGGCGTTCGCGTCTTTATCCCCGCTTCCCGCACTGGTATTGCCAAGGGTGGCGATCTGGGCGCGCTGAAGGGTAAGACCGTTCAGATGAAGATTATGGAGTTCAACCGTGCGCGTCGCCGCGTTCTTGGCTCCATCAGCGAGGTCGCAAGAGAGGCACGCCGCGCTGCTGCCGAGAAGTTCTGGAACGAGATCGAGGTTGGCAAGAAGTATACCGGCACGGTTAAGTCTCTGACCAGCTATGGCGCTTTCGTCGATATCGGCGGCGTGGATGGCATGGTGCACATCACCGAGCTGTCCTGGGGCCATATCAAGACGCCGGATGAGGTTGTCAAGGTTGGCGATACGCTGGATGTCTTCGTTCTCAAGTTCGACCGCGAGAAGAAGAAGATTTCCCTCGGCTACAAGACACCGGAGATGAATCCCTGGAACCAGTTCTGCGCAAAGTATAAGATTGGTGACGTTGTTCCGGTTAAGGTGGTTAAGGTTGTTGATTTTGGTGCTTTCGCTGAGATCATTCCCGGCGTGGATGGCCTGATTCATATTTCTCAGGTTGCTGACCGCCGTGTTGACAAGGTTTCCGACGTGCTGTCTGAGGGCCAGGAGATTGATGCCCGCATTATCGGCATTGATGTGGATCGCAAGCGCGTTTCCCTGTCTCTCCGTGCGGTGCAGGCTCCCCAGAACGAGGCTGAGGAAGCGGAGTAATTCTGTTGATTTATGAGGGATGTGTCTGTAACACATCCCTCATTTGCTTCTGTGGAGGCACCATGCCATATATGAAAACACCCGTCTGCTGGCTTGCGCAGACGGGTGTTGTGCGGCTTTATGGTTCAATGCGAGGCGGCGCGGTCTTTTTTGCGGAGCCTAGGCAGCCAGAAGTCTTTGCCGTAGGCGATGGCCTCAGCCAGAAGGCAAACAGGCAGAGCGACCATTGCATCCACCACCGAATGCTGCTTGATAAACGCGGTGGACATGCAGATCAAAATAACGGAGATGACAACAAAGACCTTCCACCCGGTGTGCACCTCGCGCTCCTTCAACCAGGCGGAGGCGATGCCGATTGAATAGGCAACGTGGAGTGAGGGACAGACATTTGTGCTGGTGTCGGCGGCATAAAGCAGGCCGACAAGCTGGCTGAAGATATTGTCGCGGGGAAAATCGGTCGGGCGAAGATCCTGCCGGTTGGGAAAGAGAATATAGGCGGCCATGGCAACGACCTGCGTCACGATAATAAAAATCTGAAATCTGCGGAAGCTGTCCGTGTTGTAGAGTGCGAAGTAGAGCAGCGTTCCGGCAATCAGAAAATACCAGAAGACATAGGGGATCACAAATAATTCGCAGAAGGGAATCAGATCATCCAGCGCACAGTGTACCGGTCTGCATATCTCGCTGGGAATCAGATTCTCGGTGAGCAGATACATCAGAAAGTAGACGACCCAGCCAAGGAGCAGCAGCAGATGCGAAAACTCAGGCGTACGCAGCTTGGAAAGGCGGAACTTTCGATAATCAACGACAGGCTTCTTCATGAGCTACCTCCTTATAGTCAATGCGCGGCAGGCTTTGCGGGTATTCCTTTCGGGGAACATTGGGGTATGGCACAACGGTATGCGGCTCCAGCGCACAGGCCATGCGGGTGATCTCATCCATCAGATAGTCGCAGATTTTGCGGCGCTGCTGCGGCATGGGAAGCGCCGGGTCAAAGCGAAGGGGCTTGCCGATGATCGTCTTGCGGAGCATGGGCGCATTGTAGACCGGCACAAAGCAAAGCGCCTGCCCGGTCTTGCGATAATACAGACGCGCTACATCAATAAATTTGTCCTGGAAATCGTGCACGATGTTGCTGTGGGGAGCATAATGCTCCGGGAAAATCACAATGCTGGAACCCTCACTGAGTCGCTGCACCGTATCCTTGAAGGTGTGGACGAGGCGCGCGTCATGATACACCGCAATGGTGTTGGCATTCCGGAAAACGAAAACAGAAAGCGGCGCAATCAGATGCGAGAGCAGCCGATAGAACCAGTGCAGCGCCTTCGGCTTGCCGGACCAGAAATCCTGGAAGGCATAGGCCGGAACCTCCTTGCGGTGCATCATCTCACCGATGCACCAGGTGTCATGTACACCGGGCAGGTAGAGTTCGCTGATAATCGGGCCATGTGCCTGGCAATGGTTGGCAACGAGAATGGCGGGCTCCGGCGGAAGCTGTTGGGCACCGATGACCGCAATTTTGGGATAGACCCAGCGCACACAGCGCTTAATAAAGCGGTAAAGCAGATGTGTTTGTTTTTGTTCCATCTATGTCCTTCCTGTTCATTTTTCTGTTTGAAATCATAATGCCGAAAGATAAACTGAATGTTAACCAACCGGTGAACGATTCTTGAACGGGGCCTTTTTGTGACAGTGTAGCAGCAGGGAGTTGCTTTGTCAAGCACAGTTGTGGGAAAAGTGTTGACTGTGTAAATAAATCCGGCTTTTTTCGGGAACTTTTTTGGATTGGACACGTCATATAGTAGGCGGCACTTGACAGAGTGTGTAGAATTTAGTATAATTCATTAAATGTCATTTCTGCGTAGAGCGGAATGGGAAACACGGAGGTATGTGCATGAAGAAACGTTATTTGCTGATTGCAGCCGTTTTGGCTATTGTAATGAGCCTGACCGCCTGCGGGACGGAGCTGCCCTCTGTCTATGTGCAGACGGTTGCGCAGATTATGGGCTACAGCACAATGGGCGAATTCAATGCCTGCGCCGGTGTGGTTGTGGCGCAGAATGAGCTTCGGATTGAGCGCGACGAGAGCAGAAAGGTGGCGCAGCTTCTGGTCGAGGCAGGACAGGAGGTCGCGGCCGGTGACGTGCTGTTTGTCTATGACACGGAGGAACTGCAACTGTCCATCAATAAGCTGAAGCTTGAAATCGAGCAGATGAAAAATACGGTGAAGGATTTGACCTCGCAGATTTCCGAGCTGGAGAAGGAAAAGAAAAAGGCCCCGGAGAGCGATAAGCTTTCCTATACGGTGCGCATCCAGGGTCTGGAAACCGATAAGGACGAAAACGAGTATTACATCAAGGTGAAGCAGCAGGAGCTTGCAACGATGCAGGAGACCGCCAAGGATGGCAAGGTGACGGCGCCGATTGATGGAAAAATCAAATCCATCAATGAGGACGGCGGCTATGACGATATGACCGGCCAGCCGCTTCCCTATATGACGCTGATTCAGAGCGGCGCCTACCGCGTGAAGGGAAAGGTCAACGAGCTGAATCGTGCGGACTTTACCGTCGGCCAGACGGTGCTGGTGCGCTCCCGCGTTGATGAGACGCTTACCTGGACGGGCGTGCTGACGCAGATGGAGACAACACCGGAGGATTCCGGCTCCAATAACTATTTTTACAATGGCGTCTCCGATGAGATGACCTCGACCAGCTCCTATGCTTTCTATGTCGAGCTGGATACAACGGAGGGGCTCATCCTCGGCCAGCATGTTTATATCGAGCCCGATCGTGGTCAGACGCTTGATATGGCGGGGCTCTGGCTCTATGCCGACTATGTGCAGGGCACGGCGGAGGATGGCTACTATGTCTGGGCGGCCGATGGCAATGGCAGAATTGAGAAGCGCACGGTCAAGCTGGGACAATATGACGAGCTGCAATATGCCTGGCAGATTGTCAATGGGCTGAGCGCGACGGATCGCGTTGCCTATCCGAGTGCCTCCATGCAGGAGGGAGCGCCCGTGACAGACACCCAGCCTGACCCGGCGGAGGAGATCGACCCCGCTTTTTCGGATGAGCCGGCAGCTTTGCCGGAGGGGGACGATATCTGGCCGAATGACTTTGATGAGGCAGAGAACGAGGACTTCAACGCCGAATCTGGCGCGGAGTTTACGGATGAAGAAAGTGCAGGTCAGTGATGCTGGTTGAAATGAGAGACATCTGCAAGGACTATCAGCAGGGCAAGCAGACTGTTCGCGTGCTCCGGGATATCTGCCTGCAGGTGGAGGAGGGCGACTATCTGGCGATTATGGGGCCCTCCGGCTCCGGCAAAACTACGCTGATGAATATTCTGGGCTGCCTGGATGAGCAGACCAGCGGTACCTATTCTCTGGATGGGGAGAATCTGCTGGGCGCTGGCAGCAATCGGCTGGCAGAGGTGCGCAACCGGCTTCTTGGCTTCGTGTTCCAGAGCTTTTACCTGCTGCCCAAGCTGAGCGCAGTCGATAATGTGGCGCTGCCGCTGCTTTACGCGGGGGTGCCGCGCAGAGAGCGGCGCGCGCGTGCGCGCGAAGTGCTGCGTAGAATGGGGCTGGGCGACCGTCTCCATTTCCGGCCCAATCAGCTTTCCGGCGGCCAGTGCCAGCGCGTTGCCATTGCCAGAGCCATCGTGGGTCAGCCGAAGCTTCTGCTTGCGGACGAGCCGACCGGCGCGCTGGACAGCACCGCCGGTGCGCAGATTATGGGTATCTTTGACGAGCTCAATGCACAGGGCACAACGATCATTATGATTACGCATGAGCAGGAAATCGCGGAGCGCGCAAGGCGCATCAGCTACATCCGCGATGGCATCCTTACGGACAGCAGAAAGGCGGGTGAGGCCGATGCGTAAGGGTATTCGCGTTGCAATTATCGCAGCAATCTGCCTGCTGCTGGCGGCGGCAATTCTGATTGGTGCGCTGTGGTACTTTGGAAACCGCACAGATCCCGTCGCAGTTGTTCCGATTGCCGACCATCTGTTGGGCTATTATGATAACACGGTGCAGTTTGACGGCCAGGTCACGGCCGACAATATCCAGTCTGTCTGGGCCAGCGAGACACAGACCATCACGGAGATTCATGTCAAAGCGGGACAGAAGGTGAAAAAGGGCGATCCGCTGCTGAGCTATGAGACAACGCTCTCGGATATTCAGCTCGAGCGTAAGCGTATTGCCGTTCAGGAAGCGGAGCTTGCGTTGAAGAACGCCAAAAAGGATCTGGAAACGATCAAGGCGATGAAGCCCTATACCGGCCCTCCGGCAACACAGCGGCCGACGCAGAAGCCGACGCAGCCATTGGAGCCGATTGAGGAGCTCCCGTTTTTCATTGAGGGAAAGGGTACGCAGTCCGATCCCTATCGCTGGCTCTGGTCGAACGAGCTGAGCTATGATGAGGCGTTTATTCTGGAGCTCTTTGCCAGCGAGAATGGAATGATGGCAAAGCGCACGGAATCCTCGCAGGATGACGGGAGCGAGCCCTCGGACTCTCCGGAGGAGCCGACGGAGCCCTCGGAGACCGAGCCCACAGAGCCGGTCGAGGTAGGGGAGGAGCGCGTCTGGATTTCCTTTGAGATTCGCAAAAAGAATGCGCTGAAGGGTGAGTTGCTCCAGCAATGGGGGCTGCGCGTGACGCGAAGCATTTTTGACGATGGAAGCTTTACGCTTTCCTATGCCTTCTATGAACCCCCTGTCCCGGACGAGGATGAGGAGGATGAGCCGACGGACGAGACGGTCTGGGTAGACACCAGCTCCGGCTATACCTCTGCGGAGATTGCTGCCATGCGAACCGAGAAGCAGAAGGAAATCCGCGATCTCGATCTTGCTTACCGGATGGCGAAGGTGGAATATGAGCGTATGAAGAAGGAAGCCGAAAACGGAACCGTATACGCAACCGTCACCGGCACCGTGACGCGTCTGACGGATGCTGAGACAGCAGCCATGGAGGGCACACCGATTCTGACGGTTTCCGATGGCGGCTGCTACTATGTGGAGCTGGCGCTTGGCGAGTATGACAGCTATCCGATCGGCGCGGAGGTCACGGTCAACTCCTGGTGGAGTGGCGTGCAGACCACGGGCATTCTTGAGTCGGTGTCTGATACGCCGACGACTGGCTATTACTATGGCGCAGGAAATCCCAATGTTTCGCGCTACCTTGCGCGCGTCTCCGTGCCGCTGGATTCCGGACTGACGGAGGAGGAATATGTCAGCGTGCAGTTTGAGGCCGAGGGCACAGAGGCCGGTGCGATTTATCTGGAGGATATGTATATCCGCACAGAGAATGGACAGTCCTACGTCTGGCTGCGTGATGCGGACGGCCTGCTGCATCAGTGCCCGGTTCGCACAGGCGAATCGATCTGGGGCTATACGGCGGTCTATGGTGAGCTGAACGAGGAAAGCTGGATTGCCTTCCCCTATGGAAAGGACGTCAAAGAGGGCGCGCAGACGGTTGAGGCTGCGCAGAGCTACGATTATGACGCCGGCATCGAGATCATCAATTTCGGTTAAGGAGAGTGGCGCTATGTTTGAAAGCATTTCACAGGCAATTCACAGTATCTTCGCCCATAAGACGCGCTCTCTGCTGACGATGCTGGGCATCATAATCGGTATTGCCTCTATCATCACCATTATCTCCGGCATCAAGGGAACCAATGAGCAGATTAAGGAAAATCTGATTGGTGCGGGCAATAATGTTGTGACCGTTCAGCTCTATCAGAATGATATGGCGTATGACATGATGTACAGCGCAAACCCGGCTGGTGTTGCCGTGCTCGACGCCGCGCAGCGTGAGGATTTGTGTGCCCTGGGTGGGGTGGAGGATGTCTCCTTCTACCGCTCCCGCAGCTATGCAGACTCCGTCTATTATCAGAATCAGGCGTTTAACGGCAGCGTCTATGGCGTGGACAGCAGCTATTTCTCCGTGAATGACTACTGCGTCAAGCTCGGCAGAGGCTTTTCCCTGCGTGATTTTGACACCCGTCAGAAGGTGGTCATTCTGGATGAAACAGCCGCCCGGACGCTCTTTGGCGGGGACGACCCCGTTGGTAAGACGCTGGAAATTCTACAGGAGCCTTTCACGGTTGTGGGCGTCGTGGTGCGCAGCAGCACCTTTGAGCCGGTCATCGAGTCTGTCCAGGACTACCATCTCTATGTGCAGACCGGGAATGGCTGCATCTATCTGCCTGAGAGCGTCTGGCCAATTGTCTATCGCTTCGACGAGCCGCAGAATGTGGCGGTTCGCGCCGCTTCAACAGACGACATGACCCGAGCGGGTAAGGCCGTTGCGGATTATCTGTGTGCAAATCAGATTCAGGAGCAGGCCGCGCGTAATGGCTTTGCCTATCGCAACGACGATCTGCTGAAGCAGGCGGAGCAGCTTCAGGAGATGAGCAGCTCCACCAACACCCAGCTTATCTGGATTGCCGGCATTTCCCTCCTTGTTGGCGGCATTGGCGTCATGAATATCATGCTGGTCAGCGTCACGGAGCGAACGAATGAAATTGGTCTGAAAAAGGCGATTGGCGCAAAGCGCCGCCGCATTCTCAGTCAGTTCCTTACGGAGGCGGCGGTTTTGACCGGATTTGGTGGCATTCTGGGTGTTCTGCTTGGCATTGGACTCTCGCAGCTTTTGTCGCATTTTATGCACACGCCGACGGCGATCAGTGTGCCGGCCATTCTGATCTCGGCTGCGTTCTCCATTCTGATTGGCCTCATTTTTGGCCTTGTTCCGGCAATCAAGGCATCCAAACTCAAGCCGATTGAGGCGCTTCGCAGAGATTGAAGCAGCTTCCGGAAGAATAAAAAGTGCGCTGCCTGTTCACGCATGTGAACAGGCAGCGTTTTTAGTTTCAGCGCGTTTTGCGCCACTCCAGGAAATCATCATAGCAGCCGAGATAATCCAGAATACTGCCGTCCGCACGGAATTCGATGATGCGATTGGCAACGGATTGCAGCAGCTCGTGGTCATGCGAAGCAAAGAGCACATTTCCCGGGAAAGCGATCAGACCCTTGTTGACGGCCTGAATGGATTCCATGTCGAGATGGTTGGTCGGCTGATCCAGCAGAACAACATTTGCACCGGAGAGCATCATGCGCGAGAGCATACAGCGCACCTTTTCACCGCCGGAGAGCACATGCACCGGCTTGAAGGCATCATCGCCGGAGAAAAGCATACGCCCAAGAAAACCGCGCAGATAGACATCGTCTTTTTTGGCGGAATATTGGCGCAGCCAGTCCACAAGTGTATCCTCACAGCCCTCAAAATAGCTGGTGTTATCCTTCGGCAGATAGCTCTGCGAGGTGGACACGCCCCATTTGATGCTGCCTTGGTCGGGCTCCAGCTCACCCATGAGCAGCTTGAACATGGTGGTCTGCGCCAGCTCGTTTTCTCCAACGAAAGCAACCTTGTCATTGCGGCGCAGGATGAAGCTGACATCCTTCAGGAGCGGCACACCATCCACGACTTTCGATACGTCTGAGACGGAGAGAATGTCCTTTCCAACCTCACGTTCCTGCGTGAAGCCGACGAAGGGATAGCGACGGGATGAGGCGGGAATTTCCTCCAGAGAGAGCTTATCCAGCAGGCGGCGTCGTGCGGTTGCCTGCTTGCTCTTGGCTTTGTTGGCGGAAAAACGGGAGACAAAGGCCTGCAATTCTGCGATTTTTTCTTCGTTGCGCTTATTCTTTGCACGCAGCAGATTTTGCACGAGCTGGCTGGACTCATACCAGAAGTCGTAGTTGCCGACATACATTTTGATTTTGCCATAGTCAATGTCCACAATGTGCGTGCAGACGGTGTTGAGGAAATGGCGGTCGTGGCTGACAACGATGACCGTTCCCTTGTCCTCATAGTTCAGGAGGAAGTCCTCCAGCCAGTTGATGGACTCAATGTCCAGGTTGTTGGTCGGCTCGTCGAGAAGGATGATATCCGGATTGCCAAACAGCGCCTGCGCGAGAAGCACCTTCACCTTCAAACGCGGGTCGGTGTCGCCCATGCGGTCATTGTGAAGCTCCACCGGAATGCCGAGTCCCTGCAAAATGCGGCTGGCGTCCGACTCGGCCTCCCAGCCATTGAGCTCCGCGAATTCCAGCTCAAGCTCGGAGGCGCACAGACCATCCTCGTCGGAGAAATCCGGCTTGGCATACAGGGCGTCCTTTTCCTTCATAATATCGTAAAGGCGCTGATTGCCCATGATGACGGTGTCCAGAATAGGCATGGCGTCATAGCGAAACTGGTCCTGCTTCAGCACAGACATCCGCAGACCGGGCTTAATGGATATGCTGCCTTTAGTAGATTCCAGCTCACCGGCGAGCAGACGCAGAAATGTGGATTTTCCTGCGCCGTTTGCGCCAATCACGCCGTAGCAGTTGCCGGCCGTGAATTGAAGATCAACATGCTGAAAGAGCATGGAGCCGCCAAATTGCAGCGCAAGATCAGATACGGTTATCATTGCTAGTACCTCAACTATCATTTTTGGGACGTCTGCAACAGTCCCTTGCCCTATGATAACACAGTTTTGGGGAGATGCAAAGAGAAAATGCAAACAGAAGCAGAGAAAATGTAAATTATTTGTAACAGATACTTGCAAAATGGGAAAAGCGCGCTATAATAAATTTAGCACTTTGGCACAGAGAGTGCCAAAACGATAAAGGAAGTTATGACTATGGAAAAAATGCAGTTTAAGGCAGAGTCCAGACGCCTGCTGGACCTGATGATTTATTCAATCTATACCCACCGCGAAATTTTTCTGCGTGAGCTGATTTCCAATGCATCCGATGCAATTGACAAGCTGGCGTATCAGGCGTTGACAGATCAGAGCGTCGGGCTGAGCCGCAGCGATTTCAAGATCCGCCTCTCTCCGGATCGGGATGCCGGAACCCTCACGGTTTCTGATAACGGCATCGGCATGACGCGCAGCGAGATGGAGGAGAATCTCGGAACCATCGCGCACAGTGGCTCCCTGCACTTCAAGGAGGAAATGGAGAAGCAGGAGGATATTGACATTATCGGTCAGTTCGGTGTCGGATTCTATTCCGCTTTTATGGTGGCGGACAAGGTTACGGTGATTTCCAGACGGTTTGGAGAGTCGGAGGCCTGGATGTGGGAGTCCGAGGGCGCGGATGGATATACCATTACACCCTGCACCCGTGAGACAGCCGGAACGGATATCATCATGACCCTCAAGGCGGACACGGAGGAGGATAAGTACTCTGAGTATCTGGACACCTATCGTCTGCGCAGCCTGGTTCATAAATACTCCGATTATATCCGCTATCCGATTGTGATGAATGTGGAGACGCAGAAGCCGATTGAGTCGGCGGAGGGTGAGGAGCCCAAATACGAGACGGTCTTTGAGGATCAGACCCTCAATTCCATGCTTCCGCTCTGGCAGAAGAACCGAAAGGATGTCACCCCGGAGGAGTATGACAGCTTCTACCGCGAGAAGTTCTTCGACTACGAGAAGCCCCTGAGCGTTCTGCATTTTGCGGTTGAGGGCGCAGTGACCTATAAGGCGCTGCTTTATATTCCGTCCAAGGCACCCTATGATTTCTATACCAAGGATTATAAGTCCGGGCTTCAGCTCTATTCCTCCGGTGTGCTGATTATGGAGAATTGCGCCGATCTTTTGCCGGAGCACTTCCGCTTTGTCCGCGGCATTGTCGATTCGCAGGATATCAGCCTGAATATCAGCCGCGAAATGCTCCAGCATACCCGCCAGCTTAAGGTGATTGCTGCCAATCTGGAGAAGAAGATTAAGGCCGAGCTGCTGCGTCTGCTGGAAAATCAGCGGGAGGATTATGAGAAATTCTATGCAGCCTTTGGCCGCCAGTTGAAGTATGGGCTGGTTGCAAACTACGGCGCAAACAAGGATACGCTCAAGGATCTGGTGCAATTCCGCTCTGCCAGGGAGGGCAAGCTGGTCACGCTGAAGGAATATGTGACTGCGGCACCGGATGCACAAAAGCACATCTATTATGTTCCCGGCGAGAATCCGGATCGCCTCCTGAAGCTTCCGCAGACGCAAATGCTGCTGGAGCGTGGCTATGATGTCCTTTTGATGACGGAGCAGGTGGATGAGTTTATCCCCGGCACGCTGCACACCTACGAAGAGAATGAATTCCGGAATATTCTGACGGACGACCTGGAGCTTGCCACAGAGGAAGAAAAGAAGGCTGCCGAGGAAAAAGCGGAGGAACTGAAGGATACCCTGGAGCTGCTGCGCAATACGCTGGGTGCGCGCGTGGCTCAGGTTCGTGTGTCGAATGATCTTGGCACGCATCCGGTGAGCATGGTGCCGGAGGGTGGCATGAGCTTCGAAATGGAGCGGTATTTCCGCAGCATGGAGCCGGACAGCACCTATCAGGTTGGACGGATTCTGGAAATCAATCCGACACATCCGGCAATCGCGGCTCTGTCGTCTTATGTGCAGAGCGACCCGGCGCTTGCCAACAAATACGCAGAGCTTTTGTATGCGCAGGGGCTTCTGATGGCGGGCCTGCCGCTGGAGGATCCCACGGCCTACACCGATCTGGTTTGTGAACTGATGAAATAATGAAATAATGCGGCGGCAGATATCGGAAATCTGCCGCCGCGTTTTTTGCAATCTCCGCTGACGGACTGTGCCGCAGAGGGGATTGCTGCGTTCTGCGGAATTGCGGATTTTTCCTGTTGATATTCGAACATACGTTTGATATAATGAGAGGGAAAACAGAGGAGGTGTGTGGCGTGGTGCAGCAGGTTGAAATGATTTCCCTCTGCGGGACAGATGGCAGCCTCACGCCCTTGCGCTTCCGCATGGAGGATGAGGCGCAGGGTTTGCAAACCGTGGCGATTTTGCAGATTCTCTGCGTCAAGAGCATTCAATATGCCGGAATTGATGCCATTCAGTATCTCTGCCGAGCCAAATTCGAGGGACGCGAGAGGCTGATTGAGCTGCGTTATACCGTTGCGACACATCGCTGGTCGCTGTTTCGGGTGGTGTACTGATGCAGAGAGTTATTTTTCATATTGATGTCAACAGCGCCTTTCTCTCCTGGACAGCCGTTCACCGCCTGCGCGTGCTTGGAGAAAAGGAGGATCTGCGCGAGCTGCCTGCGGCGGTTGCCGGCGATCGGGAGAACCGCCAGGGTGTTATTTTGGCTAAAAGCATTCCGGCAGGGAAGCGGGGCGTGAAAACCGGTGAGCCGGTGGGAATGGCGCTGCGGAAATGCCCGGAGTTGAAGCTGGTTCCGCCGGATTATGCGCTCTATGTCGAGGCTTCGCGCCACTTTACGAATATTCTAAGGCGTTTTGCGCCGCTGGTGGAGCAGTATTCCATTGATGAGGCATGGGCTGATCTGACAGGAACCGAGGGGCTCTATGGCCCGCCGCTTGCGGCTGCGGCGCTGCTGCGGCAGCAGATCAATGCGGAGCTTGGCTTCACGGTCAATATCGGGATTTCATCCAACAAGCTGCTTGCAAAAATGGCAGGGGACTTTGAAAAGCCGAATAAAATTCATACCCTCTGGCCCTGGGAGCTGGAAGAAAAGCTCTGGCCGCTTCCGGTGCAGGAATTGTTTATGCTCGGCCCGGCAACGGCGGGCAAGCTGCACCGTATGGGAATTCACAGCGTTGGAGAGCTGGCGGCAGCGGATCCGGAGCAGATTTTGAGGCAGCTCCATCGTCCGAGCCTGCGCCTCTGGCATTCTGCCAATGGACGTGACAGCGACCGGCTGCTGGAAACGCCTGAGGAAAACAAGGGCTATGGGAATTCGACCACGCTTGCGGAGAATGTCACCCGGGCGACGCAGGCCTACCGCGTGCTGCTGTCGCTTTGCGAGACTGTGGGGATGCGAATGCGGCAGGACCAGAAAACGGCGCGCGGCCTGAGTGTCAGTATCCGGAGCAATCAGTTTGTGACGCAGACGCACCAATGCGCGATGGCGGAGGCGAGCGACAGCACCGAGACACTTTTTCGGCAGAGCTGCCGCCTCTTTGACGAGCTTTGGGACGGCACAACACCCCTGCGGCAACTGGGGGTGCAGGTTTTTCGGCTGGAGGAGCGTGGTGTGCATCAATATAGCCTGTTTGACATAAAAAATGGTGGGGACTATGAGAAACAGGCACGGCTGGACGATGCGATTGACGATTTGCGCGCAAAATATGGCGAACGTATTTTGCGCAGAGCGCGCTTCGTCGGTCAGCAGGAGGTAATGGCAGGCGGCTTGTCCAGGGAACGCCGCACAGGGATTACAAAGCCGGTTTAGCTCTTGACAGAGATGAAAAATATGTTAAAATTAAAGTATGCATTTACCCCCGCTCTCCGGCATATGGTCTTGCGGGGGTGCTCATATGCTGAAATGGAAACAATATCTTGGCGTGACGCTTGCGCTGAGCGCGGCTGTGGTGCTGGGCGCGATGCTGCTTTCCCGCGTGGGTACGGCGGTTGCGGCACTGGCGAGTGTGGATGCACCTACGCCGGTTGTGGTGATTGACGCGGGGCATGGCGGTGAGGATGGCGGCGCGATCTCCGTCAGCGGTGTGCGCGAGAGCCGCTTGAATCTGGAAATCTCCCTGCGCCTGAATGATCTGCTCCATCTGCTTGGGGTGCAGACGCACCTGATTCGCAGCGAGGATATCAGCGTCCACACGGAGGGGGAGACCATTGCACAGAAAAAGGTTTCCGACATTCGAAACCGTGTTTCCTTTGTGGAGCAGATTCCGGAGGCGGTTCTGGTCAGCATTCATCAGAATTATTTTCCGGAGTCTCAGTACCGTGGCGCACAGGTCTTTTATGCCGCAAGTGCGGGGAGCGACGCCATGGCTGCGCTTATGCAGGAATATCTGGTGCAGTATGCCGACCCGCAGAATCACCGGCAATGTAAGCCTGCGACAGATATTTATCTGATGGAGCATGTAACCTGCCGCGCGATTCTGATTGAGTGCGGCTTTCTTTCCAATCCGGAGGAGGATCTGCTGCTCCAGCAGTCGGATTATCAGAAAAAGCTTGCAGTTGTGATTGGTTGCTGCATTCAACTGCAATTGGGGGATATCAATGAAGCCTAAGACGGTATTTCTGTGCGCAAGCTGCGGAAATGAGACGCCGAAGTGGGCCGGGCGCTGCCCGTCCTGCGGCCAGTGGAATACGCTGGAGGAATACACGCCCACGCCCGCCGCGCGTGGCAGCGCAGCCGCGGCGCGGCTGCCGGCACCCAGACCGAAGGCGCTGCATGAAATCACGGGAGACGAGACGCTCCGCTTCTCAACCGGCATGGGTGAGCTGGATCGCGTGCTGGGTGGCGGTGCCGTGCGCGGCTCGCTGGTTCTGGTCAGCGGTGCGCCGGGAATCGGGAAATCGACCCTGCTGCTACAGCTTTGCCGCCGGATTTGCGCAGAGCAGACGATCCTCTATATTTCCGGTGAGGAGAGCGAGAATCAGCTCAAGCTGCGGGCGCAGCGCCTTTCAGTGGATGGGGCGGGGCTCTATCTGCTCTGCGAAAATCGCCTGGAGAGCATTCTGGACGCGGCAGACCGCCTGAAGCCGGATTTGCTGATTGTGGATTCCATCCAGACGCTCTACACGGAGGAGAAGCCTGCCTCACCGGGCTCCGTGACACAGGTTAAGGACTGCACCATCCGCCTGATGCAATATTGCAAAAGCAGCGGCGTAACGGTTTTTGTTGTTGGCCACATCAACAAAGAGGGCGTGATTGCCGGGCCGAAGGTGCTCGAGCACATGGTGGATTGTGTCCTGTATTTTGAGGGTGAGGAGCATACGACCTATCGTCTGCTCCGTGCGGAGAAAAACCGATTTGGCTCTACCAATGAGCTGGGTGTGTTTGAAATGGGGGACAGCGGCTTGCGGGAGGTACCCAACCCTTCCGAGACGCTGCTGGCCGGGCGTCCGCTTGGGACACCGGGCACCTGTGTGGCCTGCGTCATGGAGGGCAGCCGCCCTGTGCTGGCAGAGGTGCAGGCGCTTGTCTCTCCCACCACGCTGAATAATCTGCGGCGCAGCGCCAATGGCTTTGATTATAATCGGGCGTCCATGCTTCTGGCTGTGATGGAGAAGCGCGGCGGCCTGCGTTTTTCGATGGCGGACGTCTACCTGAATGTCATAGGCGGCCTGCGCCTGGACGAGCCTGCGGCAGATTTGCCGGTAGTTTTGGCGGTTGCTTCGGCGGCAAAGGATTGTGCGCTTGCGGACACCCTGGCGGCGATTGGCGAGGTGGGGCTGACCGGCGAGATTCGCGCGGTTGGGCAGCTCTCGCTGCGCCTGACGGAGCTGCGGCGTCTTGGCTTCACGCGCTGCATTCTTCCGCGCAGCGGCACGGAGGAGCTGCGTGCGCCTGCGGGCCTGGAGCTGCTGCGCGTCAGAAATATCCGAGAGGCGATTGCCATAGCATTTTAAGAAATTTATGAAGGTACGAAAGCGGGTGCGGAAATGTCTGTTAAAAAATGGTTGCTGCGCAAGCTGCGCGGCCTGAATCACGAGCGCATGAAGCAGCATGTTGCGGTGATTCAGAAAAACAGCGGAAAATCGAAGGGATATATCTATCTGCGGATTCTTGGCGCATTTCTGGCGCGTGGCGCCGGCTACACCGACTATTTCCGCGGCGATTATATTCATCTGACCAGGGCGGAGAAGGACACCTTTGTCACAGCAAAGAGCTTTTACCAGATTCTCCAATATCTCAATCAGGAAAAATACAAGGTGCTTCTGGACGATAAAATTATTTTTGACCAGTTTTTCACGCAATATCTGCACCGCGATTTCCTGAGTCTGCGTCAGGCTGGCCCGAAAGAGCTGAAGGCCTTTCTGCGCGGCAAGACGGTTGTCTTTGCCAAAACGCCGGTAGGCGAGGGGGGACACGGTGTTTCAAAAATTGTGGTGGCTGAGCACCCGGATGTTGAGAAGCTCTATCAGCTTTTCCGGGAGCGCGGCCAGCTCCTTCTGGAGGAGGCCATTATTCAATCGGAGGAGGTCAATCGACTGAATCCCTGTGTGGTCAATTCCTTCCGCGTTATTACGCTCTATAAGGATGGAGAGGTTACGGTTCTGAATAATGCTTTCCGCATCAATCAGGACAGCACCGATGTCATCGGCTGCACCAACGATCTCTATTTCAGCCTGAACGCGGAGGGGAAAATCGACAGCCACGTTATCGATGACTATGGAAACGTTTATACAGAGCATCCGATGACCGGTACGCGCTTTGCGGATGTTCGCATTCCCGGCGTCGATCAGGCCTTTGCCATGTGCATTGAGGCAGCCAAAAAGCTTCCGCAGGTGCGCTACATCGGTTGGGATGTGGCTTTCAGCAAGGATGGCCCTGTGCTGGTGGAGGGCAATCAGTATCCCGGTTATGGTATCATTCAGTTCTACCGCCTGAAGGATCGCCGCACCGGTCATCTCAAGGAGATTGCGGATGTGCTGGGGGATGAAATGCAGAACATCCGATTCTAAGAATACAGGGAAATGCCCGGTCTGTGCTTGCTGTCACAGACCGGGCATTTGCTGGCATTTATATGGTTGTTGTGCTGTGGCCGCACATTCAGACAGTGGGCTTGAAGCTGTCTTTCAGCAGGACGCTGCGGTTAAAGACAAAATGTTTAGCACTGCAATCCCGGCTGTCAAAGCAGAAATAGCCCACCCGCATGAACTGATAGGAGGGGGCGGTCTGTGCGCTGCGGCTCTCGCCCAGTGCATCATAGGCAAGCGCGTCACGCAGAATGGACTGCTCAATCTTGCAGTGTTGTAGCACCGTGAGCGAGTTCGGATTCATGCAGCTCAGGAAATCGCGGTCAGGGGCATCCGGCTGCGCGTCGGCAAAGAGATTATCATAAAGCCGCACCTCTGCGTCGAGGCAGTTTCCCGCATCGACCCAGTGCATGGTTGCGCCCTTGACCTTACGGCCGTCGGCGGGATTGCCGCCACGCGAAGCGGGGTCATACTCCGCGTAGATTTCCACAATGCGGCCGTTTTCGTCCTTTTTGCAGCCGGTGGCCGTCACAAGGTAGGCACCCTTCAGGCGAACCTCATTGCCGGGATACATGCGCTTGTATTTGGGCACAGGCGTTTCCAGGAAATCCTCGGCTTCAATCCAGAGCTCACGGCTGAAGGTGATGGTGTGGATGCCCTGCTCCGGATGCAGCGGATTGTTCTCCACCTCAAAGGTTTCCGTCTGTCCTTCCGGATAATTGGTCAGAATCAGCTTGACCGGCGAAAGAACAGCCATAGCGCGAACGGCGTTCTCGTTGAGGTCCTCGCGCAGGCAATGCTCAAGGAAAGCATATTCAACGGTCGAGGCGGCCTTTGCTACGCCGATCCGCTCGCAGAAGCTGCGAATTGCGGCGGCAGTATAGCCACGGCGACGCAGACCGCAGAGAGTCGGCATTCGCGGATCATCCCAGCCGGAGACGCGGCCTGTCTCAACAAGAAGGCGAAGCTTGCGCTTTGACATCACCGTGTGGTCAATGCCGAGGCGGGCAAACTCAATCTGGCGCGGACGGGCGGGCAGGTCGCAGTTCTCAACAACCCAGTTATAAAGCGGGCGGTGTGCCTCAAATTCCAGTGTACACAGCGAATGCGTGATATGCTCCATGGCGTCCTCAATCGGGTGCGCAAAGTCGTACATCGGATAGATGCACCACTGATCGCCGGTGGCATGGTGCGCCATATGATTGATGCGGTAGAGCGCGGGATCGCGCAGATTGAAGTTGCCGGAGGCCAGGTCAATCTTTGCGCGCAGGGTCATTGCGCCATTCGGGAATTCGCCGGCACGCATCCGACGGAATAAATCCAGCGATTCCTCAACAGGACGGTCGCGATAGGGACTGCTGGCGGGCGTATTCAGGTCGCCGCGGCAGGCGCGCAGCTCCTCAGCGCTGAGCTCACAGACGTAGGCAAGCCCCCTGCGAATCAGCTCCTCCGCACATTCATACATCTTGTCGAAATACTGGGAGGCATAATAGAAGCGGTCGCCCCAGTCAAAGCCAAGCCAGTGGATGTCGGTTTTGATGGCATCGACGTATTCGGTGTCTTCCTTTGTGGGATTGGTATCATCCATGCGCAGGTTGCAGATGCCTTGAAATTTCTCGGCCGTGCCGAAATCAATGCACAGCGCCTTGCAGTGGCCGATGTGCAGATAGCCATTCGGCTCCGGGGGAAAACGGGTGTGTACCTGCATTCCCTCAAACTGGCCGCCGGGGGCGAGATCCTCCTCTACAAAGGCTTCAATAAAGTTTCTGGTTTCCGGACGAATGAGCTCTTCCATATTGTCGCCATCCTCTCAGCAAAAAGATGCAAGTATTATATATCAAAATTGCCAAATCTGCAATATAGATTCCGTATATTTTGCCGGAAAAAATCATCCGGGAAGAAATATTTTGAAAACATTCTGTGAAAAAACGAAATTGCGGTTGTCAAAGAGCCAGAATTATTATAGAATATAAGGGACAATATTTACAGATAAGGAGTGATTCCGGATGAATGAGCCAAAGTATCGCCGCGTGCTGCTCAAGCTGAGCGGAGAGGCACTTGCCGGCGCACAGGGCCACGGTCTGGATTTTCAGATATTGCATCGCGTCTGTGACGCCGTCAGGGAATGCGTGGACATGGGCGTTCAGGTTGCGCTGGTCATCGGCGCGGGCAATTTCTGGCGCGGTGTGAAAAATGGCGCGGGCAAGCTCCAGCGCTCTCATGCAGACGCGATGGGAATGCTGGGAACCGTCATGAATGCAATCGCCGTGGCGGATGTGCTGGGGCAGCACGGACTGGAGGCGCGGGTGCTTTCGGCGGTGCAGATGGAGAAGTTTGCTGAGTATTTCACGCGCGATGCGGCGGAGCGCTATCTGAGCGAGGGGAAGGTTGTCCTTTTTGCAGCCGGCACAGGCAACCCCTATTTCTCCACGGATACCGGCGCAGTGCTGCGCGGCGTGGAGATTGAGGCCGATGCCGTGCTGATGGCAAAGAATATCGATGCGGTCTATTCCGCAGATCCCGCGTGCGATCCGGATGCGGTTCGATACACGCAGCTTACCTATGCAGAGGCGCTGGCCAGAAATCTCAAGGCGACCGACATCACCGCGATGGCACTTGCCATGGAGCATGACCTGACCATGGTCTGCTTTGGCCTGAGCGAAGAAAACAGCATCGTGCGCGTTGTGCGCGGCGAGGCTGTTGGCACGACAGTGAAGAACAAATTTTGAGGAGGATGAATACAAATGAGCGTTGATTTCAAGGATTATTCGAGAAGAATGGACAAGACTCTGGAGATTTTGCAGGAGGATTTCGGCGCGATTCGTGCGGGCCGTGCCAATGCCCGTGTGCTCGACCGCGTCAATGTGGAGTACTATGGCGCAGAAACACCGGTTGGACAGGTGGGCACCATTTCCTCTCCCGATGCGCGCACGCTGGTGATCCAGCCCTGGGATTCCAGCCTGCTCAAGAAGATTGAGAAGGCAATCCAGACCTCTGATCTTGGCATTAACCCCCAGAATGACGGCAGAGTGATTCGCCTGGTGTTCCCGCAGCTCACGGAGGAGCGCCGCCGCGAGCTGGCCAAGCAGGTCAAAAAGTATGGCGAGGATGGCAAGGTCGCCGTGCGCAATATCCGCCGCGATGCGATGGACTATATCAAGAAACTGAAAAAGAATTCCGAAATCACGGAGGATGAGCAGAAAAAGGCAGAAAAGGACTTGCAGGAGCTGACCGACAAGTATATCCGCAAGGTCGATGACGCCTGCGCAGTGAAGGAAAAGGAGCTCATGGAGCTCTGAGGCATATCCCCGGCTTTAGGGGCGGACGTTGCGTCCGCCCCTGCCTGTGTTATTCTGACGGGATGACCCGTTGTGAGATTGTGGAGTGAATTGATGCTGTTTCGCAAGAAGAAAAAGGAAGTGCCGCGCAGCCTGCCAACGCACATTGCGATCGTTATGGATGGAAATGGACGCTGGGCGAAAAAACGCGGCCTGCCCCGCTCTGCCGGGCACCGGATGGGTGCGGAGGCTTTTCGTAACATTGCAAACTATGCCAAATCCATTGGCTTGAAATATTTGACAGTCTATGCCTTCTCCAGCGAGAACTGGAAGCGCCCTGCGGAGGAGGTTGAGGCGATCATGGAATTGCTGGATGCCTACCTTCGCGAGGCAATTGCGGATATGGAAAAGAACCGTGTGCGCTTCTGCTTCTTCGGAGATCTGACGCGTCTGTCGCCGGAGCTGCGGCGCGCGGCGCAGGAGGCGCAGGAGCGCTCTGCGCAGTATGAGGGTGTTCAGGTCAACTTCTGCCTCAACTATGGTGGTCGGGCGGAGATTGTTCGCGCGGCGCAGTCCTTTGCGCGCGATTGTCTGAGCGGTCAGTGCAGTCCTGAGGAACTGACCGAGGATGCGCTCTCCGCCAGACTCTATTCAGCCGGTGTGCCGGACCCGGAGCTTGTGATTCGTCCGGGCGGGGAGCTGCGAACCTCCAACTTTCTGTTATGGCAATCGGCCTATGCCGAATACTATTTTACCGATGTTCTCTGGCCGGACTTTAAGCCGGCAGATTTGGATGAGGCAATTGCGGCCTTCAACAGCCGCAACCGGAGATTTGGGGGGATTTCGTCATGTTAGTTCGTATTATAACGGCCTGTGTCTGTCTGCCGCTGCTTCTGGCGGTGCTGATTTTTCTGCCGCCGATTGCAACAGCGCTGCTTTTTGCGGTTGCCTGTATGATTGCTGCCTATGAGATGCTCTGGCGCACCGGAATCTGGAAAAATGTCAGAGCCGTGGTTGCCACTGCGCTGATGGCCGGTGCGACGGTGCTCTGGTCCTGGCTGCGCAGCAGCGCGCTTGTCTCCGGAGAAACGCTGTGGGTTTGCGCACTGGCCTGCTTGCTGGTATACTTTATTCTGCTATTCTGCGAACTGATGGCGTCCCATGCTAGGGTGCAGTTTACTTCCATGTGTGCTGCGATTTTTTCCGGTCTGGTTTATCCGTTCCTGATTGGCGCGCTGGTGCGTCTGCGCTGCATGGATGGCGGAATTTTCTATGTCATGGTTGCCTTCCTGCTTTCCATGGTGGCCGACACCGGCGCATACTTTGTTGGTCGCGCGTGTGGAAAGCATAAGCTGGCGCCGGTTGTCAGCCCGAAGAAAACGGTGGAGGGTGCGATTGGAGGCGCTGTGTTCAATGTTGTCGCGATGTGCCTGTATACGCTGCTGCTGAATCGCTGCTTCGGCTTTACACAGGTGCAGTATCTCTATGCTGTGATCTATGGCATCGTCGGGGCGGCAGTCTCCATTCTGGGAGATCTGACCCTGTCCGTGGTGAAGCGTCAGGTTGGAATTAAGGACTATGGTACCATTTTCCCGGGCCACGGTGGAATTCTGGATCGCTTCGACAGTACAATGTTGGTTGCACCTCTGACTGAGCTGCTTGTGCTGCTCCTGCCTTTTGCGGTGAAGTAAGATGACAAAATATCTGTCGATTCTGGGCTCAACGGGCTCCATCGGGCGGCAAACGCTGGAGGTGGTGGAGCAGCTTCCCATCCAGGTGGTCTGCCTGACTGCCGGCTCAAACGTTGCGCGCATGGCAGAGCAGTGCCGTAAATTTCATCCGGAGCTTGCGGTGATGGCCACGGCGGAGGATGCGCGGCGCCTGGCCTGTGAGCTGGGCAATCTGAACATCCGTGTGTTACATGGAATGGAGGGGCTGCTGGCTGCGGCGGCGTATGACAAGGCGGATACCGTGGTCACTGCGGTGGTTGGAATGCTGGGGCTTCGCCCGACGCTGGCTGCCATCGAAAAGAAAAAGCGCATCGCGCTTGCCAACAAGGAAACACTGGTTTGCGCGGGCGAGCTGGTGATGGCGGCCGCAGCCACGTATGGCGCGCAGATTATCCCGGTGGACTCTGAGCATTCGGCCATTTTCCAATGTCTGATGGGCTGCGAAGACTCCGCGGAGATTCGGCGCCTGCTGCTGACCTGCTCCGGCGGTCCGTTTTATGGCAGAGGGCGCGAGGAGTTGGAGCGCGTGACGAAGGACGATGCGCTGCGGCATCCGAACTGGAAGATGGGCCGCAAGATTACCATTGACTGCGCGACGCTGATGAACAAGGGTCTGGAGATCATTGAGGCAATGCGCCTCTATTCGCTGCCCCTGAGTCAGGTGGATGTGCTGATTCATCGCCAGAGTATTGTACACTCTCTGGTGGAATTCCGGGATGGTGCGGTCATGGCGCAGCTTGGAGTTCCGGATATGCGCGTGCCGATTCGCCTCGCGCTGACCTACCCGCACCGCGTGGAGAATCCTGCCGCACCGCTGGATCTGCTGCGCTGCGGGCCGCTGACCTTCGATGCGCCGGATATGGAGGCGTTTCCCTGCCTTGCGCTGGCTCGCGAGGCAGCGTCGCGGGGCGGTAATCTCTGCGCCATTCTCAATGGTGCAAATGAGGCGGCGGTTGCGCTGTACCTGGAGGATGCCATCCGCTTTTATGACATCCCCCGCCTTGTGCGTGCCGCCATGCAGACGGTGCCCTATTCCGCGACGCCGGATCTGGACGAAATTCTCCGCTCGGATCAGGCCGCGCGGCAGGCTGTTATGAATTACCTGTGAGGTGAATATCCTTGACTGTTTTTTATATTGTAATCGCAATTCTGCTGTTTGGCATTCTGATTTTTGTGCATGAGCTGGGACATTTTTCCGTTGCAAAGCTTTGTGGTGTGCGCGTGAATGAATTCTCGCTCTTTATGGGCCCCGCAATCTGGAAAAAGCAGAGAGGGGAGACACTTTATGCGCTGCGCTGCATCCCGATTGGCGGCTACTGCGCCATGGAGGGAGAAAATGAGGAAAGCGACGATCCCCGCGCATTCAGCCGCGCAAGCACCTGGAAGCGCCTGCTGATTCTGATTGCCGGATCCTTCTCCAATTTTCTGATCGGCTTTTTGATGGTGTTGCTGATTGTCGCGATTGGATTCAGCATGATTCCGACTGCGCAGATCAGCGGCATTGAGGAGGGCAGACCTTTTGCCGAGGTCTTGCAGACTGGCGACCGCTTCTATTCGGTGGATGGATACCGCGTGTTTGTCAGCGATGATGTTACAATGCTTCTGGGGCGTGACAGCGACGGTGTGCATGACCTGGTCATTGTTCGGGAGGGTGAAAAGCTGGAGCTGCAAAATGTCGCGATGGCGAAGGATCATGTCTATGAAAGCGGCAGTGTGGGCTATGGATTCAGCCTGAAAGCCGAGAAGAAGAATCTATGGAATGTGCTCTCCTATTCCTTCTCTGAATCTGTGAATTTTGGCCGCATGGTCTGGATGAGTCTGGCTGATCTGTTCAGCGGCAGGGCTGCGGTTTCTGAGGTTTCCGGTGTGGTTGGAATCGTTGGCACGGTGGCTGAGGTTGGCTCGCAGTCCGAAAGCGTTGGGCTTGGGCTTCTGAATGTGCTCTATCTTTTTGCATTCATTGCCATCAACCTGGGCGTGATGAATCTCTTGCCGGTGCCGGCTCTGGATGGCGGCCGTGTGGTCTGTCTGCTGGTAACGGCGGCGGCAGAAAAGCTGCTTCGGCGCAAGATTGACCCGAAGTATGAGGCGTATCTGCATGGCGCATTCATGATTCTGCTGCTGCTCCTGATGGTGCTGCTGGTATTTAAGGATGTCATTTTCCTTTTTAAGTGATAAGAATTGAGGGGGAAAGCATGACAAGACAAATTTCTGTTGGCGCAGTCCACATTGGCGGTGGCGCGCCGGTTTCCATCCAGTCGATGCTAAACACGGCGACTACCGACGTTGAGGGAAGCCTTCGCCAGCTTCGTGCGCTGGCCACGGCCGGCTGTGAAATTGCGCGCCTGGCTGTGCCGGATGAGGCGGCCGCGCGCGGTTTTGCGGCGATTGCGGCGCAGTCGCCGCTTCCGCTGGTTGCCGATATCCATTTTGATTATCGGCTGGCGATTGCTGCGGCGGAGGGTGGTGCTGCAAAGATTCGAATCAATCCCGGCAATATCGGAGACAAGTCGCGTGTGCGCGCGGTCGTGGATTGCTGCAAGGCGCATCATATCCCGATTCGTATTGGTGTCAATGGTGGCAGCCTGGAAAAGCGTCTGCTGGAAAAGTATGGCCATCCAACACCGCAGGCATTGGTTGAGAGCGCATTCTCTCATATTGCGCTGCTGGAAAAATATGGCTTTTATGACATTTGCCTGTCCATGAAGTCGAGCAATGTGCCGCTGATGATGCAGGCCTACCGCCTGATGCATGAGCAGAGTGACTATCCGCTCCATGTTGGTGTCACCGAGACGGGGACGGAGTATATGGGGACGGTAAAATCAGCGATGGGGATCGGCGGCCTGCTTTGCATGGGCATTGGCGACACCATTCGCGTTTCTCTGACGGCGGACCCCGTCCGCGAGGTCATTGCAGCCAAAGCTATTTTGAAGGCTGCGGGGCTGCGAAAGGCGGGCGTGAACCTGATTTCCTGCCCGACCTGCGGAAGAACACGAATCGACCTGATCGGTCTTGCCAATCAGGTTGACGCGGCGCTGGCGCACTGCGAGAGGAATATCACGGTCGCCGTGATGGGCTGCGTGGTCAATGGCCCCGGTGAGGCGCGTGAGGCTGATGTGGGCATCGCGGGCGGAGACGGCTGCGGTGTGCTGTTCGTCAAGGGAGAGCTGCGGGAAAAGCTGCCCTATGACCAGCTTCTTCCCGCGCTGCTGCGTTATATTGACAATCTGGCATGAGCCGGAACGGATGACAGGCGGAGAAACTCCGCCTGTATTTACAGGAGAAAGAACTATGCATTCCATTGCGTTTTTGGAGCTGTTTTTTGAATATGCCCCCCCGGAGGCTCTGCGCGCCCTGCTGGAAGAGACGCAGGTTTCTCACGCGGAAATTGACCGCGACCGCAAGCGTATCGTTTTGCAGCTTGAGATTCCGGATTACCTTTCCGTTGCCGCCATTGCGTCGGTATCCAGTGATTTGGAGCGCGCATTCGGCCTTTCTGAGGTCGTCATTCATCCACATTTTCCGCCGCAGAGCCTCGGGAGGCTGGAACCGTCAGAACTGATTCGTGTTCTGACGGCAGCTTATTCTCCGGCCCGCGCGATTCTTGCCGGCAGTAAATGGGAAATCGGCCCGCAGCAGACGAGTGTTCAGCTCCTTGGAAATGGCAGACAGGAGCTGCTTGCACATCTGCCGCGCGCCGAGGCCTATATTCGCGAACGCTTTGGCGTCCAGACGCAGATTCACATTCACTCCGGCGATGAGCTGGCAGGTGATGCGCTCTTTGTTCGCACCGAGCAGATGCGCGCAGCGGCAGCCGGGGAGCTGCCGCCTGCTGTGCAGCCGTCGGCGCCAAAGGAAAAGCGCGGGGAGGAAAGCAGCATGATTTACGGCAAGCCCTTCCGCGGCGAAGTAACGCCGATGAAAGAAATCAGCCTGGAGCGTCAGGGAGACCGTGTCATTCTGGAAGGAAAGATTTTTGGCGTTGCGCACCGAGAGATCAAGAATGGCGCGGCAACCGTTGTATCCTTTGAAATGACGGACTTTACCGGCTCTGTCGCCGTCGGTGGCTTCTTCAAGGGCGACACGGGAAAGCCAATTACGGATGCCATCCAGAAGCCGGGGAAATGGGTTCGCGTGCAGGGAAAAATTGACTACAATGACTACGCGAAGGAGCTGGAAATCCGCCCCCTTGCCATTGAACCGATGCAGCCGCCGGAGCGCAGAGACACCGCCCCGCAGAAGCGTGTGGAGCTGCATCTGCACACCACCATGTCCATGATGGACGCCCTGACCAAAACGGCGGAGGCGGTTGAGACGGCTGCGCGATGGGGACATCAGGCAATTGCCATCACAGATCATGGTGTGGCGTCTTCCTTCCCGGATGCGCTGAAGGCAAGCAAATGCAAGGTGGCCGGCACTGACCGCCCAATCAAGATCCTCTATGGCTGCGAGGGCTATTACGTCAATGACGTCGATGACCGTATTGTGGTGCATGGCGCGCAGGATATGCCGCTGGAGGGTGAATTTGTTGCTTTCGATCTGGAAACGACCGGACTGTCGGTAAAGCAGGATGTCATCACGGAGATCGGCGCGGTGATTCTGCGCAATGGTGCGGTTGTGGATACCTTCCAGAGCTTTGTCAATCCGCACCGCCGCCTGGACCCGAAAAACATTGAGCTGACCGGTATTACAGACGCGATGCTGGCCGATGCACCGGAGGCCGCGGAGGTGCTGCCGCGCTTTTTGGAGTTCTGCGCGGGAAGACCCATGGTTGCGCACAATGCGGATTTTGACATTGGCTTTCTGACGGCAGCCTGCGCGCGACTCAGGCTGCCCTTCGCGCCAACAAGCATTGATACGCTGATTCTGAGCCAAAATCTGATGCCCCAGCTCGGCAAGCACAAGCTGAATCTGGTGGCCGAGGCGCTGAGTCTGCCGGAGTTCAACCACCATCGCGCTTCGGATGATGCGCTGACCTGCGGTTATCTGTATCTGCGCTTTGCGGAGATGCTCCGCGAGCAGGGCGTTGCGCGCATTCAGGAGATTAACAGCCGGATGCTGACGCTCCGGTCGGGCAGCCGCGTCATGGATCGCAGAGCAAAGCATATTCTGGTCTTTGCAAAGAATCAGACCGGTCTGCGAAATCTTTATCACATTATATCAGATGCGCATCTGAAATTCTTCCGCCGCAATCCGCGGATGCCCAAGTCGGAGCTGCTGCAATACCGGGAGGGTCTGATTATTGGCTCAGCCTGTGAAGCTGGTGAGCTGTTTCAGGCTGTGCTGGAGCATAAGAGCGAGGCGGAGCTGCTGCGCATTGCTTCCTTCTACGATTTCCTTGAGATTCAGCCCTTGAGCAACAACCGCTTCATGCTTCTGGACGGAAAGGTTGAATCGGAGGAGGAGCTGCGTGAATTCAACCGCACGATTGTTCATCTTGGCGAGGTGCTGAATAAGCCGGTCTGCGCAACCGGTGACGTGCATTTCCTGAATCCGGAGGATGAAATCTACCGGCGTATTCTGCTGGCCAGCAAGGGCTTTACCGACTGCGACCGGGAGAATCCGCTCTATTTCAGAACAACGGACGAAATGCTGGAGGAATTCAGCTACCTTGGCGCGCAGAAGGCCTTTGAGGTGGTGGTGACCAATCCAAACCGCATTGCGGATATGTGTGACATTGTTCGCCCCGTTCCCCATAATCTGTTTGCCCCCAAGATTGAGAATTCCGTGGAAGACCTGAAATCGCTTGTCTACAGCAAATTCCAGCGTCTTTATGGGGATCATCCGCCGGAGCTGTTCAAAAAGCGCGTGGAGACTGAGCTGCATGATATCATCTCCTGCCATTATGATGTGATCTATATGTCTGCGCAGAAGCTGGTTCAAAACTCGCTGGAGCATGGCTACCTGGTTGGCTCCCGTGGCTCAGTCGGCTCCTCCATTGTGGCATATATGTCGGGCATTACGGAGGTCAATTCCTTCCCGCCGCATTATCGCTGTCCGAATCCGGCCTGCAAGCATACGATTCTGGAGGTGCCGGAGGATTGTAAATGTGGCGCAGACTTGCCGGATCTGGACTGCCCCCTTTGCGGCACACGCATGGAGAAGGATGGCTTCCATATCCCGTTTGAAACCTTCCTCGGATTCGGCGGCGACAAGGTGCCGGATATTGATCTGAATTTCTCCGGTGAATATCAGGCGAAGGCACATGCCTACTGCATTGAGATGTTCGGCGCCTCGCATGTGTTCCGCGCGGGCACGATCGGTGTGGTGGCGGAGAAGACCGCCTTTGGCTATGTCAAAAAGTATCTGGCAGAGCGCGAGATGCATGTGTCCCGCGCGGAGGAAAACCGTCTTTCAGCCGGCTGCGTCGGTGTGCGCCGCACCACGGGGCAGCACCCCGGCGGTCTGGTGGTTATACCGCAGGAGAATGAAATCTGGGATTTCTGTCCGGTTCAGCGACCGGCGGACGATCCGAATGCCGACCAGATTACCACGCATTTTGACTATCACTCCATGGAGGAGAACCTGCTGAAACTGGATATGCTGGGGCATGATGACCCCACCATGATCCGCTATATGGAGGATTTAACGGGCGTGGATGCACAGACCATTCCGCTTGATGACCAGAAGACCATGTCGATTTTTACATCAAGCAAGGTGCTGGGCTATGAGAATGACAAAATCCTCGGCCCGACCGGGGCGGTAGCCGTGCCGGAATTCAATACGCGCTTTACACGCGGCGTGCTGCTGGATACCATGCCGACGAAGTTTGACACCCTGCTGCGCATCTCGGGCTATACGCATGGCACGGACGTGTGGCTTGGCAACGCCAAGGATCTGATTATGTCCGGAACGGCCAAGCCGGACCAGACGGTGGGCTGCCGCGATGACATCATGCTATATCTGATTTCCATGGGTCTGCCGGAGAAGCGTTCCTTTAAGATTATGGAAGCCGTGCGTAAGGGCAGGGGACTTCCGGATGGCGCGGAGGAGGAGATGAAGGCCGCAGGTGTGCCAAACTGGTATATTGACTCCTGCAAAAAGATCAAATACCTGTTTCCAAAGGCCCATGCGGTTGCCTATGTGATGATGGCTTTCCGCATTGCGTGGTTCAAGGTCTATCACCCTCTGGCGTTTTACGCGGCGTATTTCTACCGCCGCAGTCAGAAGGGCGGCTTTGATGCGGCGCTGATGATGCAGGGCTTGGAGGCTGTGCGCGCAAATATCAGCGCCATTGAGCATAATGAGAATGCAACAGATAAGGACGAGGATATTCTGACGACGCTGGAGGTCGTTTATGAATTCTATCTACGCGGCTTTTCCTTCCTGCCCATCAGCCTGTATGAGAGTGAGGCGACGCGCTTTGTGATCCGGGATGGCAAGCTCCTGCCGCCCTTTGTGGCGATTTCCGGGCTTGGGGAAAGCGCGGCGAAGGATCTTGTGGATGGAAGAAAGGATCGCACCTTCGTCTCCATCGAGGAGGTTGCAGCAGCCTGCCCGAAGGTTTCCAAGGCGCATATTCAGATGCTCAAGGAGGCCGGAGCCTTCGGTGATCTGCCGGACACAAGCCAGATGACGATCTTCTGAAGCGCAGACGCGGAAAAGCAGCGAAAAAATCTTGCGCTTCTGACAGTTTTGCGCTATAATGTTCATGACTTATGGAAAGGAGACTGATGATGCAGCAGCTTGAGAAACAGTTTCATATCCGCTGTGCGGCGGGAGATGTGGGCCGCTATTGTATTCTGCCCGGTGATCCGGGTCGCTGCGAGGCCATCGCCAGCCTGTTCGACCATCCGGTGCATGTTGCGCACAATCGCGAGTATAATATCTATACCGGCACCCTCCTTGGCCAGAAGGTTAGTGTCTGCTCAACCGGAATCGGTGGGCCCTCCGCGGCCATTGCCATGGAGGAGTTGCATCAGATTGGTGCGGATACCTTCATCCGCGTCGGTACCTGCGGCGGCATCGATCTGCGGGTGCAGTCGGGCGATATTGTGGTTGCGACGGGCGCGATCCGCTTTGAGCACACCTCGCTGGAGTATGCGCCGCTTGAGTATCCGGCTGTGGCGGATCTGGATTTGACGCTTGCGCTGCGCCAGGCTGCGCGGGATATGGGTAAAACCGTCCATGCCGGAGTCGTGCAGTGTAAGGACTCTTTCTATGGCCAGCACAGCCCGGCCAGAATGCCGGTTTCCTATGAGCTCCTGCAAAAGTGGGAGGCATGGAAACGCCTCGGCGTGCTGGCCAGCGAGATGGAGTCTGCGGCGCTCTTTGTGGTGGCCAATGCGCTGGGCTGCCGCTGCGGTTCGTGTTTCCATGTGATATGGAATCAGGAGCGTGAAGCGGCGGGGCTCGACCAGTGCATGAGCGAGGATACCAGCGCGGCGATTCGCGTTGGTGTTGAGGCGATGAAGCGCATTATTTTGCAGGATCAGAAAGCATAAACCGGAACACCGGACGCGTCTGTGCGTCTGTATAGATGAAATACAAAGGAGGAGGTGCGGCGGATGCATCGCACATGGTGGTTCACATGGATTAAGGTTGCGGTTCTGGCGATTGCGCTGTTTATTGTCTTCCGCGCCGGGTATGGCGTTGTGCAGGGGATGCTTTCCCCCTATCTGACCGAGATTGCCGCCAACGAGGAGCCGAAACAGCCCGATCAGGACAACATCGTCACAAAGCTGGTTGATCGTGCGCAGAATCTGTTCCACGTGGAGATTGACTATGAAAACCTGATCTTTGACTACGCAAATGAATACGCACTGAAAATGATGGAGGAGTCGAATGAGGAGCTTCATGCCGTCTCGGAACCCCTGTCCTGATTTACCGCCGCCGCATTCCGGCGGCGGTTATTTTAGAGGTACACAATGGATCGAAACAAGATGATTGATGCACTGGCAGAATCGCAGGAGGAGCGGCTGCTGCTCATACATGTCTGCGAGAAGCTGGAGCGCGCGGCGGAGCGGAATCAGCCGGCGGCCAGTTGCTTTCTCACACCAAGGCAGCAGGCCTTGCTACGTCAGCTCCTTCCAGGCTGCGCGTTCTTTGGTGGTGTCGAGGCGGCAGAGCGCTGCGTCGCCTTTGTCCTGCCGGAGTATTTGACCCGCGAAAGCTATTTTGAGGATGGGCCGCTTGCCTGCCTCCGCGCCTCCTTTTATGAGGAAAATAAGGTCTCTCACCGCGATGTTCTTGGCGCGCTGATGGGCGCGGGGATTCGACGCGATGCAGTGGGGGACATCTGTATGCACGGCAAAACCTGCGACATTCTGGTGCTCTCAGAGCTGGTGCGTTATCTGCTGGATAACCTCAGTGCAGCCGGAAGGCAGCATATGCGTCTGGAGCATATTCCGCGCTGTGAGGCGGTCAAGCTGCCCCAGGTCTTTCGGGAGCAGCGCGCAACCGTTGCCTCTCTCCGCTTGGACAGTGTGCTTGCGGCCGGCTTCCATCTCAGCCGTGGCGCAGCGCTCGAGGCAATCTCGGCCGGCCGCGTTGCGCTCAATTCCCTGCCGGTCTGTAAGCCGGATCGACCGGTGCAGATGAGCGACGAGATTTCGCTGCGGGGGATGGGAAAGCTTCGCCTGCTTGAGGCGGGCGGCAGCACAAGAAAGGGCCGAATCCCTGTTCTGTTTGGCATATTCTCCGGCTGAACCGCACAGAGCGTGCCACTTGCATTCATTGCGCCGCTGCACGGGATGCAAATGCATCAAAACTGTTAATTTTCCTGCAATTCGGTGATATTTCTTGACGATTTCCGGTGAACGTGGTAGTATTAGGTTGAGTTTTCGCATTCTTTCAGGCGGAGATTCGGTGAATCGGAGTGTAATGGAGGCTGCGTGATGAAGCTGCATCGCAATGAAAAATATATCAAATGGGGGCTGACGATCTTCCTCTGCTTTGTCGCCTGCTCTCTGTTCTGGATTATTTTCTCCAACCTGAAGGGAAGCTACGAGGTTGTCATGGATGTGATCCGGATTATTTCGCCGGTGCTTTACGGCCTGGTCTTTGCCTATATGATTTCGCCGCTGGTCAAACGCTTCCAGCTCTGGTTTACCAAGCTCTTTTCCAAAACAAAATGGAAGGAAGATACGGTACGAAAGACCAGCAAGGCCATTGCGATTGTTCTGGGGTTGCTGGTGCTGCTGTTCAGCTTCTATGCAATTATTGCGCTGATTGTTCCCAGCCTGATTGAGAGCCTCTCGTATCTCCTGCAGCAGGAGCGGCTGGAATATTATTATTCAGTTGTAGATAAGTGGATCGGGGAGACCTTCGCCGGCACGGAGCTTGGGGAGCACCTGGATCTGAATCTGGAATCCCTGCAAACGGTCATGACCGATCTGGTCAAGAAGCTTGACTTCAATGCGCTGTTCAGTGGCCTGACAACCTCAGTCTATTCCGTCATCCGCTTTGTTTTTGACTTTATTCTTGGGATTATTGCGGCGGTCTATTTCCTGATTTATAAAGAGCAACTGGTTGCGCAGTGCAAGAAAATTACGGTTGCGCTGTTCAATACGCGCCGCGCCGACCGCCTCTTTGAGGTTGCGCGCCGCGCCAACCGAATCTTCACCGGCTATGTGCTGGGCAAGATCATTGATTCCGTTCTTGTTGGTATCGTGACGTATATTGCGATGCTCCTGATGCGAATGCCCTATGCGCCGATGATTGCCGTTCTGGTGGGCGTAACGAACATTATTCCGTTCTTTGGCCCCTTCCTGGGCGCCGTTCCCTCGGCCCTGCTGCTGCTTCTGGACGACCCGATGAATGCCGTGTATTTCTGCATTTTTATCTTGATTTTGCAGCAGATTGAGGGAAATATCCTCTATAATCGCATTATTGGAGAAAAAATTGGGCTCTCTGATCTGTGGGTGCTGGTTGCGGTGCTGCTGGGCGGCGGCGTGTTCGGCTTCGGCGGAATGCTGCTGGGCGTGCCTGTGTTTGCGGTGCTGTATACGTTGATTGCAGATTTTGTGAATCAACGCCTGCGCAAAAAGCGTTTCCCGACCGAAACGGAGGAATACTACGCCATTGGCTGTGTGGCGGATTTGCCGGTGGAGGCGCCGCCGAGCTACAGCTATGTTTCTGTCGATCCGTCCTATGACATGAAGGCGGAGCCGGAGGACCTGGTGGACGACTACGACGATGACGAGGAATAATCCGAGGCAGAATCTGAACCGGAGGTGAGTGAATGCAGTTTTTTGATTTCATTGCGGCCTATTTCAGAGACGATGGCGCGGCGTTGGCGCATCTGTTCTGCACAGTCTGGCGCTTTTGTGCACCGGCGCTGCTCCTGCTTGTGCTTTACCGCTGCGCGCGTCCACTTCTGAGCTTCCGGCGGGAACCGGAGATCTGGGCCTGGCTTGTGATGCCGGATGGGACACAGCTTCCGGTGACACACTGGGAGAGTATCATTGGACGCGGAAAAAACTGTGATATCATTGTGAATTTTCCGACCGTTTCGCGGAATCATGCGGTTTTGACCCGCTATGATGATGGTAGCTGGTCTGTTACAGACATTGGCTCCCGCGGCGCGGTGACGGTGAACGGTACGCGCGTCTACGTCAGCGCAATTGAATATGGCGACACCATCTCGCTGGGCGGGGTGGATGCAATTCTTGCACCGGTCACGGCGCAGGAGGTTGCCCAGCAGCGCGATCTGCGCACAAAGCCCTCCGCCTGGGCTTCACCGGCAATCACGCTGTTGCTGCTGACGGTGTTTCAAGTGCTGACGGCTCTGCAATTCTGGATGACCTCTGCGCAGCCGCAGACGGTGGTGCTGAGTTTCCTGACGCTGACTGCGATGGAGTGGCTGCTGTTCCTCCTGCTGCGCCTGATGCGTCGCCACAGCTTCGAGGTGGAGACGCTAGCCTTTCTGCTGACAACGATGGGTCTGGCTGTGATTGCCTCCTCTGCGCCCACTGAGCTGAGTAAGCAACTGATCTGCGTCGGGGGCGGTATTGTCATCTATCTGGTGATTGGCTGGTCACTTCGTCAGCTCTCGCGCGCAAAGGTTTTTCGTTATATTGCGGCGGTTGGCGGATTGCTGCTGCTTGCGGCCAATCTTGTGCTTGGTCAGGAGATCAACGGCGCGCGCAACTGGATTGCCCTCGGGTTGATTTCCTTTCAGCCCTCTGAGTTGGTAAAGCTCTGCTTTCTCTATGTTGGCGCCTCCACAATGGACCGCGTGGTTACAAAGCGCAACCTCTTTCTGTTTATCGCCTACTCGGTCGGTGTATGCGGCTGCCTGGCGCTGATGAACGATTTTGGAACAGCGCTGATCTTCTTTGTGGCATTCCTGGTGATTGCCTTCCTGCGCTCCGGCAGCTTTGGTCTGCTGGCGCTGGCCTGCACCGGCGTCGGCTTTGCGGGCGTCATTGCGGTTCGCTTCCGCCCGCATATTCTCAGCCGCTTCTCCACCTGGGGACATGCCTGGGATTATGCGCTTTCGGGTGGCTATCAGCAGACGCGCGCCATGATGTGCGTGGCTTCGGGCGGACTTCTCGGTCTCGGTGCCGGAAATGGCTGGCTGAAATATGTTGCCGCTGCGGACACAGACCTGGTGTTTGCCTTTGTCTGCGAGGAATGGGGACTGCTCTGCGGCATTGCGCTGATTTCGGCCATTGTGGTGCTGGCGGTCTTTGTTGTTCGCTCCTGTAGCGTTGGACGCAGCAGCTTCTATACCATCGCAGCCTGTGCTGCCGCAGTGATTCTTGTGATTCAGACGATTCTGAATGTGTTTGGCACAATGGATTTGCTGCCCCTGACCGGCGTGACCTTCCCCTTCCTTTCGAATGGCGGCTCCAGTATGCTCTGCTCCTGGGGGTTGATGGCCTTTATCAAGGCGGCGGACACGCGGCAGAATGCCAGCTTTGCGGTGCAGATGCAGCGCATTGAGGAGGTGGAGCTGTATGAATAAGCTGGCAAGACGCGCCATTGCCGCGCTTGTCCTTGCCGCTGTTCTGGCAACCGGCGCGCTGGCAATTGTTGTGAAGTATTTCGCCAGCGGTGCAGATTGGGTGACCTTCCAGAGCAGCCCGCATGTCTACAGCAATGGAGTGTTGAACAGCGGCGTGATTTGTGACCGCAGCGGCACAACACTGCTGGATGCAACGGCGGGCCGTGTTTATGCCGAAAGCAGCACACTCCGCAAGGCAACCCTCCATTTGCTGGGGGACAGGGAGGGCAATATTTCGCCCTTTCTGCTCGATGCATATGGGGACGAGCTGGTGGGCTATGACCCGATCAATGGCACCTACCACACAGGCAGCGCCAGCGGAAAAATGACGCTGACGGTCAGCGCGGCTGCGCAGAAGGCGGCTTATGAAGCGCTGGCTGGCTACAAGGGAACGGTAGGCGTCTATAACTATAAAACGGGTGAAATCCTCTGCATGGTCAGCACGCCAAGCTATGACCCGGATGATGTGCCGGATATTGCAGGAAATCCCGAGACCTACGAGGGTGCATATGTTAATCGCTTCCTTCACGCGGCCTATCCGCCCGGCTCTGTTTTTAAGCTGGTGACTGCGGCCGCTGCGCTGGAAAATCTGGAGGATTTGGAATCGCGCAGCTTCCATTGCGACGGAAGCTGTGTTATTGACGGCGAGACTGTGGTTTGCAACAGTGTACATGGCACACTCAGCTTCCGTGACGCGGTTGCGCGCTCCTGTAATGTGGTGTTTGCGCAGCTCTCTCAGGAGCTTGGGGCGCAAATTCTGCGTGATTATGCGCAGCGAACCGGTGTCTTAAGCCGCTATAAGCTGGATGGAACCCAAACCGCCGTCGGTGCCTTTGATGTGAGCAATGCATCCGTTTACGAGATGGCCTGGGCGGGGATTGGCCAGTATACCGATCAGATTAACCCCTGCCAGTTCATGGTGTATATGGGGGCCATTGCCAATGGTGGCGTGGCAGCGGAGCCCTATCTTGTGCAATCAGTTTCCTATGGAAAGTCCAGCAAATATGAGGCGCATACCAGCCTCACGCGGCGCATGATTGACAGCAGCACGGCCGAGGAGTTGGCCTCCATCATGCACGGCGCCGTGCAGACAGTTTATGGCGAGTGGTATTTCAGTGGCCTTTATGCCGGGGCGAAATCCGGAACAGCGGAGATTGGAAACGGTGAATCGCCCAATGCGGTCTTTGCGGGCTTTACGCAGGACGAAGATTTTCCGCTTGCCTTTGTGATTGTTGTGGAGAACGGCGGTGCCGGCAGCACCACCTGCACGCCGATTATACGCCAGGTTTTGGATGCAATCATTGCGGCGGAGGGCGCATAGGGATATGAAAGAAGTGTGGAGCGCACCTGTGTGCACTCCACACTTCTTTTCAGTGATCGTGATCACAACTGTCCGCATCGTGGGCGGCGTCGTCCATAAACTCGCGGCCGATCACGCGCTTGGCCTCCCGCTGCTGCTCAACCATATCCGACAGAAGCTCCTTCACCCTGCGCGCATGGCGGATGCGCTTGATGTCAAACTCGGGGGTGGACTTGTCACCGGTGCAGCAATGGATGGTTCCCAAGCCCCAAAGCCGCTGCCCAAGCGGGCGATGGAGGGTCAAATCCATCACGCGGTAGAGGCGGATTTCTTCTTCCTTCTTGTTGAGAAAGCCGGTTTCAATCAGCAGCTTTTCCTCCGTCAGCCGATAGACCGTGAAGGTCCAGGGGAGACCGAAGAGAATGCGCTTGCGGTCGCGCCAGATGTAATCCTGCTGTTTCATATTTGTGCCAATCCTCCTGTCTGTCTTATGCTTTTTTAAAGGTGCGCTGCCTGTGAATTTCAACTCCAGCATATCACAGAAGTGGCAAATTGGCTAGTCTTTTTTGCTGTGATTTTTCTTGCAATCGTATAAAAATGTGATAAGATGGAAGTAATCTTGAAAGAGGAGCCGATTCTTATGTATCGAATTCTTGAACTCAACCCCCAGCTTCGCTGGCATCAGGCGGATATCGAGCTGAGAATGCAGCGCTATGCGCAGACCAGAAGCAGACTGCTGGCGGACGGTGGTAGCCTTGCAGATTTTGCCAATGGGCATCTCTACTATGGTATTCATCATGTCGAGGGGGGCTGGATTTACCGGGAGTGGGCGCCTGCGGCACATCAGCTCTATCTGACCGGCGATTTCAACGACTGGCAGCCGACAGCCCATCCCATGACGCGGCTGGAAAACGGAAACTGGGAGCTCTTTCTGCCGGGGGACGACGCACTCTGGGAGGGCTGTAAGGTCAAGACCATCGTAGACGCGAATCTCCAGCGCACAGAGCACATCCCGCTTTACGCCTTCCGCGTGACGCAGGATCCTGTCACAACCGGCTGGAATGCCGAGGTGGTGGACGACAACAGACACTTTCCCTGGACCGATACGGGATTTGTCGGGGATGAGACGCTTTATATTTATGAGGCGCATGTGGGCATGGCGCAGGAGGAGGGGAAGGTCGGCTCCTACCGCGAGTTTGCAGACAGGGTGCTGCCGCGTATCCGGGCGGCCCGGTATAATACCATTCAGCTCATGGCGATCATGGAGCATCCCTATTATGCATCCTTTGGCTATCAGGTTGCCAATTTCTTTGCTGCCTCGAGCTGGTTTGGGCCGCGCGAGGATCTCAAGTATCTGGTGAATCGCGCGCATTCCATGGGCATCCGTGTGCTTCTGGATGTGGTGCATTCTCATGCGGTGCGGAACACAAGCGAGGGAATCAACCTCTTTGACGGAACAGTCTGGCAGTTCTTCCATGATGGCCCCAAGGGAGATCATCCCGCATGGGGCACCAAATGCTTTAACTATGGAAAGGATGAAGTGATCCATTTCCTGCTGAGCAATCTGAAATTCTGGATGACGGAATACCATTTTGATGGCTTCCGTTTTGATGGCATTACCTCCATGCTCTATCACGACCATGGCCTGGGCACAAGCTTCGACCGCAATGAGAAATACTTCTCGATGAATACGCATCTGGAGGCGGTGACTTATCTACAGCTTGCCAACGCGCTGATTCGCGAGGTGAATCCGCAAGCGATCACAATCGCGGAGGATATGTCCGGTATGCCGGGCATGTGTCTGCCGATTGAGGATGGTGGCATCGGCTTTAATTACCGGCTGGGTATGGGTCTGCCAGATATGTGGGTACACACTGTGCGCGAAAAGCGCGACGAGGACTGGAATCTCGGCCAGCTCTGGGGCGATATGTGTCTGCGTCGGCCGGGTGAGAACACGGTTGCTTATGTGGAAAGCCACGATCAGGCGCTTGTTGGCGACCAGACGATGATTTTTCGTCTGGCGGGTGCAGCGATGTACAGCGACATGGAGAGAAGGACGCACAATCCAGTCATTGACCGGGCAATTGCGCTCCATAAGCTGATCCGTCTCTTTACCCTGGCCGGAGGCGGTGAGGCTTACCTCAACTTTATGGGCAATGAATTTGGCCACCCGGAGTGGATCGACTTCCCCCGCGAGGGCAACGGATGGAGCTTCCACTATTGCCGCCGTCAGTGGAGCCTGGTGGAAAATCCGAATCTCAAATACAGCGCGCTGGGAGCGTTTGACCGCGATATGCTCACCCTCGCGCAGCGCTACGCACTTTTCCGCCAGCGTATGGGAGACCTGTGCCTGCTGCATGAGGAGAAGAAGCTGCTTGCCTTCCGGCGCAGCGGACTGCTCTTTGTGTTCAATTTTCATCCGACCGAGGCACAGCCGGCCGTTCGGATTGAAGCGAAGAAAGATGCGCGCTATCTGCTGGAGCTGAACAGCGACGCGGTGCAGTATGACGGGCAGGCGCGGATTGCGGAGGGCATCTACCGTGCGTGTGCGACAGAGGGGGAGAAAGCGCGCTTTGAAATCTCGCTGGCACTCCCGCCCCGCACGGCGGTTGTGCTGCGTGAGCTGGACAGCGCGCCGGAGAAGCAGACGACCGAAACGGCAGAATAAATGCAATGTTGCAAAGCAAACCCGGGATAGCGAACTATCCCGGGTTTATTTTAGCGTCCTGTTGTGCTGCTTTGTCTCCGTCTGGCGGCGCGACGGGCCTGACGCTCTGCATTTTTACGCTTCTGGATGCGATAAAGCGCGACCAGGAAGATCAGCAGGAGCAGGAGACCCGCCAATATGCCCAGCAGCACCGGCAGAAGGCTGGGCTGCGTAGCGGGTACCCACAGTGCGTGGAGCGTCATGCTGTGCAGCAAAACCGAGGTGTCGGTCATGCGCAGGCCGTCCTCCGTTGCCCAGCCATCAAAGGTATAGCCCTCCCGCTCCGGCGGCGCGGGAAGTGCGCCCAGCACGATCGGCTCCCATTGGGCATAGAGCTTTGTAGGGCCGAGAATGGTCAGTGTGTCACCGGCCTGATAGGTGCTGCCGCTGCCGTTTTGCCGTGAATTCCAGCCGAGGAAAACGGGTGTGTAGGTTTTCGCCTCCGGTTCTCCGCTGCCACTGTCAAGCTGGAGCGTATAGCGGATTGGCTCGGGCAGCGCGCTTTCAACGGTCACAGAGGATTGATAGGCCAAACCGGAGATGACAGAGCGATAGGCGCTGCCGCTGTTTCCGTCGTATTGCAGCGTGTAGATCATTTCAGCGTCAAGACAAAAATGCTGCCCGGAGAGCGCCTGGTAGTCGGCCAGATACAGGCTGCCGTCGTCCTGCACAGAGAGCACGCGCTGATCGTCGGCACGCAAAACAACCTGCTGACAGTCCACGCCGCAGAGCATCCAGTGCGTACCGGCCTGCGCCGGGTCAGAGACAATGCGGAGTGTTCCGTCTGTCTGCGCGGCCAGATAGCCGCCGCTCAGAGCATCCGCAATGTGATAGTAGCCATTGTCCTGATATTCAAAGGCCCAGGCGGTGCTCTGCGTGTTCAGGGCCTCTGTCATAATCGGGACATCTCCGTTCTGCGTCAGAAGCATCTCCTCAGCCTGATCGGAGAGTGTTGCCAGAAAATCGCTGCCGATGGTGGCACCGACGAGGCTGTCGCCGCTGTGCGCAATCCAGAGCAGATGGCGCACATCCTGTTCCGTTTCCACAATGACCTGTAGCAGATTGTCATGGAAGCCAACCTCCGTAAAGGTCTGGGCGGCGGGCAGGGTGGCAACTGTGCTGCTGCGGGTCTGGTCTGCACTTGCAGACATATCTGTCAGCGCGCGGTGCTTCATTGGCGTGTAGTCCGGGTCGAAAAAGACACTTGATGGAACATATACGGTCAGATAGCCCATCTTGGCTTCCTCCCAGCGCAGCAGCACACGGCACCAGCCGCTTTGATAAACCGCCTCAACCAGACATTGTGTGCCAGGCTCAATGCTGCACGCCGTATCGCCGCCGACCCACTGGCAGGCGGTGACAGGCTCCTGCGTCAGAAGTGTGGCCCAGAAGGGCGTTGGATACGCGGTGTCCGTCTGCTCCATTTCGGGCTGGATGCCGTTCCAGTAAAAGTATTCCTCGTCCTGAACGAAGTTGTCACAGATCCATTGACAGATCAGCTTGCTGTCATTATAGCGCTCGTTGTTATAAAGACAGTTTTGCTCATAGTAAAGCTTGTCGTAGTATTTATCCTTATAAAAGGTGAGCCAGGGATCGGCAAGCGAGTATTCATAATGCAGATGTACGCCGGCGCTGTTGCCGGTGGTGCCGATTTTGGCAATGACCTCGCCCTTCTCCACGCGCTGCCCCTCCTGCACATAGGTGCGGGCCAGGTGCGCATAAATGGACCGCCCGCCGTTGTCGTGCAGAAGGACAATAAAATTGCCATAGCTGTTGTAGAGATAATCGACCACCTCAATCACGCCATCCTCAACGGCCAGCGCATTGCCTTCGCCGGCAATATCCAGACCGTTGCGATAGGTATAGCGGCAGGAATGCTCCCGTCCGTTCTGATAATAATAGAGGCAGGAAATCTCGTAGGAGGTGTCAGCCGGCCAGATCGGGTCAAAGGCAGGCTGCGCTGTCGGAATAGGCTCAGGGGGCAGCTCATCGTCCTTGTCTGGCTCAAGCAGCGCACGATGTGCCGCGCTGACCGGCTGGAGCAGCGCGGCGAGAAGCAATGCCAGAATCAACAGGCAAATGCACTTTTTGACCATCGTTTTACAGCTCGCAGTTGTTCACCGTCCGGGGGAAGGGAAGCACGTCGCGGATGTTTGCCATGCCGGTCAGATACATGACACAGCGCTCGAAGCCTAGACCAAAGCCTGCGTGACGGGCGGAGCCGTATTTGCGCAGATCCAGATAGAAATCATAGTCCGCAGGCTTGAGGCCAAGCTCATTCATGCGCGAAAGCAGGACGTCATAGTTGTCCTCGCGCTGGCTGCCGCCGATGATCTCGCCAATGCCG
>CAYXIN010000001.1:4647-69883 GCA_964465395.1 uncultured Oscillospiraceae bacterium | reverse complement strand
GGTGGGGCAGGGAATCTGATGGCTGTCGATGAATTCCTTCATCTCTGCCTGCGTGAGTGTGTCAACCGGCTTGTCCAGGGTCAGGCCGTTGGTGGCGCAGTAGCCCTCGATGAGCTGGTCGGCGCGGAAGCGCTCCTTGCACTCGCGGCAGTCCATCAGGGGGTCGGAGAAGCCGCCCAGATGACCGGAGGCCACCCAGGTCTGCGGATTCATCAGGATGGCGGAATCCAGCCCGACGTTATAGGGATTCTCCTGCACGAACTTTTTCCACCAGGCGCGCTTGATGTTATTTTTCAGCTCCACACCGAGCGGGCCGTAGTCCCAGGTGTTGGCCAGGCCGCCATAAATCTCGGAGCCGGCGAAAACGTAGCCGCGGTTTTTGCACAGCGCCACGATTTTATCCATTGTTTTTTCGCTGTTTTTCAGCATTGCAGTGCCTCCAATCGATTTCTGAAAAATCATGCTTTTCTGCTTTCAGATTATAGCCGAAAACCGCAGCGCTGTCAATCCTTTCGGTAGCAAAAGGAGAATCTTCGTGCATTTTTATTATGTTTCGCGCAGCGGCAAATAAAAAAGGCCAGCCGCAAAATGCGGCTGGCCTTAAGCCCGGAGGCTACAGCTCCGGCTGCGGGGGTATGGGCGCGGGTCTGCTGCGGGTGCCGGGCTGCCCGGCGTTGACGGCGGGCAGCTTCGGGTCGTGCAGATCGCTGTGTCGCTGTGGATTTGTGCGCTTGTCCTGCATGTGCATCCCCTCCGGCGATAGCATTCCCCGCAGCGGCGGGCTTATGCGCCCGCGGCCGCTCAGTAGCGCAGGAAGCGACGCAGCCGATCCTCCGCGCGGCGCAGGGTGCGATGAACCGTCGAGGGGCAGACGCCGCGCTCCCGCGCGATCTCCACCTGACTTTTTCGCTCGAAATACACAGCGAGCAGCACCTCCCGCTGCTTGCGCGAAAGCTCCTGGTCGATCACGTTCTGCACGCGCCGAAGCTGAAGCTGGGGCGGCAGACGCAGGTCGCAATACTCATCAAAGTGTATATTTTTCACTGCGGAAATAGCTCCTCTCGTAGTAATGGGCGGTCAGCTCCGCCAGCTCCCGGCACTGCGTCAGGATGCGTGCCAGCCGCGCAATCTGATGGCGCAGCACGGCGCGGCGGCAGGGGTCCTGACAACAGCGCAGCTCCCGGCGCAGGGTGCGCAGATTGTGCCGAAGCTGTTCTGCGGCTACCAGATAGCCCAGGGACAGCTCACTCAGCTTCATGGCACAACCTCCCGTGCCTCCCGCAGCAGCACGCGTGCGTAGGCGGCCAGACAAGCCGGACAGATCCGGCGGCCCTCGACGCGGTAGCAGTATGAGCCGGCGTAAAGCTCAATGCCGCACAGCGCACACCAGTCTGTCGGCTGAAACTCCCTCATCATTCTTCATCTCTCCTTTGCTGGGGGAGGCGCTGTCCTCCCCCGAATTGCGGTTGACGCCGGGCGTGGAATCGGCTATGATATGAAAAAACAGATCTCCCGCGCGCGTCGGCTTCCGATGCGTCAGGGGGCTCTCCGGCGCGTCCGCTGCGCCGGGAATGCAGGAGGGAGGCTTGACCCCATGACGGATCAGGAATGGATGGCCCGCGCGCTGGAGTTGGCGCAGGAGGCGGCGCAGGCGGGTGAGGTGCCCGTCGGCTGTGTCATTGTCGATGGTGAGCGCGCCGTCGGCTGGGGCCGCAACCGCCGCGAGGCGGGGAAAAACGCGCTGGCGCACGCGGAACTGGAGGCCATTGACATGGCCTGCCGGACGCTGGGCGGCTGGCGCCTGTGGCGCTGCACGCTCTATGTCACGCTGGAGCCCTGCCCCATGTGCGCCGGGGCCATCATCAATGCCCGCATTCCCCGCGTGGTCTATGGCGCCCGCGACCCGAAGGCCGGCTCCTGCGGCACGCTGACCGATCTGTTTGCCCTGCCCTACAATCACCGCCCGCAGGTCTCCGGCGGCGTGCTGGAGGCGCAGTGCGGGCAGGCCCTCCGGGATTTTTTCCGCCGTCTGCGGGAAAACCCCGTGCCGAAGCGCTGGCCGCGTCCGGCAGAGGGCTGAGGGCACGCCCTCAGGCGGGCGTCTCCTGAAAGGTTGCCGTGTAGTGTATGCAGCCGGCCACCGGCTCCTGTTCCAGCGTCAGGGCGGTGAAGCGCGCCGTGAAGCTGCCCGCGTTCGGCAGCCGCAGCGTCAGCGCGCCGCCCGTGCGGAACAGCGCCTCCAGCGCGGTTGCGCTGCCGCTTGTGTAAAAATCGCCCTCGGCCACAACGGTGCAGCCGCCGTAGCCCTGGTCACTCAGGCTCCAGACGCCGCTCTGACTTTGCAGCAGGCGGCGGTAGCTGCATCGCAGGTGTGACGGCTCGTTGGGCCAGAGGAAGCTTCCGAATTGCATCTGCTCTCACCTCCTTACGCTGTGCTGACCAGCGCCGAGCGCAGCGTCCGCGCCAGGCAGACCATCTCCTCGACGGCGCAGCCGTTGTGCTCGCAGCGCTCCGTCAGCGACAGCAACATACAGCCCTCAAGCGTGTCCTCCCGCCGTTGGCGACGAATGCGCATCGTGAAGGGACTTTCCGTGCGTGCCAGGGGCCAGGTCGGTGCCTCCGGCGTGTCCGGCAGCAGCCGCCGCACGGTGAGCTGATAAGAGTAGCCGCCGTAGAGCAGCTTGTCCGGCAGGTTGTGCCCAACCTGCTCCACGCGGCGCACCTGCTGCAACAGCCGCAGCTCATAGCTTTGTAATCCGGCCAGCTCAATGCTGTCGTAAAAAAGCTGAAATCCCGTCTGAACCGGGATAAGTGACATCGGATCTCATCCTTTCCGGCGGTACGGGTCTGCACCCGTACCGCCCTTTGTATTTTCACTGCGCGGCGGTGAAGGTCACATCCCAGGCGCGCAGCTCCGCCTGAATCCGGCAGCAGTAGCAGTCCGCGTCAGGGTCGTAGGCAATCGGCCCGCAGCGCAGCGCCAGGAGATTGGCGTTTTGCAGGCCGCCGTCGAGCGCCAGAAGGCTCTGTGACACAGCGTCCTCGCAGAGCTGCTCGCCGCTGCGGTAGGGCGAGTAGACCACAAGCTGCACCGTCAGCGTCAGCTCCTTCCCGGTGGTCGTGCCGGAGCTGTAGTGCCCGGCCAGCAGGTCGCCCGGCGCCAGGGAGCGCCGCTGCGCGCCCTCTGCGCGCAGCGCCAGCATCGGCAGCTTCAGCCGCGGCAGGGTCTGATTCGGGTCGTCGCGCGTCACATGCAGCCCGGCGCTGCGCAGGCGTTGGGTCAGCGCGCTCAGGATTCGCTCCATGGATCCTCACGCCCTCCTTCCACCAGAAGTCCCCAGAGATAAAGCACCTGATCGCGGTAGAGAATCCGGTCTACCCGGCGCACGAGGTAGGTCTTTCCCAGCAGACTCAGATGCGTGGCCTGCGTCACGTCCACCTCCGGCGGGCCGATATAGAGGAATTGTCCCCGCGGGATCTGGCCTCCCACGGGGATCATGCGCTCCATATTCTGCCAGCTTTTTGAGGTAACGGGCTGAAGCAGCGCCCGCACCGCGCGGCTCTCCTGCTCAAAATGCACCGTGACCGTCGAGCCGTAGGCGGTCAGCAGCCTTGCAATCAGCGCCTTCATGTCGCCACGCTCCGGAAGCAGACACCGCCGTCCAGCCAGGGCGCAAGAAGCTGCCGCGCCAGCTTTCCCGCCGGGCCGTCGGCAAAATGCAGCCGCATGGTGCCCGCGTCAAAGATTTGCAGCCCGTCGCGCATGGGGCTGCGCGTGACCTCAGCCGCCAGCAGCGCCGCCGCGACCGAGAAGGGCTCACTGCAATCCTCCGGCGTCACGCCCGCGCGAAGCGTCTGGGTCAGCATCCGCTGAACCGCGGCGCAGACATCGCGCAGGAGCGCCTGCTCCTCGTTGCTCAGCGTGCCGCCCAGCAGCGTCAGCGCGCGGCTGTAGATTTCCCCGGACATCTCAGATCGTCAGCACGGCCGTGGCCTCGTTGCAGATTTTGCTGAAGCCGCAGATGCTCGTGATGGCCGCCATTTCCATCTGGCGGTCGATGAGCTTGTCGAATTCGACGCTGACCTCCCCGGCCTGCACCATTTCCAGCGCAAAGCGGCGGTCAAGAGCCAGAATGCGCCCGTCAGAGATGGCGTCGGTGCGCAGAATCTGCGCGCCCAGCGGCGTAATCAGCCTGCCGCTGCCCTGGAAATCCAGCCCGGCGGCAGGATTCTGCATTTCCGGAAGCTGTAACAGCTTCACCGTGGTCGGCGCGCTCAGCACGAGCGTGTTCATCTCATAGGGCGAGAAGCTGGCCCAGAATTCCACAAGCTGCGCGTAGGTCAGCGTGCCGGAGGTACCGCTCATCGGGCTGGTGCCGATGCGGTAGGTCGCGGCGGCGTTGCTGTTGCCGTCACCGGAGATCAGCACCTCCACTGCGTCGCTGACCAGCGTTTTCTGGATTGCCGCGCCCATCTGCCGCAGCATGACGGAGAACAGATCCAGCTTCTGGAAGCGCAGCGCCTCGTAGCTGGCCGTCAGCAGGCGGCCGCGCTTTTTGAGCTGCACAAGGTGCTCCCGCGTGCGGATCACCGCAGCGGGCAGCGCCGCGCCCTCGCCCACATCCATGGGCTTTTTCTCCTCCTCGGTTGGGACGGAATAAATGCTGCGGTAGTCCATGGCGTCGATGCTTGTCACCGTCGCGCACAGGCGCGAGAGCAGATCGGCCTCATCCATGCCCTGCCGCACCACGCGGGAAATAAATTCCGGGAACAGCACCGCCGAATCCGTGGTGGCGAAGAATTTCTCAACCGTGTCGGAGCCGGGGCCTTTGGCGCGGATGCCGAAGCGCTTGAGCTGGCGCTGGAAGGCGTCCGTGCCCTCCAGCGCTGTGCCGTGATAATTTTCGGAGGGATCGAGTCCCTCAAGTACCTGTGCAAAGGTTTTTCCGCTCTGGCGGTACATGCCTTTTTCCAGGCGAATGCTTTCGTAGCTCATTTCACAAACCTCCTGCTTACATCAGAAAAGTGACAGTTTTCTTGCTCAGGTCGCGGCAGACTACGGTGCGCACCGTGCCGCTCTCCCCGACCATCACGCCGTGGCTGCCGTTGGCGACCAGCGCCACGCGACCCACGGTCGGCGCTGTGCCGCTGTAGGGCACCGTGACAAAGCCGCGCACGGCGACCGTGGCGACCTTGTTGCGCACATGCTGCACCACGCCGATGAAATCGTTGTTCGAGGCGCAGAGGGCTACCGTTCTGTCAGTGGACATCTTGCAGGGCTCACCCTCGATCAGATTGCCGCTGACGGCAAAGCTTGCGCATTCCTGCGCAATGGAGTTGTATGCAGTTGCCATTTTTTCATTGACCTCCGTTCATTTTTTTGCGGTTAAATTAAAAACGCCGCGTCAAGCGGCTCTGCCTCCCGGCCCTGCGCCGGGAGCTGTGTGCGCGCGGGCCAGAGCCCTGCGGCCTTGTGTGCCATCGCCGTGCGAAGCTGTCGGAGCTGGACGCCCTCCAGCGCGGCGGCCGTGGCGCGCAGCACGTCCTCATCCGCGCCGAAATCCAGCAGCAGACCGAGGCGCACCACCTCCTGCTCCAGCTCCAGGCGGCTCTCGCGACCAAAGGCGGCCTCCGCCTCCAGTGCCCGCAGGCGCTCACTCAGAGCCGGGCTGCCCTTGCGCAGCACCAGCTCCTCCAGCGTTTGCGCCGCAGGCTCCCGCAGCGCCTTCATCACCCCGGCCTCGCGCTGCGCGGGGACGGCTACGAAGGAGAATTCGTAGGCATCCACCGGCTCGGACAGCACGGCCAGACAGAGCTGCCCGTCGTAGAGCGCGCCCTTGCGGTGGGCGCAGGTGCCGTAGATGCTGCCGCAGATGGAGCAGCGCGACAGCCCCATCGCGCAGCCGACGGAGACCTCTCTGCGAATGCCGCCCTCGATCTGCTCGATCAGGGCGGCGTGCTCCGGTATGCGCAGCATGTAGCACCACGCGCGGATAAAGCTCACGCCCTCCTCGCGGCACACCTGCGTGTCAAAAATGCGCGCGACCTGGCCCCCGGCTGACCAGTCGTGATCCGTGATGCCGGTTTTGCCCCGGAACAGCGCCGCCAGACGCGGCAGTGCTGCCGTGTCGAAGCGCTCGTGGTCTCTGTCCGGCTGATCGTCGCACAGCCGGACGCTGAAGCAGTAGACCTGCTGCGCTGTCAGGGGCGACTTGGCGTAGCTGTTGATGGCGGCGAGCTGCGCCGCGCTGGGGGTTCCCGCCGCAGCGACCTGTGCCGCCTTGCTGATCTCCAAAAAGATCACATCCTTTCCGTTTGTTCTGTGCTGGCAGCGCTGTGCTGCGTGCCGCAGGACGGCTGTGCCAGCGCTGCCGCCTGCGCGTGGTAGAGCGCGGCCTGCGCCTCCTCCACCATGTCCTGTAGCGTGATGTCATCCCAGACGATTTCCGGCCTGCGCCCGCAGCCCTGCGTCTGGAGCCAGAAGGTGCAGATTCGCTCCAGCACCGGCTCCACCGCGCGCCGCAGCGCCCAGATTTCGCTCGTCAGCAGATCGGTCTGCTGGCGGCTCATGCGCTCCGTGCTCGACCAGTTCAGTCCCAGCAGGAAGGGCGGCAGACCGGTTTTGGCGATGAGCTGCTCGAGAAGCTGGCGCACCGGCACCTCGGATTCGAGAATCTGCCCGTCGGCGCCGATGACGCGCACGCTCACGTCACCGACGGCGACAAAATCGCGCACCACGCCCTGCTTGCCGTCCTGCATCGCCGCAGCCCATTCACCGGCGATGGCCTCCACCTGTCCGGCGGCATTTTCGCTGCCGGGGCCGGGGCGGCAGACCACCGCGTAGCGCACGTTGCCCGCCCGCTCCCAGTTGACGCCAATGGTCTGGTAGATTTTCAGCAGAATCTCTCCCAGAAAGGGCATCCCGCGCAGCAGCGACACGCCATAGGGATTCGCCGGCTCCGGATTCAGCGTCGTCAGCAGCAGCAAATGCTGCCAGGGCAGCGGCCGCAGCACGCCGCCTGCGTTGTAGGCGCAGAGCGTGAAATCCAGCGGACTGGCGCCCTCGCAGATGTGAACCTGCGTGACGTCGCCCCAGCAGAGCCCCACGAGCTCGCCGTCGGCCACCACCAGCTCTCCGACCGCGCGCCCATAGGTCAGCAGACTGTCCAGATAGGATGTCAGAAAGCTGCCAATGCCCTGCTGACCGCGTCCGCAGGGCACCGTGCGCAGGAAATCCGCCAGCGCGCGCTCCCGCGCCGCGTCGCCGCAGCGCACGCAGAAGCCGCCCGTCAGCCGCACCAGCTTGCCGATGGCTGCGTCCAGAATCGGCAGGCTTTCGCGCAGCTCGCGGTAGAGCCGCGCCTCGTTGCCGCCCAGGGGCAGGTAGCTGCGCAGCGCGTGAAAGGGATGCTGCTGTCCCAGGCGGAGCTGTGTGGCGGTCGCCTGCGCGGGGGAGTCGGTTTTTCGTTTCAGCTTTTTCAACATTGCATTCACCTCCTTTCCGTGGGATAAGATCCGGCTGCCTGCGTCCGCTCCACGCCGCGCACGGCGAAGGACGGCCCGGCCGCGCCCAGCACGGTGCTGGCGAAGTAGCGCATGTCGTCCATCGCGTGGTCGTGCTCCTTTTTCACGCACTCGTGCCCGTTGCGCGGATCCCAGACGTATTCCTCCATCTCGCGCAGACAGTCGGCGCAGGTGTCGCAGATCACCAGCCGCCCGCTCTTGAGCAGGTCTGCTGTGCGGCGGATGCCGCCGAGCACATCGTTGTCGGCTTTGCGCACCGGCCACCCGCGCCGCCGCAGTACCTCGATGAAGCTGGCCGCCGAGGGATCGACAATCACCGCCGTGACCGGGCGCGTGCCGGCCAGCCGCGCCAGCGCGTCGGCATATTCCGCGTCCGTCATCTGCCGCTGCTCGCGCCGGGAATCGAAGTAAAACTCCCACACACGGTACCAGACCCCCTCCCGCAGACCCCAGAGCCCGAAGGAGGCGGGATTCACCGTGCCGTAGTCGCAGGAGATGTACCATTGTGTGAAGCCGTCCGCAGGCGGGGGCGGTGCCTGCGCCGCGTCGAAGAAGTCGTAGACGCGTCCCTGGGCCGCCACCCATTGCCCCAGAATAAAGCGACGATAGAACACTCCGCTGTACAGCCGCGCGTAGCGCGCACGGATGGCGGGGCTGAGCGAGGGATTGTCCTCCATCGTGAAGTGTAGATACAGGCAGTTGCGCGCCTGTGCGTTGCAGATCCACTCCGTGTAGAACCAGTGGTGCGGCCCCTCCGGGTTGCAGTTGAACCAGAGGCGGCTGCCGCTGACCGAGCAGCGGGCGCAGGCCTGCTCGACGAAGCTGCGCGGCATCAGTGCCACCTCGTCAAGCAGTACCCCGGCGAAGGTGATGCCCTGAATCAGCCCGGCCGAGCCCTCGTCGCGCCCGCCAAAGAGGTAGAAGTCGTTGCTGTGCCCGCCGTAGCTGAGCTGCACCAGATTTTCCGTCCGCTTTTCCCGGATGCCGAAGCCCAGCGCCCGCAGCTTTGGCAGCAGCTCCGTCAGCACATTGCGCCGCAGCGAGGCGATGGTCTTGCCGCACAGTCCGAAGCGCGCGCCGTGGAAGCAGCTTGAGGCCCAGAGAAAGAAGCTCAGCCCCATGCACAGCGTCTTGCCCGAGCGCACCGCCCCGTCGCAGATGATGGCCTCCCGCTGCGCGTAGCGCCCGCCGGGGCGCCACCAGCTCAGCACCGTTTTCTGCTTTGCGGAGAATTTCAACTGGCCTCCCCGTCCTCATCCGTGCAGGCGGCAAAGAAGGCCTGTGCGCAGTCGGGCGCGGCGCTGCATGCCTCCAGCAGCAGCCGCAGGGCGGCCAGCCGATCGAGCAGACGGATTTCCACCGTGCCCTTCTCGTTGCGCCGGATTTCCGTCAGCAGACTCAGCTCCAGCGTGTCGAGGGCTGCCGTTTCGCAGAGCGCCAGCTTCACGCAGTCGTTGGCGCGGCCGAAGGCCAGCCGCGCAAGCTGGCGCAGCACATCCTCGCGCCGCAGCTCAAACTGCGCCCGTTGCAGGGCAATTTCACGCTGCACACCCGGCGTGGTCAGCAGGCGGATGCCGTCATCGCCGCCGACCTCCTGCGCGGCCTGCTGCGGGTCGAAGGAACGCAGCCACGCTGCCGCAAAGCGGCGTTTATCTGTCGTCATAAAAATCACTCCTTTACCCGTAGCGTGCATTTTTTAAAAATTGCATCAAAACGTGCAATTTTTTGCAAAAAATCGCAAAAAAATTCCCCGCCGGAGAAAACCGGCGGGGAAATGTTCTGTTAATGGACGCGTTACTGTGCGTTCTCCTCCTGCGGCTCAAGCAGGAGCTGATCCATAATGCTGCGGTAGAGGCTCTCGGCGCACTGGGCAAAGGCGTGAGCCAGGCGATAGGCCTGCCGCTGGGTCGGAGCCATCAGCTCCAGCCGCAGCAGGTCGCTGACCTCATCATTCAGACTCAGGCGCACGGCAAAGTCGCCGCCCTCGCGCGGAACGACGGCGGTTTTGACGTAGCCGCTGCGGTGCCGCTCGCGGTTGTAGCGTTCCACGGCGGCCTGCGCGCGCTGGCGCACGGGGAAGGCCACGGCGTCCTCCGTGACCGTCTCGGCCTCGCGGCCATGCGCGGTGATGGCGTAGCAGCCGTCCTCCAGCAGCTCAAGGTGCCCGGACTCCACCATCTGCGGCACGGCCTGCGCCAGATCAAAATAGCTCAGGCAGTCATCCTGATAGGCCAGCTCGTAAAGCTTTTGCAAATCCACGGGATAGAGCACCCGCGCCATAATATATAAAACCAGCAGCTTGACGTCCAGCATATCGCGGATAAAGCCGCGTCCCTCCATTGCGCTTCGCCTCTCTTTTTCTTTTTCCTATGATTATAGCGCAGGCGGCGCGGTTTGGCAACCGCTTTTCACAGGCCGGAAGAAATTTGCATACTATGGCGAGAAGGGATGGTGGTCATATGGAAATCTGGGTATTGGGCGGCGATGCGCGCAGCCGGGCGGCGGCGCAGCAGCTTCGCCTGGCGGACTGCCGCGTGCAGACGCATGGTGTGCCGGGTATGGAGGATGCGCCCCTTCCGGCGCATGTGCAGGTGGCTGTGCTGCCCTGTCCGGCGGTCAGCGGCGACTGCCTGCGTGGGCAGCGGGCGCTGCCGCTGGAGTCGCTTCTGCCCCTGTTCAATGCTGACAGCCGGGTCTATGGCGGGCTGCTTGGCCCCTGGGCGGCGCGGCTGCGCGCGCAGGGGGCGCAGGTGCGCGATCTGTGGGGAACGGAGCCGCTGCGCAGCGTCAGTGCTGCTGCGACAGCCGAGGGAGCCATTGCCCTGGCGTTGCGCGCCACGCCGCGCCTTCTGCCGGAGCTGCCCTGTCTGGTCATCGGCTTTGGGCGCATCGGCAAGCTGCTGGCGCTGAAGCTGCGGGCACTGGGTGCCACGGTGACGGTTGCCGCGCGGCAGGCGGGTGACCGCGCGCTGGCGCAGGCGCTGGGGCTGGAGGCGACTAAGACGGGCGAATATGCCGCCGGGCTTGCGCGCTATGCGCTGGTTTTTAACACCGTGCCCGCGCCGGTGCTCTCGCCGGAGCAGCTTCGGCAGCTTCCGCCGCAGTGCGTGCTGCTGGAGCTGGCCTCTGCGCCGGGCGGCTTTGACCGCGAGGTCTGCAAGGCACTGGGCCTGACGACCCTGTATGCGCCGGGGCTGCCGGGGGACTGGGCGCCGCAGAGCGCCGGTGTGTGCTACGTGCAGAGCGTTTTGCAGCTTATGCGGCTGGAGGGCGTCCTGTGAGTGGGGCGCGGACTACAGCGGAACGGCCGCGTGTCGGTCTGGCGCTGTGCGGCTCCTTCTGTACGCTTGCGCGGGTGCTGGAGGCAGTCGAGCCGTTGCGGGAGCGCTGCGCGCTGCTGCCGATTCTGTCGCAGGCCGCCGCTACCTGCGACACGCGCTTTGGCACGGCGCAGTCCTTTCGCGCGCGGGTGGAGGCGCTGTGCGGCTGCCGGGCGCTGACGCAGCTTCAGGAGGTTGAGCCGCTGGGGCCGAAGCGGCTGCTGGATGCGCTCATTGTTGCCCCCTGCACCGGCAATACCCTCGGCAAGCTGGCCGCCGGCATTGCCGACAGCGCCGTTACCTTTGCGGTCAAGGCGCATCTACGCAATGGCCGGCCGGTGCTGCTGGCCGTGTCGAGCAACGACGCGCTGGCCGGCAGCGCGGAGAATCTGGGGCGTCTGCTGAACCGGCGCAACTACTATTTTGTCCCCTTTGGGCAGGATGACCCTGTGGCGAAGCCCGCCAGTCTGGTGGCCGATTTCCGCGCGCTGCCGCAGGCGTTGGAGGCGGCGCTGGAGGGGCGGCAGCTCCAGCCGCTTTTGCGCGGCGCAGCGGGGGATTTCTTGGCGTGATGCCCAAAATAGTGCTTGGGATTTTGTGCGTTCTGCCAATTTTCAATTTCATGGATTGACCTTTTTTGCGAAGATAACTATAATATAAAAGCAATAAGAATGGACAATTGCGCCCGCGCTGCTTTTGCGCCCGCGCAAGCCCTCGATACGGCAGACGCCGCCCGGCGTCTGCCAGAACAAAGGAGCGCACCAATTATGATTCGAAACATGGAAGCCCTGCGTGCCTGCGTTGCAGGCGACGAATGCCGCACCCTTGCCGTGGCCGTGGCGCAGGATGCCGAGGTTCTGCTGGCAGTCGAGGCCGCGCGGCGTCTGGGCATCGCCAAGGCCATTCTCGTCGGTGACGAGACGCTCATCCGCCAGATTGCAGCGGAGAAGGGCATCGACCCCGCCAATTATGTCATTGTCCATGAGGAGGACAAGGTTCTGGCCTGCAAGCGCGCCGTCTCTCTCGTCCGCTACGGCGAGGCGGATGTCGTGATGAAGGGCATCATCGACACCTCCGTCATCCTCAAGGCCGTCCTCGACAAGGAAAACGGCCTGCGCGACAGTCCTGTTCTGTCCCATGTGGCGGCCTTTGAGGTGCCCGGCTTTGACCGGCTGCTCTATGTGACGGATGCAGCGATGAACATTGCCCCCGACCTCAACGCCAAGCGGGAGATTCTCCGCAATGCCGTCAAGGTGGCTCATGCGCTGGGCAATCCCGAGCCCATTGCGGCCTGCCTGTGCGCCGTGGAGAAGGTCAATCCCAAGATGCCCGCGACGCTTGACGCGGCTGCGCTGGTTGAGGCCGCGCAGACCGGTGAGCTGACCGGCTGCAAGGTCATCGGCCCGCTGGCGCTGGATAACGCCATCTCGCCCGAGGCCGCAAAGCATAAGGGCATCAGCGATCCCCTGGCCGGTCATGCGGATATTCTGCTTGTGCCCGCCATTGAGGTCGGCAACGTTTTCTATAAATCTCTGGTCTTTATGGCCCGGGCACGCAACGCGGGCGTGATCGTCGGCGCGAAGGCGCCCATCGTTCTGACCTCCCGCGCCGACAGCGATGACGCCAAGCTCAACTCCATCGCGCTGGCCCTGACCATTGCAAAACAGTCCCCGAAGGAGTGAACCAATGAAGGAATATCGTGTATTGACTATGAATTTTGGCTCCACCTCCACCAAGATGGCCGTCTATGACGGCGATCATGAGGTGGTGCAGCGCGTCTTCCGCCATGGCCCCGAGGAAATGAAGAATATCAAAACCATGGAGGATAACGCCCGCTTCCGCAAGCCGCTGATTCTTGCCGCGCTGCGCGAGGAGGGGATTGACATGGCCTCTCTGGATGCCATTGTCGGCCGCGGCGGTCTGATCCGTCCCATCCCCGGCGGCACCTATGCCGTCAACGAGCGGATGCTTGCGGATCTGCATAGCTGCAACTATGGCTTCCATGTCTGCAACCTGGGCGGCATTCTGGCCGCCGAGATCGGCGCAGAGCTGGGCAAGCCTGCCTATGTGGTCGATCCCCCCGTGGTCTATGAGAAGGATGAGGTGGCCCGGCTTTCCGGCCATCCGGATTTCCCCCGCCGCGCGCTGTTCCATGCGCTGAACCAGAAGGCCATTGCCAAGCGCTTTGCCGAGGAAACCGGCCGTCCCTATGACAGCCTGAACCTGATCGTCGCCCACATGGGCGGCGGTACCTCCGTCGGCTGCCACCGCAAGGGCCGCGTGGTCGATGTCAACAACGGGCTTGAGGGCGAGGGCGCCTTCACCGGTGAGCGCTGCGGCACGCTGGCAGCGCTGGATGTCGTGCGCGGCACGCTGAGCGGCCAGTGGGGTCATACCTATGAAGAAATCCGCCATGAGCTGTGCATGAAGAGCGGCCTGGTCGGTCACACCGGCACCAACGATGGCCGCGAGATCACCCGCCGCATCGCCGCCGGCGACAAGCAGGCGGAGCTGGCCTACCGCTCCATGGCCTACCAGGTTTCCAAGGAAATCTGCGCGCTGGCCGCGCCGCTGCATGGCCAGGTGGATGCCATCCTCCTGACGGGCGGCTTTGCCTATGACGCCGTGCTGATGGGCTGGATTCGCGAGAATGTGGAGTTCCTGGCCCCCGTCCATGTCTACCCCGGCGAGGACGAGATGCTGGCGCTGGCGCAGGGCGCGCTGCGCGTGCTGCGCGGTCAGGAAACCGTTCAGGAATATTGATATGGCAAGAATTCATATTGTAACCGGTCATTATGGCACGGGCAAGACGGAGTATGCCGTCAACCTTGCGCTGCATCTGGCCGGGCCGGGGCGCCGCGTCGCGCTGGCCGATCTGGATATTGTCAATCCCTACTTCCGCTCCTATGAGAAGACGGCCCGCCTGGAGGCCGCCGGTGTGCAGGTGATCGTCACCTCCTGCGGCGGCGTGGCGGACATCCCCGCGATCAATCCTGCGGTGCTGTCCATTTTCCAGGATCCGCAGCTCACCGGCGTGCTGGATATCGGCGGCGATCCCATCGGTGCGCGCGTGCTTGCGCGCTTCGCTCCCCAGCTCAGCCGGACGGATTTTGAGCTGCTCTATGTGCTCAATGCCAATCGCCCCGAGACCAACACGGTCGAGAAGGCGCTGGCTTATCTGCGCGGCATTGAGGAGCAATGCCTGCAAAAGGTCACGGGCATCGTCAACAACACCCACCTGTGCGCCGAGACCACGCTGGAGGAAACCTTCTGCGGCGCGGCTCTGGCTGCGGCGCTCTCCGCCCGCACAGGTCTCCCCATTGTACACCACGCGGTCCAGCGGCGCTTTGCATCCCAGGCGGCCGAGCGCTTGCAGGAGCCGGTGTTCCCCATTGATCTCTATATGAAAAAGCCCTGGGAAATCACTTGTGAGGAGGAACCCTAAAACATGGCCGGAATCGTAACATTCCAGCGTGACCGGTGCAAGGGCTGTGAGCTCTGCATGCTGGTCTGCCCCAAGAACATCATCGTAATGGATGAGACTACCAACCGCAAGGGATATCACCCTGCCACAGTACGCCCCGAGGATATGGACAAGTGCGTGGGCTGCGCAAGCTGTGCCAAGATGTGTCCTGATTCCATCATCACTGTTGAACGGGTCTAAGGAGGTCTGAGCATGGCAAAAGAACTTTGGAAGGGCAACGAGGCAGTTGCCGAGGCCGCGATCCGCGCGGGCTGTAAATACTTCTTCGGCTATCCCATCACGCCGCAGAACGAGATCCCCGAGTATCTGTCCCTGCATCTGCCGAAAATCGGCGGCTGCTTCCTTCAGGCGGAGTCTGAGGTTGCGGCAATCAACATGGTCTATGGCGCAGCCGGCTGCGGCGCGCGCGTTATGACCTCCTCCTCCTCTCCCGGAATCTCCCTGAAGCAGGAGGGCATCACCTACATGTGCGGCGCAGAGCTGCCCGCAGTCATCGTTAACATGATGCGCGGCGGCCCCGGCCTTGGCACCATCCAGCCCGCCCAGGGTGACTATTATCAGGCAACCCGCGGCGGCGGCAACGGCGACTATCGCCATCTGGTCTATGCCCCGGCTACCATTCAGGAGGCCGCCGACTATGTCCAGCTTGCCTTTGACGTTGCGGATCAGTACCGCAACCCCGTCATGATTCTGGCTGACGGCATGATCGGCCAGATGATGGAGGCCATTGAGTGGCGCGAGATCGAGAAGCGCGAGCTTCCCGAGAAGACCTGGGTCACCACCGGCACCAAGGGTCAGCGCAAGCCCAATGTCATCAACTCTCTGTACATCGACCCGAACGTCTGCGCTGAGCACAACGAGCGCCTGGCCGCCAAGTATAAGGCCATGGAGGAGAACGAGGTTCGCTGGGAGGAAATCGGCACGGAGGGCTGCGAAGTGCTCTTCGTTGCTTACGGTACGCCCTCCCGCGTCTGCCGCGCAGCCATCAGGCTCCTGGAGAAGGATGGCATCAAGGCGGGTATGCTGCGCCCCATCACCCTCTGGCCCTTCCCCGGCAAGGCGCTGAAGGCCGCCGCCTCTCAGGACAGCGTCAAGGCTGTCGTGGACGTGGAGCTGAGCATGGGTCAGATGATCGACGACGTTAAGATCGCGCTGGAGGGCTGCCGCCCTGTGTCCTTCGTGGGCAAGGCCGGTGGCGTGGTTCCCACCCCCGTCGAGGTGGCCTCCGCTGCGAAGGCTGCAATCGGGAGGTAAGAAAGAATGGCAATTGTTTATCAGAAATCCAAGGGTCTGACCGATGCGGAGCTGCACTACTGCCCCGGCTGTACCCATGGCATCATTCATAAGCTGGTCGCAGAGACGCTGGAGGAGATGGACGTCCTGGGCAACACCGTCGGCGTCGCTCCGGTCGGCTGCTCCGTCTTTGCCTACAACTATTTCAACTGCGATATGCACGAGGCTGCCCACGGCCGTGCGCCCGCCGTCGCGACGGCCATCAAGCGCGTTTCCGAGCCCGGCACCATCGTCTTCACCTACCAGGGCGACGGCGACCTTGCTGCCATCGGCACGGCGGAGATCATTCATGCCGCCATGCGTGGCGAGAAGATCACCACCATCTTCATTAACAATGCAATCTATGGCATGACCGGCGGCCAGATGGCGCCGACCACCCTCGTCGGCCAGAAGGCCACCACCGCCCCCATGGGCCGCCAGCAGGATCACTATGGCGCCCCCATCCGCATGGCGGAGATCATCAGCACCCTCGAGGGCTGCGCCTACGCCACCCGCGTCTGCGCCACCGACATCCCCAATCTGAACAAGGCGAAGAAGGCCATCAAGAAGGCCTTCCAGCTCCAGCAGGAGGGCAAGGGCTTCACCTTCGTTGAGGTTCTGGCCTGCTGCCCGACCAACTGGGGCAAGACGCCGGCTGCCTCGATCGAATGGCTGAAGGAAAACATGATCCCCTACTATCCTCTGGGGGTCTATAAGGATATTACGGAGGGCTGAACATGACCAATGAAATTATGATCGCCGGCTTCGGCGGACAGGGTGTTATGGCCATCGGCAAATCGCTGGCAGAGGCCGGCATGAAGGAAGGCAAGGATGTCTCCTGGCTGCCCTCCTACGGCCCCGAAATGCGCGGCGGCACGGCCAACTGCTCCGTCGTCATCTCCACTGAGCCCATCATCTGCCCCATCATTCTCGAGCCGACCGAGCTCATCGCCATGAACCTGCCCTCGCTGGTGAAATTCGAGCCCACGGTGGTTGCCAACGGCACCGTCTTTGTCAACAGCTCCATCATCACCGAGAAGGTGCAGCGCACCGACGTCAAGGCCATCTATGTGCCCTGCCTGGACATCGCCAATGAGCTGGGCAATGCCAAGGTTGCCAACATGGTCATGCTGGGCGCCTACATCGAGGCCATGAAGAACCTGGGCGTCGAGACCATCAAGGAGATGCTCGTGCATATGTTCACCGGCCCCAAGGCCAAGCTTGTGGATCTGAATATCGAGGCCCTGCGCCGCGGCGCGGCCTGCGTCCAGAATTAAACGTTAAGAAAAGAGGTATTTGCTTTGGATCTTGATATTTCCGTCATCCGGACTGCCACGCCCAAGACCAAGCCTGCGGATGAGAGCACGCTGGGCTTTGGCAAGCTGTTCACGGATCATATGTTCATCGTGGAGTATGACGAGGGCAAGGGCTGGCATGATGCCAGAATTCAGCCCTATGGCCCCCTGGCCATTGACCCCGCCTCTCCCGTCCTGCACTATGCGCAGGAGATCTTTGAGGGCATGAAGGCCTATCGCCGCGCTGACGGCGGCTTGCAGCTCTTCCGCCCGCTGGAGAATGCCCGCCGCATGAACCGCAGCGCCGCGCGTATGTGTATGCCGGAACTGGACGAGAACTTCCAGCTCAAGGCCATGAAGATGCTCGTCGAGCTGGAGCAGGACTGGGTGCCGCATCGCGAGGGTACCTCTCTCTACCTGCGCCCGACGATGATCGCAGACGGCTCGGAGCTGGGTGTCCACGCCGCGCACCGCTATCTGTATTACATCATCTGCTCCCCGGCCGGTTCTTACTATAAGAACGGCATGGCGCCCGTGAAGATCCACATCGAGGATCATTATGTCCGTGCCGTCCTTGGCGGCACCGGTGAAGCCAAGACCGGCGGCAACTACGCTGCCTCCCTGAAGGCCGCTTACGAGGCCGGCAAGAAGGGCTATGACCAGGTGCTCTGGCTCGATGGCCGCCATAACAAGTATGTCGAGGAGGTCGGCGCGATGAACATGATGTTCGTCATCGACGGCAAGATCCTCACCGCCCCCACCATCGGCAGCGTCCTGCCCGGCATCACCCGCAAGAGCATCCTGGAGATGGCCGCAGACCTCGGTCTTGAGACAGAGGTGCGTCCCATCAGCGTCGAGGAGCTCTTCGAGGCGTATGACAACGGCACCTTCACCGAGGCCTTCGGCACCGGCACCGCCGCCGTCATCTCCCCCGTCGGCCAGCTTGACTACCATGACAGAAGCATGATCCTGAGCGAAGGCAAGATCGGCCCCGTTGCGCAGAAGATTTATGACACCCTTGTCGGAATCCAGCGCGGCGACCGCCCCGATCCCTATGGCTGGATCGAGAAGCTCTCCTGAAAACCGTAGAAAGAAGGTCGCGTGTCCCTGTGACACGCGACCTCTTTTTTGCTGTCTGCGCGCCCTTGACGTGGTGCAGCCCCTCTGCTATAATGAGAAAAAAGAAACGGAGGCTGTGCCATGAACAAAACCGCTGTCTTACAGGCGATTAAATTCACACTCTTTTCCATCTCGGCGGGGCTGATCCAGATCGGCAGCTTCACTCTGCTCAATGAGCTGGCGCATTTCTCCTACTGGCCGGCCTATCTGATCTCGCTGTTGCTCTCCATCGTCTGGAATTTCACCTTTAACCGCCGCTTTACCTTCCAGTCTGCCGCCAATGTACCCATCGCGATGCTCAAAATTCTCGGCTTCTACCTGGTTTTCACGCCGCTGTCCACCTGGCTGGGCAATCTGGCGGAGCAGTCGGGCGTGAATGAATATCTCGTCCTGGCCATGACCATGGTGGCCAATTTTGTTCTGGAATTCCTGTTCAGCAAGCTTGTGGTCTACCGCAATCAGGAGAATACCCGCCGGAGCTGACCGCCTCCCTGCCCGAACTGCCAGCCCCCGCAGAGCCGCAAGCCTGTCGCCGGCCCTGCGGGGGCTTTTCTGCGCCGCCAGAATCCGCGCTTTTTTTTAGCCGGACACTTCCGGGGGTCATTGACTTGTCGCACAGGAAATGTTATAATAACCGAAAATAAGAGATAAGAGATGGAATTATGAGACAACATGGCACCGCAGGACAAAAGGAACGGCTCCTTGAGGGCTCGATCTGGAAGGGCCTGCTTTATTTTGCAATGCCCATTCTTCTGGGGCAGATTTTTCAGCAGCTTTATAACACCGCCGACGCCTTCATCGTCGGCCGCTTTCTGAGTGACAATGCCTATGCCGCTGTAACCTCCACCGGCAGCCTGGTCTTTATGCTGGTGGGCTTCTTCAGCGGCATTGCCGTGGGCGCGGGCGTTGTCATTGCCCGCTACTACGGCGCGCAGGATATCGACTCGCTGCGCAAATCCATCCACACGACGGTGATCTTCGGCTTTGCCGCCGGCATTCTCATGACGGTGCTGGGCGTGACGATGACGCCGCTGCTTCTGAAGTGGATGAATACGCCCGCCGAGCTGATGCCCTTCTCCAAGCAGTATTTTCAGATGTATTTCCTTGGCGGCCTGGCCATCTGCATGTATAACCTCTGCATGGGCGTGCTGCGCGCCGTTGGCGACAGTGAGCACCCGCTTTACTACCTGATTTTCTCCTCCCTTCTGAACGTCGCTCTGGACTGTCTCTTTATCGGCGTCTTCCACTGGGGCGTCTGGTCGGCGGCGCTGGCCACCACCATCTCGCAGTTTGTGAGCATGTTCCTGTGCCTCTACCGCCTGTTCCACTACCCTTCGGATTATCAGCTCAAGTGGCGCGAGATGCGCGTGAGCTGGCCGCATATGTGGGAGATCATCCGCTATGGTCTGCCCTCCGGCATCCAGAACTCCATCATCTCCTTCGCCAATGTCATCGTGCAGACCAACATCAATGGCTTTGGCCCCGCGACGGTCGCCGGCTGCGGCACCTATGCCAAGCTGGAGGGCTTCGCGTTCCTGCCCATCAACTGCTTCACCATGGCGCTGACGACCTTCGTCAGCCAGAACCTCGGCGCAAAGCAGTATGAGCGCACGAAGAAGGGCACGCGCTTCGGCCTGCTCTGCGCCATCATCATGGCCGAGGTGATCGGCGTCATTCTGGTGGTCTTTGCCGAGCCGCTCATGCAGCTCTTCATGCCGGAGAACCCGGACGCGGTCAAGGTCGGCATCCGGCAGGCGCAGGTGGAGTCGCTGTTCTTCTGCTGCCTGGCGCTTTCGCATTGCATCGCCGCCATTTTGCGCGGTGCCGGCCGGCCGATGGTGCCCATGCTGGTGATGCTGGGCTGCTGGTGCGTGCTGCGTGTTATTTTCATCTCGGTGATGGTTCCGCTCGTCAATGAGAGCTGGGTTATTTTCGTTGCTTATCCGCTGACCTGGACGGTCAGCAGCATCCTATATTTGATCTTCTATTTCAAGTCTGACTGGCTGCACGCCTTTGAGCGGAGCGGACGGGGAAAACAGGAGGAAACAACGTAATGTTATCTTTTGAGTGCGATTATGTAGCAGGCGCCCACCCCAAGGTTATGGAGGCGCTGGAACGCAGCAATCTGGAGCATTTGCCCGGTTACGGTACGGATTATTACTGGAAGCGCGCAGGCGACAAGATTCGCGCGGCCTGTCAGTGTCCCAATGCGGATGTCTATTTCCTCACGGGCGGCACGCAGACCAACGCCATCGTCATCTCTACGCTGCTGCGCTCCTTTGAGGGCGTGGTTTCCGCAGACACGGCGCATATCGCGGGCCACGAGGCCGGTGCCATTGAATACACCGGCCATAAGGTGCTCACGCTGCCGCACCACGAGGGCAAGCTTTCCGGCGCGGAGCTGCGCGTCTATCTGCAAAACTGCTTCAGTGACGACAACCTTTCGCACATGGTTCACCCTGGCATGGTCTACATCACGCACCCGACTGAGTTCGGCACGCTCTACACCGCCGCTGAGCTGAAGGCCGTCTCCGATGTCTGCCATGAATTTGGCATCCCGCTCTATCTCGATGGCGCGCGCCTGGGCTATGGCCTCATGAGCCCCAAGACCGACGTGACCCTGCCCATGATCGCGGAATACTGCGACGCCTTCTACATTGGCGGCACCAAGATGGGCGCGCTGTGCGGCGAGGCTGTGGTTTTCACCAAGGGCAACATGCCCAAGCAGTTCCCCACCATCGTCAAGCACCATGGCGCGATGCTGGCCAAGGGCCGCATCCTCAGCGTGCAGTTCGACGCGCTCTTTACCGATAACCTCTATTTTGAGCTGGGTCGCCATGCGGTCGATCTGGCGATGGAGCTCAAGCGCGGCCTGCTGGAGCTGGGCTGCTGGTTCTATGTTGACACGAGCACCAACCTCCAGTTTGTCATCATGCATAAGTCTGCGACGGCCAAGCTGCGCGAGACGGTCAACTTCAATGTCTGGGAGAATTTCGGCCATAACCACGACGTGGTTCGCTTCTCCACGAGCTGGTCTACGACCCGCGAGGAGGTTCTCTCCCTGATTGACGAGGTGCGCAAGCTGACGCAATAAGCCCATTCCTGCCCGCTGCCGGTCATCCGGCGGCGGGCTTTTTGCAGCAGCAGGGGCGCATGGCTGTTCCATGCGCCCCTGTTAGCTTATGAAATGCGAGCCGACTCCGGCTCTGCCTGAGAAAGCGGCGGTAAAGCAGCAGCCCCGCCAGGCTTGTCACCAGCTCCGTCACGGGGAAGGTCAGCCAGAAATATGGCAGACCGAGGCGCGAGAACAGATAGCCCAGCGGCACAAACAGCACCACCGTCCTTAGCGCGGTCAGCAGTGAGCTTTTCAGACCGGCGCCCGCTGCCTGAAAAAACACCGGGAAGGTCAGCGACGTGACCATCGGCAGAAAGCTCAGCCCAATCGGGCGGAAAGCGACGCAGCCAATCTCCACAACCCTTGCATCCGTGGTAAATACCCGCAGCATCGGCCCCGGAAACAGCACAAAGCAGAGCGTCCCGACCGCCATCAGCGCCAGCCCGAAGCCAATTGCCGTTGCCAGCGTCCGCTGGCAGCGGTCGAGGCGCCGCGCTGCATAATTGTAGCTGACCAGCGGCACGATGCAGGTCTGCATGGCGCTCAGCGGGATGAAAAAGAAGGTCTGCCACTTGTAGTAGAGCCCCAGCGCCGTGACCGCCTCGTCGCAGAAGGTCGCCAGAATCAGATTCAACCCCAGAATATAAAAGGTGTAGGCGGATTGCATCAGAATATTCGGCACGCCCATGCGAAAAATCCCCGCCAGCTCCCGCGGATAGGCCCGCAGCGCGGGCGATCTGCGCCAGCCCTTCCGCAGCACAACCAGCGCGGCCACGCATTGCCCGGCAACCGTCGCAATGGCTGCACCGCCGATGCCCAGCTCCGGCAGCCCCAGCAGGCCGAAGATCAGCAGGGGGTCGAGCACAATGTTGGTCAGCGCGCCGAAAATCTGCGCCAGCATCGGCGTTTTCATGTCGCCCTCCGCCTGGAGCACCTTGCTCCAGATGCTCTCCAGAAACAGTCCGACGCTGCCCACGTAGACAATCCTGCCGTAGACGATGATGTCCCGGATGACCGCCTCCGAGCCGGTGGACATACGCGCATAGGCCGGCATAATGGCCCAGCAGACGCCCGCGAACAGCAGCCACAGCCCAAGCCCCAGCAGCGTCCCCACACCGGCGCAGTCCTGCGCCGCCTTTCGCGCGCCCGCGCCCAGCCGCGCGGCCATCAGTGTGTTGATGCCGACGCCGCTGCCGACCGCCAGCGCAATCATCAGAAGCTGCACCGGATAGATGATGGACAGCGCGGTCTGCCCCGAGGCGGCGTAGCGACCCACAAAAAAGCTGTCGATGATGTTGTAGAGCGCCTGAATCAACTGCGCCAGCATAACCGGCGGGGCCAGGCGCAGCAGCAGGCGGCTGATTTTCTCCGTGCCGAATTGCGCGCTCATCGCCGCCGTGCTCATTGCGCCACCTCTGCCGCCTGACGCAGCGCGCTGCCGTATTCCAGCAGCAGCGTCGTCAGCAGCCGCAGCTTTTCCTCGCCCATCTGCGCCAGCGCGCGGCTCTCCACGCGGTCAAGCGCCGCCAGCAGCGGCGCGGCGGCCTGCTGCCCGGCCTGCGTGAGCACGAAGCGCTTCTCGCGCCCCTGCCCGGCGCCCTCGTCCAGCACCAGAAACCCCTGTGCGCGCAGCCGCGCAAAAACGTGGTGAATTGTCTGCTTCGGCAGCAGATAGCGCACGCAGAGCTGCTTCTGCGTGCAGCAGCCCTGCTCACGCAGGGTGTAAAGCACCAGCAGCGCGTGATAGCTGATTCCCTGCTGCGCAGACCAGGCCGCGTAGCTGCCACGGAACTGGATGATTGCCTGGTTGATACGGTTGAGCAGATGCAGGGCGTCCTTTTCCATTTTGATGCACTCCCTCTCAGTCTCTTTTCGGACTAAGGAGGATTATAGCGCCCAACCTCCTGCGCGTCAAGAGTCCCGCGCCGCTTTTTTTGCGGGGCTGCGCCGAAATGCGCGCCTCTGCGCCCTCCGGCGGCAAAAATCGGCTTTCTGGTTGACTTCTCCGGGCTGACGCGGTATAATGGCAGCGGAAGATTGTAACTATTGTAACCAGGAGCTTTGTAACATGAAAAAAGCATTGATTGTCCTGCTGGTTCTGGTCGCGCTGGCGGCGGTCGTTCTCGGCCTGCTGTATTTCCTCTGGACGCCCGAGAACCTTGCGCAGTATGCCGACAGGCAAATGGCCGCCGGAAAGTATGAGAAGGCGGCGGAATACTATAATAAAGCCCTTTCCCTTGCGCCGGAGCACACGGACTATGCCCTCTCCCTCTCCGAGGCCAGCCTGCAATGCGGCAGCTATACCCGCGCCGAGCGTGCGCTGGTCAACGCCATCCGCTCCAATCCGGAGCTGGAGCTCTATCTGGCGCTGTCCCGCCTCTATGTTGCGCAGGATAAGCTGATGGATGCCGAGCAGCTTCTCAGCGGCGTTGCGGATGCATCAATCCGCAGCCGGATTGATGCCATGCGCCCGGCTGCGCCGGTGCTTTCGCCGGAGAGCGGGGAGTATGACACCTATCTCAGCGTCAGCGTGGAGACAGCCGCCGGGCTTACCGTCTGCTATTCGCTCGACGAGGAGTATCCCAGCCTCAGCCGCACGGTCTACACCGAGCCGGTGCCCCTGAGCGCGGGCGACACCACCGTCACGGCCATCGCCGTGAGCGACGATGGCCTGGTCAGCGCGCTCACGACGGCGGAGTATTGCATCGTCGGCGTGGTTGAGGAAATCTCCTTTGCCAGCCCGGAGCTGGAGGCGCTGCTGCGTGAGCAGCTCTATCTGCCGGACAGTGCGCCCGTGCGCAGCAGTGATCTCTGGGATCTTGCGGAGCTGACCGTCCCCGAGACGGTCACGGATTACACCGACCTGCGCTACCTGACCGGCCTGACCTCTCTGACCATCCAGAACAGCAGCGTCGAGGACTACAGCTTCCTGACGGCGCTGACCGGCCTGCGGACGCTGGATCTTTCCGGCTCTCTGATCTCCGCGCAGACCCTGGAGGCCATCGGCACGCTGACGCAGCTTCAGACGCTTCGGCTGCGCGGCTGCGGCCTGTCGAACATTCTCCCCCTGGCGCAGACCACGGCCATCACGGTGCTGGATCTTTCGGATAACAGCCTGACCAATATTGGTGTTCTTTCCAACTACAGCGCGCTGACGCAGGCCGACCTGAGCCGCAACGCCATCTCCGATCTGTCCGCCCTGTCCGGGCTGACAGAGCTGACGCACCTCTCCCTGACCGACAACGACGTCAGCAGCGTGGATGCGCTGGCGGACTGCGTGGCCATGCGCGAGCTGGAGCTGAGCGGCAACCGCATCGCCGGGCTGGACGCACTGCGCGGCATGACGCAGCTTGAGAAGCTGGTCGCGGATAACAATGCCATTGCCAGCATCCGTCCGCTCTCGGCCTGCCTGAAGCTGAGCCACCTGAGCGTCGCGGATAATGACCTGACCGAGCTTGACGTGGTCGGCAATCTGCCCGCACTCCACTATCTGGATTTCAGCCATAATGCGGTCGAGGCGCTGCCGGAGTTCTCCGCCGCCACGCATTTGCAGCAGTTCTATGCCGCCTATAACCGCCTGACGGATATTTCCGCCCTGTCCGGGCAGGCGGAGCTGACCTATGTGGATGTGGACTATAATGAGGAGCTCGAGGATATCGAGTGCCTGCAAACCTGTCCGCTGCTGGTGCAGGTCAACGCCTTTGGCACCAGCGTCAAGGAGGTCTCGGCGCTGACGGCCTACAACGTGATTGTCAACTATGATCCCTCCGACCCGGAGGACGACTGAAAAACGCATCCCCGCTCCGGCCGGAGCGGGGATGCGTTTTTTGAGCCCGTCAGCCGCCTGCGGCGGCGAGATAGGCGGCAAAGGTGTCGAGTGAAATGCCGCGGTAGATATAAAAGCGGCGAATGCGCAGCGGATCGTCATCCGTGTTGTAGAGTGAACCGCCCATTTGCAGCGCGAAGTTATAATGCTTTGCAGCAATCTCCACCGTCAGCTCGCTGTGCTTTCCGGAGGGGTAGCACAGCACATAGGGGATGCGCCCGGTCAGGCGCGCAATATCCCGGCTGCTCTGCCCCAGCTCATATTCCAGCGTGGCGGCGTCCATGCGGCTCAGATCGCCGTGTGTCACGCTGTGCGACTGAATGGACACCAGGCCGGAGTCGGCCATCTCGCGCACCTGCTCCTGCGTCAGCTTGTGCTGGCTGCCGAGGCTGTCTGTGATGATAAAGACGGTGGCCTTGACCTGATATTTTCTCAGCAGGGGGAAAAGCTGCGTGTAGTTGTCGTCGTAGCCGTCGTCAAAGGTCAGAATCACCGGCTTGTCGTAGTCCTCGATGTGTGCCAGATCCTCAAACCAGATGCAGTCGTAGCCCTGCTCTGTCAGATAGCGTAGCTGCGCCTCCATGCTTGTGGGGCTGAGGAACAGTTCGTCAATGCCCCAGAGGTTGTCACTGACGGCGTGGTACATCAGAACCGGAACGTCCACGTTCTCCGGCAGTGCGAAGGAGCGCGCGGCGGGGGAGATGTAGGTCGTGCGGTTTTCGCTGTCCTCCCAGACGGGATAGGCAAGCGCCTGCGCCAGCTCCTCCAGCGGCAGCCAGCAGCCCTCGGCGCAGGTCAGGCCGCAGGGCGCACCATCGAGGGTGAAGCTGCCGTCCGCGTAGTCGATGCGCGCGCGGTCAGCGGCCCAGGCGCAGTCGGCCGTGTCCAGCGCAGTGGCGCGCAGAAAATCCTCCGCCAGTACCAGCGCCGCGCCCTCGCCGTCCAGCAGCCGCGTCTCGACGTCCGTGCCGTTGAGCACAAAGCGCCAGTCGTTGACCAGCAGCTCCGGCTCCGGTTCGGTTTCGGGCTCCGCGCTGGCACTGGGCTGCGCCGGGGTGTAGGAGAAGGAGGGCAGGTTGCTGCTGGGCCGCAGCGCGCGCGGCAGCTCCAGAACGCCGGTGAGCGTCAACGCCGCAAGGAGCAGCAGTACCGCCAGCAGCACCGCCAGCAGAATAGTAACCGGCTTCATCGCTCTGCGAGGATTTTGTTCAGCTCCTGCATAAAGCTGTTGATGTCCTTAAACTTCCGGTAGACCGAGGCGAAGCGCACATAGGCCACCTCGTCGAGGGCCTTCAGCCGCTCCATGACCAGCTCACCGATGCGCATGGAGCTGACCTCGCGCTCAAGGGAATTTTGCACGATCTGCTCAATTTCGGCCACGGCAGCCTCCAGGTCAGCCGTTGCGACGGGGCGCTTTTCGCAGGCGCGCTCCATGCCGCGCAGCACCTTCTGGCGGTCAAAGGGCTCGCGGCGCCGGTCATTCTTCACCACGACCACCGGCAGACTCTCCACGGTTTCGTAGGTGGTAAAGCGCCGCTGGCAGGACAGGCACTCGCGGCGGCGGCGGATGCTTCCGCCGTCCTCGGCGTGGCGGGAGTCAACGACCTTGCTCTCCTGATAGCCGCAATAGGGACAATTCATCGCACACATCCTCCTTTTGGACATTGTTTTGATTCCATTCTAGCAAATGTTTCTCTACTTGTCCACCGTTTTTTACAAATTGGATGCATTTGCGCTGCGCACGCCTGGCGTATTATAAAAATTCAAGAAAAGCCTTTACCTTTGCGGATGACTGTGCTATAATGTGTATAGAAATCCACCTGCAACGCAGGAAGGGGGCAATGCCATGAAATCCATCATCACCATCAGCCGCGAGTTCGGCAGCGGCGGCCGCTCCATCGGCAAGCTGGTTGCCGAGCGTCTGGGCTATCAGTTCTATGACCGCGAGCTGGTCAACGAGGTCGCCCGGCGCAGCGGCTTTGCGCCGGAGTTCATCGAGGAATACGGCGAGTACGCTACCGCCCGCAGCAGTCTGCTCTTTACCCTGGCCACGGCGAATCAGAATGGGCTGCAGGCGCTGTCGATGCATGACCGGCTCTATATCGAGCAGACCCGCATCATTGAGGAGCTTGCGCAGAAGGGCCGCTGCGTCATCGTCGGCCGCTGCGCGGACTATGTGCTGCGCGACCGTACCGACTGTCTGCATGTTTTCATCCATGCCGACCTGGACAGCCGCGCCACGCGGATTGTCGAGCGCTATGGCCAGATGGAGAAGAGCCCGGCCAAGCGCCTGGCGGAGAAGGATCAGAAGCGCCGCGTCTACTACCGCAACTATACCGGCCGCACCTGGGGACAGGCGCAGAATTACGATATCTGCCTCAATAGCGGCTGCCTCGGCGTTTCGCACTGCGCCGACATCATTGTCGCCGCCTGCAACGAATAACGCGCCCATCCGCTGCCGCCCGGCTTTGCAGAAAGCCGGGCGGCGCTGCTTTTTTCCGTTGCGGCGCGCGGCGGAATGTGGTATACTGTCAGTATAATGGTGTAGTATATGATTTTTTGATATGGAGGAGAATCGATGACTGCCATGACTCTCTTGAAGCAGACCCTTCTGGAGCAGCTTCCCGTGCTCCGGCTGCGCGAGCAGGAGCCCCTGTCGCGCCATACCTCCTTCCGCATCGGCGGCCCCGCGGAGCTGATGGCCTTCCCGACCACGGTGCAGGAGCTTGCCGCGCTGCTGGCCTGCGCCGCGCGCTGTGGGGTGCGTCCGCGCATTCTGGGCGCGGGCACGAATGTGCTGGCGCCGGACGAAGGGTTGCCGGGACTGGTCATTGTGACGCGTGACGCGCTGACCGGCCTGCAATGCACCGGGGCTGCGCAGCTTGAGGCGATGGCCGGCAGCTCTCTGGCGCAGGCGGCGATGTTTGCCGCGCGCCATAGTCTGAGCGGGCTGGAATTTGCCCATGGCATTCCCGGCAGTGTCGGCGGCGGCCTGTATATGAACGCGGGCGCCTATGGCGGCGAGCTGGCGCAGGTGGCGCTGCGCACCCAGGTGATGCTGCCCGATGGCAGCCTCCGCTGGCTGGAGGGGCAGGCGCAGGGCTTCGGCTACCGCAGCAGCGCCTTTCAGCAGACGGATGCGGTGATTGTCCGCACGGTTTTTGCACTGCAAGTCGGTGATGAGGCGGCCATCCGCGCGCGGATGCAGGAGCTTGCGGCCAGACGCCGCGCCTCCCAACCGCTGGAGCTGCCCTCGGCGGGCAGCACCTTCAAACGCCCGGCCGGTGGCTATGCGGCGGCGCTGATCGACCAGGCGGGGCTCAAGGGCCTGCGCGTCGGGGACGCGGCGGTTTCGGAGAAGCACGCGGGCTTTGTGGTCAATCTTGGCAGCGCGACGGCGGCGCAGGTGTTGGAGCTGATTGCTCTGGTGCAGGAGCGGGTGCTGGCGCACAGCGGCATCCGTCTTGAGCCGGAGGTACGCCTGTGGGGTGCGCAATGAGAATCGAGATTTTTTCCTTCGGACATAAATATGGCCCGGCGGAGGCAGACTTGTGCTTTGATCTGCGTGTGCTGGCCAATCCCTACTGGGAGCCGTCGCTGCGTCCGCTGAGCGGGCTGGATGCGCCGGTGCGTGAGTATATTCTGGCCGACCCGGACAGCGCCGCCTATCTGCGGCTGATGGGTGAGCTGGTGCGCCTGCAGGTGCGTCTGGCGCGGGCGAAGGGCTGCGAGCGCCTCCGCATTGCGCTGGGCTGCACCGGCGGACGCCACCGCTCCGTCGCGGGGGCGGTCTGGCTGTCGCAGCTTTTGCAGGAGGACGGGTGCAGCCTGACGCACCGCGACCTGCTTCGCGAGGGCGGCGCTGCGCCGCGGAAAGGAGATTGAAGCATGTCCTTTTCTTCCAATGTAAAAAGTGAATTGTGCCGCGGCGAGGTTGAGCGGGGCTGCTGCGCGCTGGCGGAGGTGCATGGGGTGCTGCTCTATGCCAACACCTTTTCGCCCGAGTGCATCCGCGTGGTGACGGAGTGCCGCGACTTTGGTCTGCGGCTGCCCCGGCTGTTCCGCAAGGCGCTGGGGGTGCAGTTTGATCAGCTTCCAGAGCCAGAGGCGACCGGTAAGCTGACCTACGCCATCACGCAGCCCGAAAAAATCCGCCAGGTATTTTCGCAGTGCAGCTTTTCGGCGCATGGCAGCCTTGCGCTGCATGTGAATTTTGCGCTGCTGGAGCGCGACTGCTGCCGCCGCGCCTTTCTGCGCGGCGCATTTCTGGCCGGTGGCTCGGTGACAGATCCGGAGAAGCGTTACCACCTCGAGCTTTCCACAACCCATCTGAAGGTCAGCCGCGAGACGGAGACGCTCATGCGCGAGATGGAGCTGTCGCCCAAGCAGACCGAGCGCAAGGGCAGTCTGGTGCTCTATTTCAAGCAGAGCGACGCCATTGAGGATTTTCTTGCCTGCATCGGCGCGCCGGTGAACGCGATGGCGGTCATGCAGGCCAAGATTGAGAAGGACTGGCGCAATGAGGCCAACCGCAAAACCAACTGCGACTCGGCCAATGTGGACAAGACCGTCGCGGCTGCGCAGGAGCAGCTTGCCGCGCTGCGCCGGCTGGAGCGCGCCGCGCTGCCGCTGCCGGAGAAGCTGCGCCAGACCGCCCGGCTGCGCCAGGCGCACCCGGAGGCCACGCTCAGTGAGCTGGCGGAGCTGCATACGCCGCCCCTGTCCAAATCTGCCGTCAACCACCGTCTGCGCAAGCTGATGGCGCTGGCGGCGCAGCAGGAAGCCGAATGATCGGAGGGAGATGCCATGGCTTTTGCACATTTGCATGTTCACACGCAATACAGCCTGCTCGACGGCGCCTGCCGCATTGATGCGCTGGTGCAGCGCGCGGCGGCGCTGGGGCAGCGCGCCGTGGCGATCACCGACCACGGCGTCATGTATGGCGTGATTGATTTTTACCGCGCGGCCCAGGCCGCCGGGGTCAAGCCCATCATCGGCTGCGAGGTCTATGTTGCGCCGCGCACCATGGCCGACTGCGTGCATGGAACGGACAGCGAGGCGCGCCATCTTGTGCTCCTGTGCGAGAATGAGACCGGCTACCGCAACCTGAGCTATCTGGTTTCCAGAGCCTTTCTCGATGGCTTCTATATCAAGCCGCGCGTGGATCTGGAGCTGCTGCGCGGCCACAGTGAGGGGCTGATTGCCCTGTCCGCGTGCCTGGCCGGGGAGATTCCCCGCCGCCTGCGCAGCGGCGATTATGCGGGCGCCCGGCAGTATGCCCTGACCCTGTCGGAGATTTTCGGCCCGGAGCATTTCTACCTGGAGCTTCAGGATCATGGTCTGCCGGAGCAGGAGCAGGTCAACCGTGAGCTGCTGCGGCTTGCGCGCGATACGGGGCTGCCGCTGGTGGCGACCAACGACGCGCATTATATCACCCGCGAGGACAGTACCATTCAGGATGTCCTGATGTGCATTCAGATGGGCAAAACGGTGGATGACCCCAACCGGATGCGCTTTGAGACCAATGAGTTTTACATCAAGTCCGAGGAGGAGATGCGCAGTCTCTTTCCCAATTTGCCGGAGGCGCTGGAGAATACGCAGAAAATTGCGGACAGGTGCAATGTGACCTTTACCTTTGGCCAGTATCATCTGCCCGAGTATCTTCCGCCGGACGGCTCAGATTCGCGCAGCTATTTCCGCCGTCTTTGCAACGAGGGCTTCGCGGCGCGCTATCCCGATGCGCCGGAGTCCTATCGTCAGCGCCTGGAGTATGAGATGGGCGTTGTCGAGCGCATGGGCTATGTGGACTATTATCTGATCGTTGCGGACTTCATCCGCTGGGCCAAGCAGGAGGGCATTCCCGTCGGCCCCGGCCGCGGCTCCGGCGCGGCCTCCATCGCGGCCTACTGCATGAATATCACCGAGGTCGATCCGATGAAGTACGACCTGATTTTCGAGCGCTTCCTGAACCCTGAGCGTGTCAGTATGCCCGATTTCGACACGGATTTCTGTCAGGAGCGGCGCGGCGAGGTGATTGACTATGTCATGCGCAAGTATGGCAAGGAGCGCGTTGCGCAGATTGTCACCTTCGGTACGCTGGCGGCGCGTGCCGCCATTCGCGATGTTGGCCGCGTGCTGAATTTCACCTATGCCGAGACGGATGCGGTGGCCAAGCTCATCCCCGGCACGCCGCATATGACGCTGGAGGAGGCGCTTCGCGTCTCGCCGCAGCTCAAGGAGCTCTATTCGCGCGATGAGCGGGTGCGGAAGCTGGTGGATACGGCCCGCGCGCTGGAGGGAATGCCGCGCAACACCTCCACCCACGCGGCGGGCGTCGTCATCACCAAAAGACCCGTTGTGGACTATGTGCCGCTTGCGCGCAACGATGAGACCGTCGTGACGCAGTTCACCATGACGACCATTGAGGAGCTGGGTCTGCTGAAGATGGACTTTCTCGGTCTACGTAACCTGACCATTCTGGATGACGCGGAGCGGATCATCCGCCGCCGTGAGCCGGATTTCTCGGTCAAGCGCATTCCCGATGATGACGCGCAGACCTTCCGGATGCTCACCGAGGGCAGAACGGCGGGCGTTTTCCAGTTGGAGTCGGCCGGCATGACGGGCGTCTGCGTCAATATGAAGGCGGGCTCCATCGAGGATATCACGGCAATCGTGGCGCTTTACCGCCCCGGCCCGATGGATTCCATCCCACGCTTCATCGCCAACAAGCTCGACCCGACGCAGGTCACCTATAAAACGCCGCTGCTGGAGCCGATTCTGAAGGTCACCTATGGCTGCATCGTTTATCAGGAGCAGGTCATCAACATCTTCCGCGCCCTTGGCGGCTACACCATGGGACAGGCGGATAACATCCGCCGCGCCATTTCGAAGAAGAAAATGAAGGTCATCGAGCAGGAGCGCAAAACCTTCGTCTATGGCGACGCGGAGAATGGCATCGCCGGCTGCATCGCCAACGGCGTCAGCGAGGCTGCCGCGCAGTCGATTTATGATGAAATTGTCGATTTTGCAAACTATGCCTTCAATAAGGCGCACGCGGTCTGCTACGCGGTTGTGGCCTATCAGACGGCCTATCTGAAATGCCACTATCCGAAGGAGTATATGGCCGCGCTCCTGACCTCCGTGCTTGACCGCGCGGATAAGACGGCCGCCTATATTGCCGATTGCCGCGAAATGGGCATCGCCCTGCTGCATCCGCATGTTAACACCTCCGAGGATAAGTTCACCGTCGAGCCGGAGGGCATTCGCTTTGGCCTGGGCGCGGTGAAGAATATCGGGCGCGGCCTGATCCGCCAGGTAGTGGCCGAGCGCGGGCGCGGGGGGCCCTTCACCTCGCTGGAGGATTTCTGTGAGCGGATGCAGGGCGCCGATCTCAACAAGCGCGCCGTGGAGAATCTCATCAAGTGCGGCGCACTCGACGGCCTGGGGCTCAACCGCGCGCAGATGCTCTATCTCTTTGAACAGCTCATGGATACCGCCGCCGAGACGCACCGCCGCAATCTGGAGGGGCAGCTCCAGCTTTTTGACATGCTGGAGGAGCAGGGGACGCAGCGCAGCGCCATTGCCGCCCCCGCGCTGGCGGAGCTGCCGGGCGAGGAGCGGATGCAGATGGAGAAGGAGGCCATCGGCCTCTATCTCTCTGGCCATCCGCTGGATACCTGGCGCAAGCAGATTGCGGCCAGCGGCGTGGTAGCCATCGGGCGCGTTCTGCGCTCCTTTGAGCTGGAGGATGGCGTCTTCTGTGATGAGCAGAATGTCAGCATCGCGGGCATCGTTGAAACGGTGCGCATGAAGACCACCCGAACCGGCTCCGTCATGGCCTATGTCACCCTGGAGGATGAAACCGGCTCCATGGAGCTGCTGACCTTTTCCAATGTGATTACCAATGCCGGCGGGCTCCTGCAGGAGAATACCTCCGTTGTGGCGCAGGGGCGGCTTTCCGTCCGCGATGAGAAGACGCCGCAGCTTGTGGTCAACCGCCTGCTGCCCTTGAGCGAGGTGGCCAAACCCATTCCGCCGACGCTCTATCTCCGGCTGCCCGGCGAGGGGACGCCTGCCGAGCGCAAGCTGCGCGCCATTTTGAGCATGTTCCCTGGCAGCATCCGGGCTGTGCTCTACTATGCCGATACGGGCGTGCGCCGCGGCACGAGCTGTATGCTGCGCGAGGATATGCTGGCGGAGCTGCGGCTGCTGCTGGGGCCGGACAGCGTTGTTGTGAAATAATTTCGAACTTTGTAACCGAACTACTACACATTTGTAACAATTTTTGCTATAATGCTCAGTTAGAAGGAGAGGTGCCGCATCATGAAAAAAGTGTTTTTCCGCGCAGCCGTGCTGCTGCTTGCGGTGCTTCTGACGGGCTGCATTCTGGACCCGGCGGAGCGGCTTTTTGCCGTGCCGCAGCAGCCGGAGGGCTATTATGAGCTGCAACAGGCGATTGAGGGCGCCATGCCCGGCGGCGCGAGCTATTCGCCGCCGGTATCGGGCGAGAATCAGCAGGCTGTGCAGATGATCGATCTGGACGGCGACGGCGCGGATGAGGCAGTGGTCTATCTGAAAACCGCTGCGGCCAATCCGCTGTCGATCTATGTCTTTGACCTGGTGGATGAGCAGTATACCTGCGTGGCCTCCCTCGACCTGAATGGCAGCGCCTTCGACCAGGTGCTCTATGCCCGCGTGGATGATGCGCCGGGCTATGAGCTGGTGCTTGGCCGCAGCATCAGCGACCAGCTTGCGCGGGTGCTGTGCGTCTACACGCTGCGCGACGATGGCCTGATCGAGCTGATGCGCGCCAATTGCACGGAATATCTGACAACAGACCTCGATGGCGATGGCTTGCAGGGCATTTTTCTCCTGCGCGCGGATGCGCACAGCTCTGCCGCCATTGCGGAGTATTATCACTGGTCGGAGAATCAACTCCTGCGCGAGCGGGAGGCGGCTGCCAGCACCGCAGTTTCGGCGGTCAGGCGCATCATCACCGGCCGGATGTGCGAGGGTGTCAACGCGGTCTTTGTGGCGGCGGAGTATGGCGAGGGCGAGATTGTGACCGATATTTTCGGTATGCGCAACGGCGAGTTTCGCAATCTGGCCAGACAGGATGATGCCAACACCGGTGTGCAGACCCTGCGCGAATATTATGTCTACAGCGGCGATATCGACGGCGACGGGCTCATTGAGCTGCCGCGTCTGTATGCCATGCGCGGCATCGCCGGGGATGAGCGCTCGGAGAACCGCTCGCTCATCGGCTGGTATAATCTCCAGCTTGATGGCAGCGAGGTGCAGAAGTGCGTGACCTTCCACAACTGTTCCGACGGCTGGTTCCTGACGGTTCCCAGCGCGTGGATGAGCCGCCTGGCCGTGACGCGCGCGGGTATGCTGGGCAATGCGCTGGGCTACTGCTTCCTCTGGCAGAATGACCAGGGCGACAACACGGAGCTTTTTACCATTGCGGCGACCTCCAGCGAGCAGGCGGCGCAGCTTGCCCGCGAGAGCGGCTGGACGGTGCTGCTGCGCAAGGGTGAGATCACCTATGCCGTTCTGCTGGGCCCCGGCGCGGCGGAGCTGGAGCTGACGCCGGAGACGGTGAGCGGGATGTTCCGGCTTATCCAGGTGGATTGGAACACCGGCGAGACATAACGGAAACTATCATGGGCGGCGCGGCGTTGCGTCGCCTGCAAGGAGCGGGAAATATGAAAAAGGTTTTGATTCTGGAGGACGAGGTCAATATTCGCAGCTTTGTGGTCATCAACCTCAAGCGCGCCGGCTATGACCCCATTGAGGCCGGCACCGGCATGGAGGCGCTGGAGCGCCTGAAGGAGAATCCGGATATCGGCGTGGCCATTCTGGATATCATGCTGCCGGATATCGACGGCTTCGAGGTTTGCCGCAGCATCCGCGCGACCAATAAGACCATCGGCATCATCATGCTCACGGCCCGGACGCAGGAGATGGACAAAGTCACCGGCCTGATGACCGGCGCGGATGACTATGTGACCAAGCCCTTCTCCCCGGCGGAGCTGACGGCGCGCATTGACGCGCTCTATCGCCGCATCGGTGGCGCGGCCGAGCCGGAGGACAGCGAGATCATTCTCCACAAGCCCTTCCGCCTGAATCTGCGCAATCGCACGCTGGAGAAGGATGGGCGGCGCATCAAGCTCACGCAGGTGGAGTATGCCATCGTGCAGCTTTTTATGCAGAATCCGGGCCGCGCGCTGTCGCGTGAGGATATTCTGGCCTCCGTCTGGGGGCGGGACTATGACGGCGAGCTGAAAATCGTCGATGTGAATATCCGCCGCCTGCGCATCAAGATTGAGGATAATACCGCCAACCCTACCTACATCACGACTGTCTGGGGTTATGGCTACAAGTGGGGTCTCTGATCCCGGAGGAGGGGTGACATATGGCCGGCAAAACCGGATTGCAGCGCCGCTGGCTGCGCAACACCATAAGCCTGGTCGCGGCGATCATGCTGATCTGCGTTCTCTGCCTGTCCGTGACGGTTTCCTCCTATTATTATTCCAGCATGGAAACCAGTCTGCGCGCCAAGGCGCATACCGGCACGAGCTTCTTTGAGACCTACATCGGCCAGAGCTACCGCGAGTATTATCAGTCCTGCGCCCGCTTTGCCGAGAGCTTTGAGTCCAAGGATATGCTTGAGCTGCAATTTGTCAACACCAGCTACCGGGTGGTCGCCTCGTCCTATACGCAGCTGTCCTCCCGCGCGACTGTAACCTCTGACATTACAAAGGCGATCGAAACCAAAACCATCTGCACCTACACCGGCGTCAATCCCGCCACAGGCGAGCGCATCATGGCCGTGTCCAGCCCGCTGGTCTATACCAACGGCGAGGTCATCGGCGTGCTGCGCTATGTCACCAGCCTGCGGCTGGTGGACCGGCAGTTGATTCTGTTCAGCCTGCTGGTGTTTCTGCTGGGCGCGGTGATTCTGCTCATCGTCTATCTCAGCGGCAGCTATTATGTCAAGTCCATCCTGCTGCCCGTTTCGGAGATCACGGCGACCGCCAAGCGGATTGCCGCCGGCAGCTATGGCATTCAGATTGCCCGCCATTTTGACGACGAGATCGGTGAGCTGGCCAACACCATCAACGACATGTCCAACAAAATCAGCCAGACGGAGAAAATGCAGACCGAGTTCATGTCCTCCGTCTCCCACGAGCTGCGCACCCCCCTGACGGCCATCAGCGGCTGGAGCGAGACGCTTCTGTCTGCCGATGCCGCGGCCGATGGCGCGCAGGTCAGGCGCGGCCTTGGCATCATCCTGCGCGAATCGCGCCGCCTGACCTCTCTGGTGGAGGAGCTGCTCGATTTCACGCGCATCCAGGACGGCCGCTTTACGATCAATGTCGCGCTCAGTGATCTGCGCGCCGAGTTCGAGGACACCGTCTTTATGTATGGCTCGCGCCTGAGTCTGGAAAATATCGAGCTGGACTATCTTGAAAATGACGACGAGATTCCCGAAATCCCCTGCGATACCGCCCGAATGCGGCAGGTATTTCTGAATATTCTGGATAATGCCGCCAAGCATGGCGGCGAAGGCGGCCGGATCACGGCCGAGATCTGCCGCGAGGGTGACCGGATCTGCATCCGCATCCGCGACTTCGGCCCCGGCATCCCGGAGGACGAGCTGCCGCTTGTGAAAAAGAAATTCTATAAGGGTAGCTCCAAGGCGCGCGGCAGCGGCATCGGCCTGGCCGTCTGCGAGGAGATTGTCACGATGCATAACGGCCGCCTGGAGCTCTGCAATGCGGTCGGCGGCGGTACCCTTGTGACCATCTGTCTGCCCATTACGCAGCAGTGATGGACTGGAGAAAGGAACAGCTATGGCAAAAACACAGGAAAAATTCAAAACCATGATCGGCGGTCAGGCGCTTCTGGAGGGCATCATGATGCTTGGCCCGGACAAATGCGCCACCGTTGTGCGCAGCAGGGAGGGGCTTAACACGCGCGTGACGCCGCGCAAGCAGCCGAAGCCCGGCTTCTCCCTGCGCAAGCTTCCCTTCATCCGGGGCATTTTCAGCTTTTGCGCCAGCATGAAGCAGGGCGTGGAGGCGCTGATGTATTCGGCGGATTTCTTTGTTGAGGAGGATGCGTCGCAGGAGTCGCAGAAGCAGTCCCGTCTGGATGACTGGCTTGAGAAGCATCTGTCCACCGGCGCGGTGACGACGCTGGCCGTGGTGCTGGGTCTGGCTTTCTCCGTGGCGCTGTTTTTCGTCCTGCCCTCGCTGCTGGGCGAGCTGATTACGCGGCTGACGCCCAATGCGCTGGTGCGCAATCTGCTTGAGGGTCTGCTGCGCATCGTGATTCTGCTGGGCTATATGTTCCTGTGCTCCCGCCTGAAGGATATGAAGCGTACCTTCGCCTACCATGGCGCGGAGCATAAGACCATCCGCTGCTATGAGGCGCGCCTGCCCCTGACGGTGGAGAATGTGCGCGCGCAGACGCGCCTGCATCCCCGCTGCGGCACGAGCTTCCTGTTTGTGGTGGTGTTCATTTCGGTGCTGGTTTTTTCCGTGGCGACCCAGCTCCTTGCGCCAATCACGCCGACCTTCGAGTCGGGGCTGCTCAACGCGCTGCTGCGCGTGGCGCTGAAACTGCTGCTGCTGCCGCTTGTGGTTGGTATCAGCTATGAGTTCAACCGCCTGGTTGGGCGCTATGACAACTGGTTGACCCGTGCGCTCTCCGCGCCGGGCATGTGGCTGCAATATCTGACCACCAACGAGCCGGATGACAGCATGATTGAGGTCGGCATCGAGGCGCTGCGCGCTGTGATACCGGAAAAGGAGGGCGCAGACAAATGGTAAAGACCTACGCCGAGCTCTATCTGGACGCGCGCCGCGCGCTGCTGGCAACCGAGGGACAGTTCGCCGGCAACATCGCCCGCGAGCTGATCTGCGCCGCCTCCGGCAAGACCGCCGAGCAGATGATCGCAGACCGTGACCTCTATGCCTCCCAGGAGGTCTGCGAGCTGTCCGAGTCCTTTGTCCAGCGCTATTTGAAGGGGGAGCCCGTGCCCTATATTCTCGGGCAGTGGAATTTTTATGATATGACGCTGGTGGTCACGCCGGATGTGCTGATTCCCCGCGATGATACCATGGTGGTCACGGAGCTGGCCATCAAGAAGGCGCTCTTTCTGGAGCAGAATCCGCGCATTCTGGATTTGTGCACCGGCAGCGGATGCATCGGCCTGGCCATCGCGCGCCGCGTGAAGGATGCGCGCGTCACCCTGGGCGATGTTTCTCCGGCGGCGCTGCGCGTGGCGCGGCGAAATGTCCAGCTCCAGAAGCTGACCGGGCGCGTGAGCTGTGTGCCGATCGATGTGCGCAAGCCCGCGCAGGATTTTCTTGGCACCTTTGACCTGATTGTTTCCAACCCGCCCTATATTGCCACGCCGGAGCTTCGCACACTGGATGTCTCCGTCCGCGACTATGAGCCCTGTCTGGCGCTTGACGGCGGCCCGGATGGGCTGGATTTCTACCGCGCCATCGTGAAGAATTTTACCCATGCGCTCAATCCGGGCGGCTATCTCTGCCTGGAGCATGGCATCGGACAGGAGGAGGCCGTGGGCGACATTCTGCGCGCGGCCGGCTACACGCTGCTCGAGCAGCGCAAGGATACGGCAGAGATTACCCGGGCTGTGCTTGCCCGGAAAAGAGAGGAAGTCTGAGTATGGCACAGAAGAAAACGACCTATGAGGCCCCGTCTCCCGCAGAGGATAGAAAAAAGGCGCTGGCGACCGCGCTGCATCAGATCGAGAAGAACTATGGCAAGGGCGCCGTGATGCGCCTGGGCGACCGCCCCGAGATGAGCATTGATGCCATTCCCACGGGCTCTCTGGCGCTGGATGCCGCGCTGGGCATCGGCGGCCTGCCGCGCGGCAGAATCGTCGAGATCTATGGCCCCGAGTCCTCCGGCAAGACGACGCTGGCGCTGCATGTGCTGGCCGAGGCGCAGGAGCGCGGCGGCGAGGTTGCCTTTGTCGATGCCGAACATGCGCTCGACCCCGTCTATGCTGCCGCCATCGGTGTGGATATTGATTCCATGCTGGTTTCCCAGCCGGATACCGGTGAGCAGGCCCTTGATATCACCGAGGCGCTCGTCCGCTCCGGCGCGATTGACGTGGTCGTGGTGGACTCCGTTGCCGCCCTGACGCCGCGCGCCGAGATTGAGGGCGAAATGGGCGACGCCTTTGTCGGCCTTCAGGCGCGCCTGATGTCGCAGGCGCTTCGCAAGCTCACCAGCACCGTTGCGAAAACCAACTGTATCGTGATTTTTATCAACCAGCTTCGTATGAAGATTGGCGTCATGTATGGAAACCCCGAGACGACAACCGGCGGCAATGCGCTGAAGTTCTATTCCTCTGTCCGCCTGGACGTGCGGAAGATCGAGGCCATCAAAAACGGAACTGAGATTGTGGGCAACCGCACCCGCGTGAAGGTCATCAAGAACAAGGTCGCGCCCCCCTTCCGCGAGGCGGTGTTCGACATCATGTATGGCGAGGGCATCTCCAAGTATGGCGAGCTGCTCGACATCGCGGTCAATCTGGAGCTGGTGAACAAGAGCGGTAGCTGGTTCTCCGTGGGCGAGGAGCGCATCGGCCAGGGCCGCGACAACGCCAAGCTCTATATTCAGGAGCATCCGGAGCTGGCCGACGAGCTGGAGGCGAAGGTGCGCGCGCATCTGGCGGAGCTGCAAAGCGCCCGCAGCAGAGGCGTGGCGCGGGCCAATGCCCAGCCGGTGGATATCAGCGCCGAGGATTTTGATGAGGATTGAGTCCATTGCAAAGGCCGGCGCGCGTCTGCGCGTCTGTCTGGAGGATGGCAGCGCGCTGCTGCTTCCGCCGGCGCTGCTGGCGGAGCATGGCCTCTGCGTTGGTATGGAGCTGAGCGCTCCTGCGCAGGAGGCGCTGCGCGCGGCCGCATCGTCGGCCTCTGCGCGTGAGCGCGCGGTGCGGATTCTTTCCGCCGCGCCGATTTCCGGCGCGGCACTGCGTGAGCGCCTGCTGCGCCGGGGCGAAACGCCGGAGGATGCGCAGGCCGCTGTGGACTGGCTGACGGAGCTGCGCCTGCTGGATGACCGCCAGACGGCGGCGCAGCTTGTGCGCAGCGCGCTGCATCGCGGCTATGGCCCGGCGCGCATTCGCAGACTGCTCTATGAAAAGCAGATTCCCAGAGCCCTCTGGGATGAAGCCCTGGCGGAAATTCCGCCGCAGGAGGATGCCGTGGACGAATTCCTCCGCCGCCGCTTTCGCGGCAGTGTCCCGGATGAACGCGAGCGCAGACGTGCCACGGATGCGCTGCTGCGGCGCGGCCATTCGTGGGAACAGATCCGCCGGGCGCTGGCGCGCTACGAGCCGGAGGATGAATGAAGAAAGAAGGTAATGTGCTTATGAGCTACCGAATCGGGATGATCTCCCTCGGCTGTGCCAAGAATCAGGTCAATGCAGAGCAGATGCTCTATCTGCTGCGCGAGGCCGGGCATGAGATTCTGCCCTCCGTCGAAGGGGCGGATGTGGTCATCATCAACACCTGCGGATTCATTGATTCCGCAAAGAGCGAGGCAATCGACCATATTCTTGCCATGGGCGAGTGCAAGGCGCAGGGGATCATCGGGAAAATTCTGGTGACCGGCTGCCTCTCCCAGCGCTATCAGGAGGAAATCCTGAAGGAAATGCCGGAGGTGGATGGCCTGCTCGGTACCGGCAGCTATGGCCAGGTCGTTTCGGCCGTGGAGCGCCTGATGGCGGGCGAGGCGGTTTCGCAGTTTGGCGATATCCATGCACCCGTGGATGAATTCGGCCGGATTCTGACCACCCCGGAGCATTATGCCTACCTGAAAATTGCGGAGGGCTGCGACAATCATTGCGCCTATTGCGTGATTCCGTCGCTGCGCGGCAGATTCCGCAGCCGCAGCATGGACGATTGCCTCTATGAGGCGCGGCTGCTGGCGCGTGACGGTGTGCGGGAGCTGATCGTCGTGGCGCAGGATACCAGCCGCTATGGAATTGACCTCTATGGCGAGCGCCGCCTGCCGGCGCTGCTGCGTGAGCTGTGCAAAATTGAGGAGCTGCACTGGATTCGCGTGCACTACCTCTACCCGGACGAGATGAGCGACGAGCTGATCGAGGTGATTGCCTCGGAGCCCAAGATCGTCAAGTACATGGACATCCCCATTCAGCATGTCAACGACGGCATTCTCCGTCGCATGAACCGGCGCGGCACGCGCGTGGAGCTGGATGCACTCTTTGCGCGGCTGCGCGAGCGCATCCCCGGCGTGGTCATCCGCACCAGCCTGATTACCGGCCTGCCCGGTGAGGATGAGGCGGCCTTTGAGGAGCTCTGCGACTGGCTCAAGTGCCATAAGCTGGAGCGGGTTGGTGCCTTTGCCTTCTCTCCGGAGGAGGGAACGGCAGCCGCGCGGATGGAATATCCGCCGGAGGAGGTTGCCGTCCACCGCGCGGAGCTGGTGGCGCAGCTCCAGTCGCGCATTATGGATGATTATAATCAGATGCGCCAGGGCCAGGTGCTTGAGGTGCTCTGCGAGGGCTATGAGGAGGAGAGCGGCCTGTATGTCGGCCGCACCTATGCCGATTCGCCGGAGATCGACGGCCATGTGTTCTTTGACAGCGCAATGCCCGTTCGCGTGGGCAGCTTTGTCTCCGTTCGTATCTGCGGTGTGCGCGACGGCGATTTGACAGGAAAAGTGGAGGAATAAAGCATGACAACTGCAACCAAAATCACCCTTGTCCGGGTGATCCTGATCCCGGTTTTTCTGGTGTGTATGTATCTTTCCACCTCGTCGGATGTGATGGCCTATGTTTCCTTCGCGGTTTTTGTCGTGGCCAGCGTTTCGGACGCCATCGACGGAAAAATTGCGCGCAAATATAATCAGGTTACCGATCTGGGCAAATTCCTCGATCCGCTTGCCGACAAGGTACTTGTGATTGCCGCGATGACGATGTTCTGCGAGTGGGGGCAGTTCCCCGCCTGGGCGCTGATGATCGTGCTGACGCGTGAGTTTGCGGTCACCGGTCTGCGGCTGATTGCCGTCGGCGCCGGACGCGTGATCGCCGCCGCCCCCTCCGGCAAAGTCAAGACCGCCGTCACCATGACCGGCCTGTGCTTCATGCTCTGCTTCCGCGGCGCATTTTTCCAGCAGCTTCTTGGTGTGACCTTCCACGCCTGGTTCAACTGGTTCAATGTCGCGGCCATCGCGCTCACGACGCTCTACTCCGGCGTGGAGTATTTTGTCCGCAATCGGGACGTGCTCCGCCACAGTAAATGAATTGCAGCGCTATCTCAATCGTTGTGGCAAAGCTAAAATAAGAAAAGGTCGTGTATCCGCTGCGATACACGACCTTTGTTCTCGGCTCTCCCTCCGGGAGAGCTGTCATCGAAGGTGGCTAAGAGGGTAATTCCCAATCCCCACCTCATGCTTGGCTCTCCCTCCGGGAGAGCTGTCACCGAAGATGACTGAGAGGGATATTCCCAATCCCCACCTCATGCTTGGCTCTCCCTCTGGGAGAGCTGTCATCGAAGATGACTGAGAGGGAAATCAAAATCCACTTCACAGCACTCCCTACGGGTACGCCCTCTCAGGCGGCTGTGCCGTCCGCTCCCCCAGAGGGGGAGCCAAGGGGTGAGCTGAACGCGGGAAATCAAACACATCTGCTCTCGGCTCTCCCTCCGGGAGAGCTGTCACCGAAGGTGACTGAGAGGGAAATTCAAATCTGCCTCGCGCCGCCCTGACCTTTCCTCCGCCACCTGCGCGGGCAGGAGAGAGTTGCTTTTTGCGTAAAAATGCGCTATACTGGTACAAACAAATTTGTCAGGAGGGACCCTTATGACCTTTGCACAACGGCTGCGGCAATCGCTGCGGCTGTTCGGTATTTTTACAAAAATCGGCGCCTTTACCTTCGGCGGCGGCTATGCCATGATTCCCATCATCGAGCGGGAGACCGCAGAAAAGCGGAATCTGATCGAGAAGGAGGAAATTCTCGATATTGTTGCCATTGCCGAGTCCACGCCCGGCCCGATTTCCGTCAACTCCGCGACCTTCATCGGCTACCGCACGGCCGGTGTGATGGGCGCTGCCTTTGCCACGCTGGGGCTGGTCTTCCCATCGTTCATCACCATTCTGCTGATTGCCTTTTTCCTGCGCCGTTTTATGGATAATCTTTATGTGCAGTATGCCTTCTTCGGCATCCGCGCGGGTGTCCTGGCGCTGATTGTCAAGGCGGTCATCAGCTTCTGGAAGAAGGCGGAGCACAATGTATTCTCTCTGTGTGTCATGGTGGCGGCCTTCCTCTGGTCGGCCGTTCTGAGCTGGAATGTGGTGGCGATGATTGCGCTGTGCGGTGTGGCCGGCTGGCTCTATTGCGCGATTTGCAGAAAGCGGGGGAAGATGGAATGATTTTTCTTGAGCTGTTTCTGACCTTTTTCAAAATCGGTCTCTTTACCTTTGGCGGCGGCTACGCCATGCTGCCACTGATTCAGGATGAGGTGTCCAGCCGTGGCTGGATGGAGCTGGAGGCGCTGGTGGATTTCGTGGCCATCAGTGAGTCTACGCCCGGCCCCTTTGCCATCAACGTGGCGACCTATGTCGGCGCGGAGACGGTGCTTGACCGCTTCGGTGGCAACTACTGGATGGGCGTGCTTGGCTCAGCCTGCGCGACCCTTGGCGTGGTGCTGCCGTCGTTCTTGGTGATTCTGCTGGTTGCGCGCTTCTATCTGCGCTTCAAGAGCAGCCGCATCGTCAGCGGTGCAATGTATGGCCTGCGCGCGGCGGTGGTCGGTCTGATGGCGGCAGCGGCCTTTTCCATGCTGCCAACCGTGTTCTTCGCCTCCGGCTTTGCCTGGAGCGCGCTGCTTCAGCCTGCTTTCCTCTGCTCGGCGGTCATTTTTGCCGCCATGCTGGTAATGGCGCTGAAAAAATGCAATCCCATCCTGATCGTGGTGATTTCTGCTGCGGCGGGTATCCTCAGCGGCGTGCTTTTCCTCTGACAGACACAGACGCGGCGCGCCCCGGAAGTGCTTTCGCTTTCGGGGCGCGCCGTTTTTTGCTGCGCCTGCGGACAGGGGAGGGGGCAGGCACTCCTCAGGGGTGCAGCGCGACAACCACCGCCGTGCGGTCATCCGCGTCGCTGCTGTCTGCAAGCAGCAGCGCAGCAAGCTCCTGCGGTGTGCCGCCTGCAAAGGCGGCCAGCTCACCCTCCACGGCTGCGCCCTCCGCGCCGTCGCTGACGAGCACCAGCAGACTGTCCGCCTGTAGGCGGAAGTGAAATTCCTCAAAGCGCCGGGCCGGGCCGACGCCGGGCGGCGGCATGGGGCGACCAAGGCGGCGGATGTGCGTCTCCTGGCGCAGATAGGACGGGGCGCTGCCCCATTTGTAGAGCCCGGCCTCGCCGCTGCTCAGGTCGAGTCGCAGCAGATCCACCGTAGCAAAGCAGCCGCTTCCGCGCAGCAGATAGCTGCTGTTGAGTAATTGCAGCGCGCTGCTGCATGGCAGGCCGGCGCTGAGCAGCTCGCGCAGCGTGTGCAGGCTGTCGGCGCAGATTTGCGCGGCCTCTGCGCCGCTGCCCATGCCGTCGCACAGAAGCACGAAGTAGTCGCCCTGCGTGCCCGCAAAATGGCAGCCCCGGTCGCCGCTGACGGCTGCGCCGCGTCGCCGTGCGCTGCTGACACCAATCAGCGGGTGAAAGCGGCGCGCAGCGGGGACTGCGACCGGCGCGCGCAGATAATCCACCATGCAGGCGTAGCTCTCTCCGAGAATCTGTCGGCTCTCGCTGAGCTGCGCGCGGTAGCGGCGGCGATAGAGAACACCCTCCAACTCCTGGTTGATCGCCGTCAGGAAGCCGTCGAGGTGGCAGCAGGTGTCGGTGAAGGCTGGATCTATGTCCTCCGCGCGGGCGACGCCGCGCTCGAGAATGCGCCCGGCGGCCTCGCTCAGCGCCCGGTAGGTCACGGCTGCCTGCTGCTGCCAGCAACGGTGAAAGCGGGGGCAGCAGCGGCAAACCCGTTCCGCCGCGGCGTCAAAAATGCTGTCCGCTTCGCTCTGCGCGGGCGCGCAGTCTGCCTGAGGCAGTTGATCGCGCAGCAGCTCCAGCACGCGGGCGGCCTGCGCAAGCCGTCCGCCGGACTCCGGCTGCACCGTTGCGCCGGGCAGCGGATGCAGCCGCCGCAGCAGCGTGCCCAGCGAAAGCGCGCAGGCTGCCACCAGAAACAGCAGAAGATTCAGCGCGCCAAACAGAGACAGAACGGCGCAGCTCAGCGCCAGAGAGAGCGTCAGCCGCGCCACAGGCGCGCGTGGCGGCAGCGGGTGGCAGAGCTGCTGCGCGCTCAGCAGCAGCGCGGTTGCGCATGGCGTGCCACCGCTCAGGTCGAGTGCAATGCCGATTGCGCCCAGCAGCTGCGGCTCTGCGCCCCAGCCCAACAGCAGCAGACCGAAGCAGAGCCCCGGCTGCCATGGCAGCGGCAGTCCCGCCAGCCCCGCTGCAAGACAGGCGCAGACCAGCGCTGGCTCGCGCCGCCCGCGCAGGCCGTGCGTCAGCAGCGCCGCAAGCAGCGTCCGCGCGCCCCACCAGCACAGGGCGGCGGGCGCGTTCCACTGCGCGCTGACAAGCCCTAGAATCAGGCTGACCGCCGCCGCCATCAGCGGCAGGAACCAGGGACGCAGCGGCAGCTCTGTGCCATGAAAAACGGTGACGGCGGCCAGCAGCAGCAGCGCCAGCGCAGCGGCCTCTGCGCCTGCCGCATCCCCGTGCCAAAGGAGATAGCCGCCCATCGCGCCGACGGCGGCCGAAAGGCTGCGCCGACCGAAGGGCTGCGCGGCCACGAAGCAGGCACCCAGCGGCAGCACCTCTCCCCTCAGCTCCGCAGCCGACAGAAGCAGCCCGCCCACGCAGTAAAGCGCGCATTCCCACAGCAGACGCGGCCGTCGCAGCGCGACCCGGAGACGGAGGGGCAGCGGCGGTGTGCGAAGCTCTTTCATAGCAATTCCTCCCAATTTCATGGCATTTCCTCCATTCTAATCCGGCACTGCGGCGGAATGCGTCGGGAAAAGTGGCGGGAAATGCGCTGCCGCTTGCGTTTTTGCGGGCGGTTTGCTATACTGTTAGAAAAAATGGGAGGGATGCAGAGTATGCTGCCCCAGCTTTTCTGCGAAAAAATGCAGCGGCTCCTCGGCGCGGAATATGAGGCCTTTCTTGCCTCCTATGCGCAGCCGCGTAATACGGCGCTGCGCTTCAATGCGCTGCGCGGAGAGATGCCGCCTCTGCCCTTTGCGGGCGATGCCGTGCCCTGGGAGCCAAACGGACGCTATTTGCTGCCGGAGGCCCGGCCGGGGCTGCATCCGTGGCATGATGCCGGTGTTTATTATTTGCAGGAGCCCAGCGCTATGGCCCCGGCGACGCTGCTGGATGTGCATCCGGGGCAGCGCGTGCTGGATCTGTGCGCCGCCCCCGGCGGGAAATCCACCCAGCTTGCTGCCGCGCTGCGTGGCGAGGGGCTGCTGGTCAGCAACGAGCTGCATCCCCGGCGCGCGCGGGTCCTCGCCGGGAATCTCGAGCGCATGGGCGTCAGCAATGCGCTGGTGCTCAACGAGCATCCGTCGCGGCTGGCGGAGCGCTTCCCGGCGTATTTTGACCGCATTCTGGTCGATGCGCCCTGCTCCGGCGAGGGCATGTTCCGCAAGGAGGCCGATGCCGTCGCGGACTGGAGCCCGGAGACGGTGGCCATGTGTGCCGTGCGGCAGAGCGAGATTCTGCTCTCCGCTGCCCGGATGCTTGCGCCCGGCGGCAGACTGGTCTACTCCACCTGCACCTTCGCGCCGGAGGAAAATGAGGGCAGCGTCAGCCGTCTGGTCGCGGCCCGGCCGGAGCTTTCCATCATGCGGGTCGAGGCGCCCTGGTTTGCGCCGGGACGCCCGGATTGGGTCGAGGCGCCCTGCGACGGGCTGGAGCACTGCTTCCGCCTCTGGCCGCACCGTCTGCGCGGCGAGGGGCACTTTGCCGCCGTGCTGCGCAGTGGATGCAACGAAAACGCTGACCTGCCGCGTCTGGAGCCGCCGCAGCAGCTTCCCGATGCGGTGCGGGCCTTTCTGCGCGAGAATGGCATTTGCCTGCCGCAGGGACGCGTGCTCTGCTTTGGTGAGACGGTCTACTGGGCGCCGCCGGAGCTGCCGGAGCTGCGCGGGCTGAAGGTGCTGCGCGCCGGGCTGGAGCTGGGCACGCTGCGCAAGGGACGCTTTCTCCCGGCTCATGCGCTGGCTCTGTGGCTGCGGGAGTTCCCGCGCTGCTTTGAGCTGGAGGCGGGCAGCAGTCAGACGGCTGCCTGGCTGCGCGGCCAGACTCTGCCGGGCGCGCAGGAGGGCTGGGTGCTGCTGCGCGTGGAGGGCTACAGCCTTGGCTGGGCCAGGGGTGCGGGTGGCATCCTGAAAAATCACTATCCCCGCGGTCTGCGCCGCCCCTAGACGGCGGCCTGCGTATTTTTCTCTTTACATTAAGCAGAGAATATGCTATAATCAGGCAAAGAACTCTGCCCTGCTTGCAGAACTTACCAGAGTGCTTTTTTCGTTTTTTTGTTACATATTGCATATACTCCTACCATGAAAGGGTATAACATGAATCGATACGTTATTCAGGGCGGCAAGCCGCTGACCGGCGCGGTCTGCATCAGTGGCGGGAAGAATGCCGCCGTCGGCATCCTTCCCGCAACACTTCTGGTCAACGGCGTGTGCCGCGTGGAGAATGTCCCGGATATCTCGGATGTGCGACTGCTTCTGGAGATTCTGGACAGCATGGGCGCGCAGATTCGCCGCCTGAGCCCGCATACGCTGGAGATCGACTGTAGCCGTGTGCAGGATTCCGAGGCGTCCGATGCGCTTGTGCGCCGGATTCGCGCCTCCTATTATCTCATCGGCGCGCAGCTTGGCCGCTTTGGTCACGCGCGCGTTGCGCTGCCCGGCGGATGCAATTTCGGCGCGCGTCCGATCGACCAGCATATCAAGGGTTTCGAGACGCTTGGGGCGCAGGTGCTCCTGCAAAACGGCTATGTCTGCGCGACTGCGCCGCAGAATGGTTTGCAGGGCGGCCGCGTGAATCTGGACGTCGTTTCGGTCGGTGCGACGATGAATATCATGATCGGCGCGGTGCTGGCCACGGGCACAACCGTCATTGAGAATGCTGCCAAGGAGCCGCATATTGTGGATCTGGCCAACTTCCTCAATGCCATGGGCGCGAAGATTTCCGGTGCCGGTACGGATGTCATCAAAATCCGCGGCGTCCGGGCGCTGCGCGGCGGGGTCTATTCCATCATTCCGGATCAGATCGAGGCGGGTACCTATATGGCGGCTGCGGCCGCAACCGGCGGCGATGTGCTGGTTCAGAATGTGATTCCCAAGCATATGGAGTGCATCTGCGCCAAGCTGCGCGAGATGGGCGCGCGGGTGACGGAGTATGACGATGCCATCCGCGTCCAGTGCGTGGGCAGGCTGCGCCGGGCGAATGTCAAGACGGCGCCCTATCCCGGCTTCCCGACGGATATGCAGCCGCAGATTGCCGTCTGCATGGCGCTGGCCGGTGGCGTGAGCGTCATCACGGAGAGCATCTATGACACGCGCTTCCGCTATTGCGCCGAGCTCAACCGCATGGGCGCGCAGATTAAGGTTGAGGCCAAGACTGCCGTCATCACCGGTGTGGAGCAGCTCCACGGCTGCGTGGTGCACGCCTGCGATCTGCGCGCGGGTGCGGCGATGGTGATCGCCGGCCTTGCCGCGGACGGGACGACCAGCGTGGAGGAAATTGAGTATATTGAGCGCGGCTACGAGCGCATCATCGAGAAGCTTCGTGGCCTTGGCGCAGACATCCGGCGCATCGATGCGCCCAGCCGCAGCGCAGCCCCGGCCGTGGGCTGAGCGGCGCGGCCTGTGCTGCCGCAGTGCCGGGCGGGAAACGCCCGGCGCGCTGCTTTTTCTGCGGTATTTGGCTTGAAGCTGAAATTGGGGAATCCCCTCTGCTTTCCCCGGACAGAGTGTGCTTGTTCCGACCTGTGATACGAACCACAGGTCGGATTTTCTGTTTTATGCGGGTGCTTTGCAGCGACAAGACTGAAAAACATAAAATATTTATTGACAAACAATAAAACGGGTGCTATACTTTGAGCAAATGAACCCCAAGGAGGTCTGTTATGAAAAAGAGTGCCCTGCTGGGCAGCATGGTCTGCATTTTTGTTTTTCTCTTTGCGCTGCTGGGGCTGCTGTGCTTTGCGCCGTGGCTCTGCCGCTGGTATGTCGGGCTGCGGGGGATGCCGGCGAATGTCTACACCGCGCTGCTGATTACTTTCTATGCCTGCGCAGCGCCGGCGCTGGTGGCGCTGCTGAGCCTGCTGGCGCTGGTGCGCAACATCGGGCGCGCCGCGCCCTTCTCGCGCCGCAACAGTGCGCTGCTGGCGCTGGTGTCCTACTGCTGCCTGCTGGTGGCGGCGATTAGCTGTGTGGGCGCGCTGCGCTATTTGCCGCTGCTGCTGGTGACGGTGGCGATGGTCTTTCTTTTCCTGATTGTCCGCGTGGTGCGGGGCTGCTTTGCTGCGGCGCTGCGCTTACAGGAAGAAAATAGCCTGACGATCTGAGGTGCGGCGATGGCAATTGTTGTGAATCTTGATGTCATGATGGCGCGCCGTAAGATGTCCTCCGGCGAGCTGGCCGAGCGGATCGGAATCACGCAGGCCAATCTCTCCATTCTGAAAACCGGGAAGGCGCGCGCCATTCGCTTCTCGACGCTTGAGAGCATCTGCGCGGTGCTGGACTGTCAGCCCGGCGATCTGCTGGAATATCGAAAGGAGGAAACCTGATGTTTCCCGTTTTGCGTCCTGCCCGGCAGCGCGATGCTGCTTATGCGCTGCTGATGGCCGTCCTATGTGTGCTTTGCGCGGATTTTTATCTCTGGGGCGAGGGCGGCCTTGCCGCCGCAGCAGCCAATGTGCTGCTCTGGCTCTGCGCCGTGCTCTATCTGCGCCCGCACCGGCGGCGCGCGACAGTCTTCGGCCTGTTCTGCCTGCTGGTCTATCCGCTTGCGGCGGCGTCCATGGCTTTTTCGGATGCGGCGAGCATGAAGACGCTGGTCGTGCTCAGTCTGCCGCTGCTCTCCAGCCTGGCGCTGCTGGAGCTGATGGGGCTGCGTGCCGGGCAGCCGCCGCTGGCACCCGTGCAGCAGACGCGCGGCCCGGTGGGGGATCTGGCCTTTGTCTGCTTCGCCCTGCCCTTTGGCAGCATTGGCCGCACCTGCTATGCGCTGTTTCATGGTGAGGATGCCGACGGCCAGTCCCGCCGCCGTCAAATCGGCAGCGTGCTGCTGGGTCTGGCCTGCGCCATTCCGGTGCTGCTTGTGGTGGTTCCGCTGCTGGTGTCCTCGGATGCGGCCTTTGCGGGACTGCTGCGGCGGCTGAATGCTGCGCATATTGCCGAGCTGCTGCTTGCCGCCGCGCTGGGATTGTTTGCCTTCCTGCTGGTGTTTGGGCGCCTCTTTTCTGCCCAGGGCTATCTGCCCCCGGCGCGAAAGACGCCCTCTGACCGGGGGATGGAGCCTGTCGTGCTGAGCTCTTTCCTCAGCGTGCTCTGCGCGGTCTATGCGCTCTATCTGCTGACGCAGCTTGCCTATTTCTTCAGTGCCTTTGAGGGGCTGCTGCCTGCGGACTACAGCGCCGCGCAGTATGCCCGCCGGGGCTTCTTCGAGATGGCCGTGATCTGCGCCATCAATCTCCTGCTGCTGCTTGGCGTGAACTGCGTCAGCCGCAAGCGCGCGGGGCGGCCGCCGCTGGCTGTCCGTCTGCTCTCGGCGCTGCTGTGCGTGTTTTCGCTTCTGCTGATTGCGACGGCGGCCTCCAAGATGCTGCTTTATATTGACCGCTACGGGATGACGCGGCAGCGCGTGGAGACGTCGGTGTTTATGCTTTTTCTGGCGGTGCTGTTTGTTGCGCTGCTGGTGCGCATGTTCTGGAGCCGGGTCGCCTGCCTGAAAATTGCGGTGGTGACGGCGTCGCTGCTGCTGCTTGCCGCCTGCTATGCGGATGTGGATCGCGTGGTTGCGGGCTATAATGTCCGCGCCTGGCAGAGTGGCCGCCTGGAGACGCTCGACATGGAGCATCTGGATCAACTGCGTTCCGACGCGGTGGTGCCCTATCTGCTTGAGCTGCTCGATGCGCCGGAGGAGGCGATTGCGCAGACGGCGCGCGCGCAGCTTTCCTCGCGCTTTGCGCAGCATTTCACGCAGTATGCCGCCCGGAATTATGAAGATATTGACTGGCGCGCGGATGAAAAGCCGCAGGACTGGCGCGCCTGGAATCTGACAAGCGCCCGCGCCCGGCAGCTCCTCTGGGAGAATCGGGAGCGCTTCCTGCCAATGCGCCAGAAGACGACATAGTGCCGCGCCGGAAGGGAAAGCAGACGGCGCGTGCCGCCCGGCCTTCCCGGTGCTGCCATGCCAATCCGCTATCGTATCAGGCAACCTTGATGCGATAGCGGATTTTGCTTTCCTGTCCGGGCGGCCTGAAAAAGCGGGTAAAATAACAAAGAGTTTCAAAGAGGTTACATTATGTCAACTGATTTGTAACTTTTACACCAGATGTTGTGCGCGCGGCGAAGAATTCGCCGCGCATGTTGTATATTCCGAATTAACATAATTGCCTAAAAGTTTGTAGAATTCTGGAAAACGAACAAAACACTTGACAAATTGGCTAAAAATGTTATAATTATCAAACGGAAACAAAAGTTACAAAATGAATACACCCAAAAGCTATAGACCTTGAACCGAAAGGAGGCGAATCCCTCATGCAAACAAAGCGACCCCGCCGACCCGGCCTGCGTTTTCTGGCGCTGCTGCTTTCCCTTGGCCTGTGCCTCGGGCTGCTGTCGCTGACTGCCTTCGCGCAGAACAGCTACATCATCACCGATGGCGACCTCGTTCGTGTACATAAGTCCTACAACAGTGACCCGACGGAAATTCTGGACGAGGTTGGCATTGAGCTCAGCGAGGAGGACACCTATGTCACCACGGTGGAGGGCGGCGTCAGCCGCATCACGGTGCAGCGGATGCAGATGGTCACCGTGCTCTACCATGGCAGCAAAACCGTCACGGGCACCTATGGCGAGACGGTTGGCGCGCTGCTCAGCCGTATGGGCATTGCCCTTGCGCCGGACGATGTGCTCTCCTGCGACCCGGATACGCCCACGCATAATGGCCTGCTGGTCAGCATTGTGCGCAAGCAGATTGAGACGCTGGTGGAGCGCGAGCGCATTCCCTTTCAGACGCGCCGCTATGAGGATCCATCGCTTGAACCCGGTGAAATCCGCGTTCTGACCGAAGGTGCGGATGGCCTTGTGGAGCGTCAGCTTCAGATTGTCTGCGAAAATGGCCGTGAGGTTTCCCGCCAGACCGTGCGCGAGTCGGTGGTGCAGGAGCCGGTGGACTGCGTTCTGCTCTGCGGCCCGGAGCGAAAGCTGCGCGCGCAGCCGGATGCCCCCGATTTCCTGTTTCCGGATGGGGACTCCGGCGATGTCATTGGCGACGGCACGATCACAACGGCCGGCCACAGCTATACCTACACCGCAAAGCTGACGGTTTCCGCCACGGCCTACTCCTGCGAGGGAACCGTGGGCCACACCTATTCCGGCACCGTCGCCCGCGTGGGCGCGATTGCGGTTGACCCGAAGGTCATTCCGCTGGGAACAAAAATGTATATTGTTTCCAACGATGGGCAGTATGTCTATGGTTACTGCGTGGCCGAGGACATCGGCGGCGGCATCAAGGGCAACAAGGTCGATCTCTATTTCGACACCTTTGATGAATGCTGGGAGTTTGGTGTCCGGAGCTGCACCGTCTACATCCTGAGCGACGACAGCGGTGCATGAAAAAATCGGCAATCCGATGGATTGCCGATTTTTTTCGTACCGGAGGAACCTTTTTTCCGCCGCCGCGTCTATAGGGACACAGGCGCCGGCGCCTCAGCGCAGATCCTCGCCGCGCAGGTATTTGCCCAGCGGCTTTTGCAGCAGCAGCACCAGCAGCACGGTGACGACCGTGTTGGGCAGCATGTAGGAGCCGTTATAAAGGATGGAGTAGAGCAGGACGCTGTTACCGCTCCAGCCGAAGATGGGCGAAACATATTCGGCGTAGATGGTCAGGCCGCTGAGCAGATGCACCAGAAAGCGGCCAAAGCAGCCAATCAGCGCCGCCAGCCATGCGCAGGCGCTGCGGCGGCGCAGCAGCCCCGCCAGACCGACCAGCATATAGGCCAGGCTGTAATCCAGCAGGATGGATTCCCAGGTCAGGACGCTGCCGGTAAAGACGTATTTCAGCGTGCCAAAGACCAGACCGGCGCCCAGCCCCCAGCCGGCGCCCCAGCGGATGGCGCACAGAATCAGCGGCAGCATAACCAGGCTCAGCGAGCCGCCGAAGCCACCAAAGGCGATCCCGATGGGGATCTCCAGATAGCTCAGGGCAAGCGCCAGCGCGATGAGGATGGCGCACTCGCACAGCGCGCGCAGGAGTTGATGCTTCTTCATTTGGGTTGACCTCCACAATGTAAAAAATCCGCAATGCGACCGTTCTCGGAAAGCAAAGCGGAAAGTTCCATCTTTTCCTACGACGGTATGGACCGTATCAGGTTCGCGGGTCAGGGCGTCAGCTCGCCCAATCTCAGCCGGAAGTCACCGGCCCCCCGAAGAAGGGTAACATATGCGGTTGAGGATACTATAGCGCAGCAAAAAAGATTTGTCAAGCCCCTGTCCCCTGTGCTATAATAAAAAACGCATAAAGAAACAGGAGGAATGGGCATGATGGAGGCGCTGCGCGCGCACTGCGACGCAATTGTTGTGCTGGACACGGAGACCAGCGGGCTGAGCTTTCAGCACGACGAGATCATTGAGTTCTCCGCGCTGCGCCTGCAATGGCAGGAGCAGGGCTGGACGCCCACCTGCGAGGTGGATGAATTCATCCGTCGCGAGGGTGACCGGAGGCTGGATCCGCGCATCGTTGCGCTGACGGGCATCACGGATGCGTGTCTGCGCGAGGAGGGCGTGAGCAAGCAGCAGCTTGCCGGGCTGCTTGCGGCGCTTCTGACGCCGCGCACGCTGCTCGTGGCCTATAATGCGCAGTTTGACCTGCTCTTTCTCTACTATTTTCTGGAAAAGTATGGCGACGCGCGCCTGCTGCGTGCGCTGCCGAAGCTCGACCTGTTGACGGTCTACCGTGACCGCCGGGACTATCCGCACAAGCTCTGCAATGCCATCGATGCCTATGCGCTGTCCGGGCGCGTGCAGAATTCGCACCGCGCCATCGATGATGTGCGCGCGACGGTGGAGGTCATGCGCGCCATGTGGACAGAGGCGGGGGATCTGGCGCGTTACATCAATCTGTTCGGATATCTGCCGAAGTATGGCGTCTCCGGCCCGCGCATCCGCTCTGTCACCTATTGTCCCCAGGGCTATCGCCGCAGTACGCCGCTCTATGAGCAGGCGGCTGCGCAATCAGCGCAAGCTTCTGCGCCCGCGGGAGCGCCTTGATCTGCCGCTCGCGCCGCAGCGCGGCGGAGCGATCGGCGCAGTCCTCGCGGTAGACCGGCTCCAGCGGCCCCCGGCCGCGCGTGTATTTTGCCCCGCGCCCGGCGCGGTGCGCGGCAAGCCGCCGCGCCAGGTCGTCCGTGCAGCCGGTGTAGAGGCTGCCGTCACCGCAGCGCAGAATGTAAACGCACCACTGCTTCACAGCATCACGTCGATGGCCCGCCGGTCGGTGCGAATGGCCTTGCACAGCGCCGAGACTGCCACATGCCGCGGGTCCTCCTTGTAGCGCTGCACATCCTCCAGAGAATCAAAATCCGCAATCAGCACGGCGTCATAGGCGCTGTCTGCGACGGCGCTGCGCCGCACCTGCATGGCGCGGATGCAGGGGATAACCCCCTCCAGCGCGGCCAGACGGGTGAGAAATTCCGTCGGGTCGTCTCTAAATTTCCACATGACAATATGCCGAATCATTCTGGCATCCTCCCTTTCAATCCGGTTCTCTGTGTCGATTCTATCCGCTTTTTTCCCAAAAGTCAAACCACACTTCAAAATACAGGAGGTTTTTTCATGAAACGTTTCTTTGCCGGTATTCTGGTGCTTGCGCTTCTGCTGACAGCCTGCGCTGCCGGGGAGCAGGTGCCGGAGTCCTCCGCCGAGAGCCTTCCCGCGCCGAGCGAGTCAAGCGGCCATACTGAGGCGCAGATTGTGGATATTCTGCTGGCCGATGATGGCGTGATCTGCGGTGCAGAGGCGGTCTATACCGCCCAGGATATCATCTATTATGCCGCCGGTCAGGACGAGAGCTATGGCAGCGGCAGCGAGGCCGATGCCCACACCGCCGAGGAAGCGGCGGCGCATACCGTCGTGCATATCACCGCGCCCGGCACCTATCGCCTGACCGGCACCCTTTCGGCGGGTCAGATTTTTGTCGATCTGGGTGAGGGCGCCGAGTCGGATCCCAGCGCGGTGGTCACGCTGCTGTTGGACAATGCCTCCATCACCTGTAGCGTTGCGCCCGCCATCCTGTTCTACCGCGTCTATGAGTGCGGCGGCGACAGCAAGGACTTTGTGCGTGAGCCCGATCTGCGCGGCGCGGGCGCGGTTGTGGAGCTGGCGGATGACAGCCGCAACCTGGTCAGCGGTGCCTATGTCGCCAAAATCTATCAGCCCGGCACCGAGAAAAAGCTGCATAAATATGACGGTGCCTTCTACTCCCGCCAGAGTATGCGCATCGAGGGCAACACCGGCAGCCTCAATATTGTCGGCACGAATGAGGGCCTGTGTACGGAGCGGCATCTGGAGCTCAACGGCGGCAACCTGATTATCGCGGCGGCCGATGACGGCATCAATGTCAATGAGGACGGCCTCTCCGTTGTGACGATCAACGGCGGCGAGCTGCGTGTGCGCGGCGGCACCGGCGCCGAGGGCGATGGCATCGATTCCAATGGCGCGCTGGTCATCAATGGCGGTGTCGTTTATGCCGGCGGCAATGACCGCACCGGCGACGGCGGCATTGACGCGGACGTAGGCATCTGGATCAATGGCGGCCTGGTCGTGGCCGGTGGAAGCCGCAACGACACGGTCGAGGCGGATTCGGCGCAGCAGTTTATGGAGCTGAGCCTCCTGCAAACGCTTGCGGCGGGCAGCCTGGTGGAGCTGAGCGCCAATGGTGAAACCTGCTTCAGCGTGACTCTCCCCTGGAGCTGTAACAGCCTGACGCTCAGCAGCCCGGCGCTGGAGCTTGATGTGGTCTATACCCTGACCGTTGATGGTGAGCAGCAGCAGTATGGCGGCGCAACGCAGTCGCGCCCCGGCTTTGGCGAGATCAATCCGCCACCGGATGTGGAGATTCCCCCGCAGCCGACCGAGCCGGTGCTTCCCGCCGGGGTGCAGGAGCCTCCGGCGCAGCCGCAGGGCGGTGAGCAGCCGCCGCAGAGTGGCGCAGTGGAGCCGCCCGCCGACGGAGCGCTCCGCCCCGCCGCGCCCGGCGAGGGCGAGATCACGCTGCCCGGCTTCCCGGTCAATCAGACGGTCAGCACCGAATTCGTCCTCACGGTGGAGTGCCACAGCTTCAGCAATGTCTGCCGCGCGGGAACCCTGGTGCGGCTGCCAACGTCCTGACCCGGCGGAAAGCTGCATGAGGCGAAAGGAGTTATGATTATGAGATGGATAACGGGCATCGCTGCCCGTCACCCGGCCTCCGGCACAGCCTTCCGTCAGGCTGTGCATATGCGGCGGAGTGGCCGGATGCTGCTCCTTGCGCTGGGAGCCTGTCTGCTTTGCGGGCTGTTCGGGTGCAGCGCAGCGCCCGCGCCTGCGGCGCACACACTTTCGGAGGTTACGGCGGTTTCGATTTCCTGCGGCGCGATGGATCAAAGCGCGAGCTACTCCTTCTGGGCGCGCCGGGAGGCAGACGGCTGGCTTCTGGATGCGGCGTGCTTTACCCAGCAGAATGAGGTGGAGACGAGCTTTGAAAACCGCAGCCTGACGGATGCGGAGGTAGAGTCCCTTTTCGCAATTCTGGAGCAGACGCAGGCGCTTGCTGCGGCGCAGCAGGTGAAGAAGCTGCCCGTTTCGGCAGCGGACGCGGAGAGCTACAGCTTTTGCCTCACGCTTTCGGATGGGACGCAATATCTGACCGGCGACCGGCAGGCTGCGCTGGAGGCGTATTTCTATCGCCTCGCGGAAGCGCATGTGGCAGAGCAATAGCAGAAGAAATGGAAAAGGCCGCCACGCGGCCAAAGAAAAATACCCGTTATCTGCCCGGTGGCGATAACGGGTATTTTTGTGCCCGGGTGCAGCCCTGCCCCTCAGGAGACGCTGCGCAGCAGCTCCCGCCGCAGCCGCAGCATGATGCGCTTCTCCAGGCGGGAGATGTAGGATTGTGAGATTCCCATCAGGTCAGCGACCTCCTTCTGCGTCCGTTCGCTGCGGCCGCCCAGCCCGAAGCGCAGCGCGACGATGCGCCGCTCCCGCTCCGGCAGGCGCGAGAGCGCCTCGCGCAGAAGCTGCTGCTCCACATCCTCCTCTATCGGGCGCACAACGGTGTCGTCGTCCGTGCCCAGAATGTCCGCCAGCAGCAGCTCGTTTCCGTCCCAGTCGGTGTTGATCGGCTCGTCGAGAGAGATTTCGCTTTTCTGGGCGGAGATTTTGCGGATGTGCATGAGGATTTCGTTCTCAATGCAGCGCGAGGCGTAGGTGGCCAGCTTGATGTTGCGGTCGGTTTTGAAGGTGCCGATGGCCTTGATGAGCCCGATGGTGCCGATGGAAATCAGATCCTCAATCGGCACGGCGGTGTTCTCGAAGTGCCGCGCGATATAGACCACCAGCCGCAGATTCCGCTCAATCAGTCGTTGGCGGGCGGCCTCCTCTCCGGTTGCCGCGCGCGCAAGAAGGCTTTGCTCCTCGGCGGTGGTCAGGGGTGGCGGCAGCACATCGCTGCCGCCGATGTAGTGCAGTCTGGCTGGGAAAAGCAGGGCAAGGAGCTGAGAGATTGCTTTCAGCATGAGGGATCCTCCTTTCAGAATGTGCCGCAGGGCAGCGTCTCGGCGCCAATCAGCGCGTCGTAGGCGCCGCCGTCAGACAGAGGCGTCGGGCAGAAGGCCACCAGCCCGGTGTGACTGTGCCGCGCGATTTGAATGCGGCAGGGAATTGCCAGCAGCAGGCCGCAGGAGAGCCCCACGGCCCGGTAGGGAATCAGGCGCGGATGATAACGCCGCAGCCGCAGCGCCAGACGGTCGGGCGCGTCGAAGTCTCCGGCGCGCAGCGGCAGTCCCAGCAGCGCTGCGCCCTGCTCCCAGGCGGCGACCAGAACAGGCCCGCCGCCGACCGGGTCGCGCAGCGCATTGCCGGAATCGCGCAGCGCGCTCAGGTGGACGCTGCGCCCGTCAAGGCTTAGTGTGACCGGAACGATGCTGTCCGCTGCGTGGGTCAGGCGCGGCAGGAGCAGGCGGCAGGCTGCGCTGACTGCGCCTGCGGTGAGGAGCAGTGTGCCCGCGCTGACCGGATAAAACAGCCCACTGCCGACCGGCTGATGCTCCAGGAGTGTCTCCACGCCATAAACTGCGCCACAGAGCACCAGAGACAGCGCAGCAAACACGCCCGCCAGCCGCAGGGTGCTGCGCCGCAGGCCGAAGGAGCAGCAGAGCATGGCCCCGCCACACAGCAGCTTGCCCGGCCACAGTGCCAGCGGCGGCCAGAGATAGCTGAGCGCGGCGTAGCCCGCGCCCAGCCCCGCGCCCAGCGCGAGACGTCCCCGGTGCAGCCGCGCCGCGCCGAGGCGTCCCGTGCCGCGCAGCAGCAGGAGATTGATTCCAAAATTCAGAAGCAGCACCAGATCCAGATAGACAACCATGGCCAACCCCCTCACATGCGCACCATGATAGCCGATGCGCCGAAAAAAACAGGTCGCAAATCCGTGGCGGACATGCGGCCTGTTTTTGGCTGTTTCGGGATATTCTGTTGTGCATTCTCCGGGGAATCTTATTTCCCGGCCGGATTTTTCAAAGCTTTCGCCCAAAAGCTGTCGAAGGCTTTTTGCACTGCGGGTGGCTTATTTGAGCGGCTCAAAATCCTCCGCGCCGTGCTTGCACAGCGGGCAGATATAATCGGCCGGCAGGCTCTCGCCCTCGTAGACATAGCCGCAGATTTTGCAGACAAAGCCCTTCTTGTCCTCGCTGGCGGGCTGGGGCTTGGGCTTGATGTGCTCGAAATAGTAGGCGTAGGTGGCCGAGGGCGCGGCGCTCAGGGTGCGCGCCTCCGTGACCTCTGCGGTGAAGAGCGTGTGTGTGCCGCAGTCCACCGCCTGAATCACCTTGCCGGAGAGGATGGCGTTGCAGCCCGTATCGAGGTAACGCAGCCCGTTGGCGCTACGCAGCTCGGGCAGCCCCTCAAACTTGTCCGCCTCGCGGCCGCTGACAAAGCCAAAGCGCCGGAAAGTGGCAAAATCGGCCTCCTCGGAGAGAATCGACAGGTTGAACAGCCCGGTGGAGGCAATCATGTCATGCGTCAGATTTTGCTTGTTGACGGTGATGGTGATGCGGCGCGGGGAGTCGGTGATCTGCGCAGCGGTGTTGATGATGCAGGCGTTGTCGCGCCCATCCTCGCGTGCGCTGAGCACGAACAGACCGTAGCTGAGCTTGAACAGGCTGTCTGCGTCCACTGCGCCGACGGGTGTAGCCGCCTTGGGCTGGCACATGGGCATCGTCTCGCAGATCGCCCCAGCCAGCGCCTCCACGCTGTCGAGCTGTGCTGCGGTCAGTGCCGAGCAGATGCGCAGCGTTTCGCCCACGAAGCTGGTGTTCTTCAGGCCGGAGAGCAGCTTGCGCATGTGGCCGCCGGCGGTGGGCGCCCAGGAGCCGTTTTCAATCAGGGCGATGGTGCGGTTTTGCAGATTGTGCGCCACCAGGTCATGCAGCAGGGCTTCCATGGCGACGAAGATACCGGCGTTGTAGGTCGGTGCGGCAAAGACCAGATGGCTGTAGCGGAAGGCAGCCGCGATCACCTCGGAGGCGTGCGTCACGGAGACGTCGAACATTGCAACCGGCACGCCGCGCTCGCGCAGGCGGGTGGCCAGCAGGTCAGCGGCGTTGGCGGTGTTCCCGTAGATGGAGGCGTAGGCGATGACGACGCCCTCCTCCTCGGGGGTGTAGGTGGCCCAGTGGACGTATTTGTCGATGAAGTCACCGATGCCTCTGCGCCAGACAAAGCCGTGCAGCGGGCAGACCATGTTGATCTCCACGGTGGAGGCCTTTTTCAGCAGAGCCTGCACCTGCGTGCCATATTTGCCGACGATGTTGCAGTAGTAGCGGCGCGCCTCGTCGAGATAATCGCGCTCGAAATTCACCTCGTCGGCAAAGAGCGCGCCGTTGAGCGCGCCGAAGGTGCCAAAGGCGTCGGCGGAGAAAAGAGTGCCGGTTGTCAGGTCGTAGGTTACCATAACCTCCGGCCAGTGTACCATGGGCGCGGCCAGGAAGGTGAATTGATGGCTGCCGGTTGTGATGACGTCGCCCTCGCTGACCAGCCGGATCGGGTTGGGCAGGGCCTCGCCGCCGCGGAACTGGCGGAGCATCTGCGCGATGCGCTCGTTGCAGATTACGGTCGCGCCGGGGTAGCGCAGCAGCAGCTCGGAGATTGTGCCGGAGTGATCCGGCTCCATATGCTGCACGACCAGATAGTCAAGCGCGCGGCCATTGAGCACATGCGCAACATTTTCGAAGAACAGACGGCTGACAGAATAGTCCACCGTGTCAAAGAGCACCGTCTTCTCATCGAGCAGCAGGTAGGCGTTGTAGGAAACGCCGCGCGGGATGGGGTAGACGCCCTCAAAGATGGCCAGACGGCGGTCGTTGCCGCCGACCCACCAGAGATCGTCACGAACCTTGCGGACACAGTACATGGGCATTTCTCCTTTTCGCTTATCAAATTTTCGGTGTAATCACGCCCCCTCCCCGCATGGAGGCGGAGAGGGGAGCGGGACAGGCTTTATTTTGCTCTGGGACCGGCGTTGGTGATGTTGGCCGGCATATTGGGATACTTTTTGGCGAAGTTGTCGGCAAACATGGCGGCAAGCTTGTTGGCCTGCGCGTCATAGGCGTCCTTGTCGGCCCACATGCCGCGCGCGTCGAGCATTTCGGCGGGGACATTGGGGCAGGCGGTCGGGTAGTCCACGTTGAAGACCTCGTGGTGGCGGAATTCCACCGTGTCGAAGGCGCCGGTGAGCGCGGCCGTGACCATGGCGCGGGTGTAGGCCAGCTTCATGCGCTTTGCGCCCATGGCAGCCGAGCCACCGGCCCAGCCGGTGTTGACCAGGTAGACCTTCGTGCCATACTGGTCGAGCTTGTCGCCCAGCATTTGCGCGTATACGGACGGATCCATCGGCATGAAGGGCTCACCGAAAAGCGTCGAGAAGGTGGGCTGTGGCTCCGTGACGCCGCGCTCCGTGCCGGCCAGCTTGGAGGTGAAGCCGGTGACGAAGTGGTACATGGCTGCGTCGCGGCTCAGGCGGCTGATCGGGGGCAGGACGCCGAAAGCGTCGGCGGTCAGGAAAATGACGACCTTGGGGATGCCGCCCATGCCGGGAATCTGGGAGTTGGAGATATATTCCACGGGGTAGCCCACGCGGGTGTTCTCGGTCAGGGAGCCGTCGTCAAAATCCAGCTTGCCCGTCTCGTCCATGATGACGTTTTCCAGCAGCGAGCCGAAGCGGATGGCGTGGAAGATCTCTGGCTCATTCTCCTCCTTCAGACCGATGCACTTGGCATAGCAGCCGCCCTCAAAGTTGAACACGCCGTCGGGCGACCAGCCGTGCTCGTCGTCACCGATGAGCTTGCGGGAGGGATCGGCCGAGAGAGTCGTCTTGCCCGTGCCGGACAGACCGAAGAAAACAGCGGTCTCATGCGTCTCGGGATCCATGTTGGCCGAGCAGTGCATGGGCAGAACGTTCTGCTTTGTCATGACATAGTTCATGGTGGAGAAGACGGACTTCTTGATCTCGCCCGCATACTGGGAGCCGACGATCACAATTTCGTGCGCCTCATAGTCGATCATAATGGCGGCCTCGGAGTGGACGCCGTCAGCCTCGGGATCGCACTTGAAGCCCGGTGCGCAGAGGATGGTGTAGTCCGGCTCGCCGTACTGCGCCAGCTCCTCCTCCGTGGGGCGGATGAGAAGCTGATGGATGAACATGTTCTGCGAGGCCAGCTCATTGATGACGCGGAACTTCTGGGTGTATTTCCGGTCTGCGCCGGCGAAGCCGTCAAAGAGGAAAATCTCACGGCCCTGCAAATAGGCGCAGGCCTTGGCTTTGATGGCGTTGAAGCGCTCTCTGGAGATGGGGCGGTTGACCTTGCCCCAGGCGATGTCGTCGTGGATGGCGGGGGTGTCAACGATGAACTTGTCGTCGGGGGAGCGGCCGGTGTATTTGCCGGTGGTAACAAGCAGCGCGCCGGTCGGCGTCAGGCGACCCTCGCCGCGGCGCAGGGCAGCCTCGGTGAGCTGCGCGGGGTTCAGATTGCGGTAAACGGCACCGGGATTCACGATGCCCAGCTTTTCAATTCCATAGGTTTGCATAATATTAAATCCTCCTGATACTGTGATGGATCAAGGCAACTGTCGGCAGTGCGCCGGACAGTGTTCACGGTCTTCCGGAAGAAAGGCCTTCTGGTCAGCCTGATTATAGCATAGTATGTGCCGGATTTCCATAGTATTTTTGCAACATTTCCGTGAACATCCTGCAAAATGACCCCTCCTGCGCCCTGGGGCATTCCGCGCGCAGAGAGGGCCGGGTGGGGCGGATTTTTGCGGAAATTTTGCTCTGCGGATCGATTTTTGTGAATCCTGCACAAAAATTGAGGGAATTTTTTTCGGTACACACCCGATATTTATCATTTTGTTAACAGATTTCCCAAAGAAAATGTGCTATAATAGACTGGGCGCGCGAACGACGCGCCCCCTCCGCCACGACTTATGAATTTGAAATAAGAAGGGTGTTATCTTGAATCTTTTATTTTTTCTGACCCCCAAGGCCATCTGCTCCTATCTCTATGACGATTTCACCGTCCGCCAGGCGCTTGAGCGGATGGAGAATTCGGGCTATACGGCGCTGCCGATTCTCAGCAGGAGCGGCGCCTATTGCGGCACGCTCACCGAGGGTGACCTGCTCTGGGCCATCAAACGGCTGTGCGCCAACGACCTGCGCGCGACCGAAAACTTCAACATCATGGACATCACACACCACAAGGACAATGAGCCCGTTTCCGTCACAACCGATATGCGCGAGCTGCTGCAAAAGGCCACCGACCAGAACTTTGTGCCGGTCATTGACGACAAGGGCGATTTCATCGGCATTGTGACCCGCCGTGCCATCATGCGCTACTGGCTTAATACCTGCCTGCCGCAGCCGGTGGGGGCGGCGCAATGATTCTCACGCATACCGTTTCCCGCGAGACGCGGGTGCTGTCCGTTCTGCGGCGCGAGCTGGGCCTGTCCTCCACGCTGGTCAACCGCCTGAAATATAAGCAGGCCTACCGCGTCAATGGCTACCCCGTTTTCACCAACTACATCGTCCGCCCCGGTGACGTGCTCACGGTCGCCATCGAGGAGGAGCTGCCCGTTTACCCGGCCGAGGCACTGCCGCTGTCCATTCTCTATGAGGATGAGGCGCTGATTGCGGTGGATAAGCCCGTGGGGATGCTGGTGCATCCCTCCTCCGCCCGCAACACGGGCACGCTGGCCAATGCGCTTGTGGCCTACTATCAGCAGACCGGGCAGTCCGGCGCGGTGCATCCCGTCAGCCGTCTGGATCGCGACACCTTCGGCGTGGTGCTGCTGGCGAAGAATGCGCATATTCACGCGCGGATGGCGGCGCAGGCGCGCGCCGGTGGCATTACCAAGCTCTATCATGCGGCGGTTTTCGGCGTTCCTGCGACCAAAAGCGGCCTGATCGATGCGCCCATCGCCCGCCTGAGCCCGACGGGGATGCTGCGCGGCGTGCGCGAGGATGGCAAGCCCGCGCGCACGGCCTGGACGGTGCTGCGGCGCAGCGTGCTCGATGGCCAGGCCGTGAGCCTGCTGGAGCTTCAGGCGCTTACGGGCCGCACGCATCAGCTCCGCGTCCATTGCGCCCATATGGGCTGGTCGATTCTGGGCGACCCGCAGTATGCTTCCCCGGCGTGTCAGGCGCTTTCGGAGCGCCTGGGGCTGCAATGGCAGCAGCTCTGCGCCGCGCGCCTGTGCTTCACGCATCCCCTGACGGAAAAATCCGTGGAAATTCAGACAAAGCAGTCGGTGCTACTTGATTTTTCCCCGGAGGAGGATGTATAATAAGAGCGACATTCTGAATTGGAGGTTTTTCCATGTTTGACCGTTTGATCGATATCCTGCGCGCCAATGCGCGTAAGATCGTTTTCACCGAGGGCCCCGACGCCCGCATTCTGGAGGCTGCCGCCCGTCTGAAGGAGGGTGGCTTCCTGACCCCCATCCTGATCGGTAATCAGGAGGAGGTCAAGGCCGCGGCTGCTGCCGGTGGCTTTGATATTGCGGGTCTGGAGATCATCGACCCGGCCACCTATGCCGGCATGGATGAGATGGTCGCGAAGATGGTGGAGCTGCGCAAGGGCAAGATGAGCCCCGAGGATTGCAGAGCCGCCCTCCTCAAGGGCAACTATTTCGGCACCATGCTGGTGAAGCTGGGCTATGCCGACGCCCTGCTCGGTGGCGCGACCTACTCGACGGCTGACACCGTCCGTCCCGCGCTCCAGCTTGTCAAGACCAAGCCCGGCGCGCATCTGGTTTCCTCCTGCTTCATTCTGGTGCGCGGCGAGGAGAAGCTGGCGATGGGCGACTGCGCCATCAACATTTCCTATGAGGACACCCTGGATAAAGAGGGCAATGTGGTCGTTTCCGCTGCGGACAAGCTGGCGGAGGTTGCCGTGGAGACCGCGCGCTGCGCGCAGACCTTCGGCATCGATCCCAAGGTCGCGCTGCTGAGCTTCTCCACCAAGGGCTCCGGCAAGGGCGCGACGGTGCAGCTCTCCCGCGACGCGGTGGAGAAGGCCAGAGCCCTGGCACCCGAGCTTGCCATTGATGGCGAGATGCAGTTTGACGCGGCCGTTTCCCCCGTGGTCGGCCAGCTCAAGTTCCCCGGCTCCAAGGTCGCCGGCTATGCCAACACCTTCATCTTCCCCTGCATCGAGG
>CAYXIN010000001.1:0-4637 GCA_964465395.1 uncultured Oscillospiraceae bacterium | reverse complement strand
GCGCCGATCAATGACCTCTCCCGCGGCTGCAACGCCGACGAGGTCTACAAGATGGCAATCATCACGGCTGCGCTGGCATAAGTGCAGACGCTACCCGGCGCCCCTCCGATGTGGAGGGGCGCTGCTGCGTGTGCAGAGAAATTTCTGAAAAAATTTTTAGCTTGCCTCTTGTAAATGCCGGCGACCTGTGGTATAAAGATATAGACTCGCGCAGCGGGCAATCGAAAAGGAAGGAGAATACCGTCGTGAAGAAGTGCAGCGTTAACACCGTCAAGATGGAGATGTACATGCAGGCTTGTTGTATGTGCGGGGATTTCTGCGCGCTTTTTCCGATATATCCTCCGTCACAGAGATGAATATGCAGACATAGTATCGCATATTGAGATTTGTTTATGATCGGGAGACTTTATCGGAGTCTCCCGATTTATTTTTTGCAGACAGGCAGGTGACCTCTGGTGAAACACAATTCTGAGAAGCAGCTTCGGCTAAATATCCGCGTCTGGTGCAGACGTCGATGTTGCGACCGGATGCAGCGGGAACAATGCAGCGTGCTTGAGCGGGAGGTGTGCCGGGCGCATGAATTTTGACTTCATACAAAAATATCTGCCGTGGTATGTGGACGCGGCAATTCTGACCGTAAAAATTGCCTTTTTTGGCATTCTTCTGGCGCTGGCGGTCGGGGCGGTCTGCGCCGCCGTGCAGTATTATCGGCTGCCGCTGCTGCGCAGGCTGGTTTCCGCCTATGTCGAGCTCAGCCGCAATACGCCGCTGCTGGTGCAGTTGTTCTTCCTCTATTTCGGCCTGCCCAAGCTTGGCGTGGTCTGGAGCGCGGAGCTCTGCGCCGTCGTGGGGCTGGGCTTCCTCGGCGGCAGCTATATGGCCGAGTCCGTCCGCAGCGGTCTGGAGGCCGTAGACCGGTCGCAGCTCGAGTCGGCGGCCGCGCTTGGCATGGGGCGACTGCTCACGCTGCGCACGGTTATCCTGCCGCAGGCGATTGGCAGTTCGGTTCCGGCAATCTGCGCCAACGTGATTTTTTTGATCAAGGAAACCTCCGTGGTCAGCGGGATTGCGCTGGCGGATCTGATGTATGTGACGCGCGACCTCATCGGCCTCTATTCCGAGACGGACGAGGCGCTGCTGATGCTGGTGGTTTTCTATCTGATTCTGCTGCTGCCGGTTTCGATTCTGGCAGCCGCGCTGGAAAGGAGGCTTCGTCATGCTGGCTTCGGGAATTAGGGTGCTCTTTCTGGGCAAAAATTTCCTGCGGCTGCTCGAAGGGCTTGGGGTGACGCTCCGCATCAGCCTGCTGTCCGTGCTGCTGTCGATTCCGCTGGGCATTCTGTTTGGCGTGTTCATGACGCGGAAACATCCGCTTGCCCGCGCCTTCAGCCGGGTGTATCTGGATTCTATCCGCATTCTGCCGCAGCTTGTGCTTCTGTTTCTCGCGTATTTCGGCGTGACCAGAGCCTTTGGCTGGAATCTTTCTGCGGACACCAGCGCGATTCTCGTCTTCACCCTGTGGGGGACGGCGGAAATGGGCGACCTCGTCCGGGGCGCGCTTGCCAGCATCCCCAGGCAGCAGTATGACAGCGCTGCCGCGTTGGGCATGTCCACCGCGCAGACCATGCTCTATGTTGTCGCGCCGCAGACGGTGCGCCGGCTTCTTCCGCTGACAATCAATCTGGTGACCCGTATGATTAAAACGACAAGCCTTGTCGTGCTGATTGGCATGACGGAGGTTTTGAAGGTGGGCAAGCAGATCATCGACGCCAACCGCTTTACCTATCCGACGGCGGCGCTGTGGGTTTATGGTGCGATTTTTCTGCTTTATTTCCTTGCCTGCTGGCCCATTTCGCTGCTGGCGAGGAAGCTGGAAAAACGATGGAGGTGAACAAAAAGGATGGAACAGGAAATACAGCTTGCGGTGCGCGGACTGGTCAAGCGCTTTGGCAGCGAAACCGTTCTCGATGGCATCGATCTTGATGTGCGCAAGGGGGAGGTCGTCGTGGTGCTTGGCCCGTCCGGATGCGGCAAAAGCACGCTTTTGCGATGCATGAACGGGCTGGAGACGCCCAGCGCCGGGCGCGTGCTGCTTGATGGGGAGGAGCTGCGCGCCGGTGGCCGGGCGGCGACGCGGCTGCGGCAGAAAATCGGCATGGTTTTTCAGAGCTATGACCTTTTTCCGCATAAGACGATTCTGGATAACATCACTCTGGCGCCCGTCCACGTGCAGAAGCGCGCCAGAAAAGAGGTGGAGGCCCAGGCCGAGCGGCTGCTGCGACGGGTCGGCCTCTGGGAAAAGCGCGATGCCCGTCCGGGCGCGCTGTCGGGCGGGCAGAAGCAGCGTGTGGCCATTGTCCGCGCGCTTTGCATGAATCCCGAGGTCATGCTGTTTGATGAGGTGACGGCTGCGCTGGATCCAGAGATGGTGCGGGAGGTTCTGGATGTGATGCTGGAGCTTGCCGACCAGGGCATGACCATGGTGATTGTGACTCACGAAATGCAGTTTGCCCGTGCCATTGCAGACCGCATTCTTTTTCTGGAGGGCGGCCACATCGTCGAGGATTCCAGCCCGGATATGTTTTTCACCAATCCCCAGACGCAGCGGGCAAAGGAATTCCTGCGAACCTTTGCCTTTGACCGGCGCAGACGCAGAGCGGAAGAAACTGCGATTTTGCCATAAATAAAAGAAAGAAGGAAAAAACGATGAAACGAAACAATGCTTTTGTCAGACTGCTCTCCCTTACCCTGGCGCTGCTGCTTCTGGCGGCGGGCCTCAGCGCCTGCGGCGCACAGGACGGCGCCACCGGCACCTGCCGCACCCTCGATGAGATTCGCGAAAGCGGAAAAATTGTCATCGGCGTTTTCAGCGACAAGGCCCCCTTCGGCTATGTGGATGAGAACGGCGCCTATCAGGGCTATGATATTTACTTTGCCGAGCGCATTGCCAGCGACCTTGGTGTGGCGGTGGAATATATCTCCACGGATCCTGCCAGCCGCGTGGAGTTTGCAGCCACCGGCAAGGTCGATCTCATCCTTGCAAACTTCACCGTGACTGAGGAGCGCGCCATGCAGGTGGACTTTGCCCTGCCCTATATGAAGGTGAAGCTTGGCGTTGTCTCGCCCGACAGCGCGCTGATTACCCGCGTGGAGGACTTGCAGGGCAAAACGCTCATCGTGGTCAAGGGCACCACAGCCGAGCTCTTTTTTGAGAAGAACTATCCCGATCTGACCCTGCAAAAGTATGATGAGTATGCAGATGCCTATAACGCCCTGCTGGATGGACGCGGTGACGCCTTCTCCACCGACAACACCGAGGTGCTGGCCTGGGCGCTTCAGAATCCCGGTTATACGGTGGGCATCGACGCGCTGGGCGATGCGGATTTTATTGCCCCCGCCGTGCAGAAGGGCAACACCACGCTGCTCAACTGGCTCAATGCGGAAATTGAGGTGCTGGGGGAGGAAAATTTCTTCCATGCGGCTTATGAGGCCACGCTTGCCGGCGTCTATGGCGCAGCGGCCGACCCCGATAACCTCGTTGTGGAGGGTGGCCGGACAGAGTAAGCCCCGGCCGGAAAGAAAACAGCACCGGTGTCTGCGTTTCGCAGGTACCGGTGCTGTGCTGTTGTGCAAGTGCTGCTTCTGGCGGCGCTCAGGCCAGTGCAGCGATGGCGCGCTCGAGGCGCTCGCGGCTGCGCTGCGGGCCAAGAAGCTGCATGACGGTGAACAGATCCGGCGAATTGGTCTTGCCGGTGATGGCCACGCGCAGGAAGGTGGAAATGTCCGCAACGGAGCCGGGCCATTCGTCCGGCGCGGCCTTGTATGCCTTCATATCCGTGGCGAAGCCGACGTCGGCAGCAAGCGCCTTGACCTTCTCAAACCAGACGGTGGCGTCGTCCGCCGGGTCGTAGCTGCGCAGGAAGCGCGTCAGCACCTCGCAAATCAATGCGCGGTCGAAGCGCGCGTCGAAAACGGGCGCCTCCAGCAGCTCGTCGAAGAAGAAGCCCATGTAATCGCGGGCGTCCTTCCAGGTGGCCAGATCCTTGCGCGGCTTTTTACCGCCGCGGCCGATGGCCAGAATCGCCGTCGTGTAGGCGGGATCGGCGGCCAGCTTTGCGCCGAGGTCGGGGTCGAACTCCTGGGCCCAGGCGGTCAGCAGGGTGCAGACCTCCTGTGCAGACATGCGGGAGATGACGTTTTTCGAGACATCAACCAGCTTGGCGTAGTCAAAGAGCGCACCGGCGGGATTGAGCTTCTTGGGGCTGAATTTGAAGTCCTCCAGCGCGGCGTCCGGATTGGCGCGCCGCCAGTCCTCGAAATTGGAGTTGAGCACGGTCATCAGGTATTCCCGCATGGCCTGCACCGGGAAGCCCTCCGCCTGGTAGTAGGTCAGAGCCAGCTCCGGATCCTTCCGCTTGGAGAGCTTGCGCTTGGAGGCACCGTCCATCTTCATCAGCGGGCCGATGTGCACATACTTCGGCAGCCGGAAGCCCAGCGCCTTGAAAAGCTGGATGTGGAAGGGCAGACTCGGCAGCCATTCGTCGCCGCGCACAACGTGCGTGGTGCGCATGAGTTCGTCGTCCACCGCGTGTGCGAAGTGGTAGGTGGGGATGCCGTCGGATTTGAGCAGAACGTGG